>CAZGAK010000021.1:3096-34535 GCA_964523565.1 uncultured Syntrophaceae bacterium | reverse complement strand
TTTTTGCCATCGTTATGACAATCATAACTCTATCATCTATATATTCGTAAACAGGCGAAAGGCTAAAGGCCAAGAATTAAGATTGATGGTCTCGTAAAAAGTCCGAATTTCTGTCGTTTTGTCATTCCCGACCTGATCGGGAATCCATAACTGCGTGTAATTACTGGATTCCCGCTTTCGCGGGAATGACAACTTGGCAAGTTTTTGACTTTTTGCGAAATCGTTAAGATGAAAGGATTAATATATGGGAAAGAATAAAAAAACGATAATTAAAGAATACACAAAAGCCATTTTCATTGCTATCATTATAGCTCTTTTTATCCGTACATTCATCGTACAGGCCTTCAAAATACCTTCCGGCTCTATGATTCCGACCCTCCAGATTGGTGACTGGCTCCTTGTTAATAAATTCATTTACGGAATAAAAATACCCCTGACGAGAAAGACTCTCATTCCTGTTAAAGAACCCCAAAGGGGTGATATTGTCGTTTTTATATACCCTATGGACAGAACAAAGGATTTTATCAAGAGGGTCATAGGCGTCGCGGGAGATGTAATAGAGATAAGAAACAAGAAGATATATATTAACGGTTCCCCGTTTGATGACACGTATGGTGTCTTTACGGACAGCCTGATTCTCCCCCGATCAATGCAGCCACGTGACAACTTTGGCCCGGTAAAGGTTCCTGAGGGGCACATCTTCGCCATGGGAGATAACAGGGACAACAGTTACGACGGCAGATTCTGGGGTTTCGTAAATTTGAAGGACGTCGTTGGTAGGGCATTTATCATATACTGGTCCTGGAACGGTGAAAAACACAACGTCAGATGGAACAGATTGGCCAAAATCCTTCATTAAGAAGGGCAAGCAAAAATAAGTTGACTTTTGAATATGAGCATTGGTATATTTCATAGCTGAATGTGGATATTGAAACAGGATGACAGATGATCAATATTTTTTTAAGCTTCAAGAGCAGGAAAAAGCCTTCTCATTTCATGGGGAGGCTTTTTTTTGATAGAAACCGGAAGGCAGGGCAATGGTGAAAACAAAAAAGGTGGTCATGGATGCTGAGGGGATAGACAGATCCCTGTCGAGAATAGCCAGTGAAATCCTGGAGGAAAATGAGGGTGTTACGGATCTGGTCATAATCGGAATCAGGGCAGGAGGAATGTTTCTGGCAAAAAGATTGTGCCATAAGATCTCCGAGGCTGAAGGGGTTGAAATTCCTTTCGGCATTTTAGACATTACCTTGTATCGCGATGACATATTAACATCCAAAAAGAAACCAAAACTGGGGAAAACAGATATATCTTTTTCCCTGGATAACAAAAAAGTCGTTCTTGTGGATGATGTCCTTTTCACCGGGAGGACGATCAGGGCGGCCATGGACGCACTGATTGACTTCGGAAGACCCAAGCTCATTCAGCTTGCCGTTCTCATCGACAGGGGACACAGGGAACTTCCCATTAGAGCTGATTTTGTCGGCAAAAACCTCCCCTCGTCTTTCTGGGAAGAAGTCAGCGTTAATGTAGCGGAAACAACAGACAATGATGAGGTTATTATTGAAGAAGGGTAATATATTAATTCTGAATTTTGAATTAAGGGGCCTGCGTTCTATAATTAATGAGATTTGAGCTAACTGCTAGTGTCGTGTCAAGTCTCGAGTGTCATTGCGAGCGAAGCGAAGCAATCTCCTGCTACTGGGAGCTAACTTGGCATAATCCAAGAGATTGCCACGGCCTTCGGCCTCGCAATGACGAAGGCTTGTGCGTCATTGCAAGCTTGCCATGACACTAGTCATATAAGGTTTTCAACAATCTGAGGCGAAATCATGAGACTATCAAAAAAAGATATTCTGGGCATGAAAGAACTTTCCCGGGAAGAAATCAACTTGATCCTTGATACGGCAGAATCCTTCCTGGAGGTATCAACAAGAAAAATTAAAAAGGTTCCTACTCTCAGAGGGAAAACCATTATTAATTTCTTTTTTGAAGCAAGCACGAGAACAAGAACTTCCTTTGAAATTGCGGGAAAACGACTAAGTGCGGATACGGTAAACATATCAGCCACTACAAGCAGTGTTGTAAAGGGTGAGACACTCACGGATACTGCCAGGACCTTGGAAGCCATGAATCCCGATATTATTGTCATCAGGCACAGTGCCGCCGGAGCACCGCATATGCTTGCCCGGCTTGTAAAGCAATCCATAATAAATGCCGGTGATGGAGCCCATGAACATCCAACTCAGGCCCTCCTGGATATGCTGACCATCAGAAATACAAAGGGAAAGATCGCCGGCCTTAAGATTGCAATTGTGGGAGATATAGCCCACAGCAGAGTCGCACGCTCCAATATTCTCGGTCTTACAAAAATGGGGGCACAGGTAACCGTCTGCGGTCCGGCCATGATGATGCCCAGAGACATTGATAAAATGGGTGTTTCCGTTTCCTATCACATGGAAGACGCGATAAAAGATGCTGATATTATCATGATGCTCAGGATTCAGATAGAAAGGCAGAATGATAACCTCTTTCCTTCCGATCGAGAATACGCACGTTATTTTTGCCTGAACAACAGGAACATAAAACTGGCAAAGCCTGACGTACTTGTCATGCACCCAGGCCCTATAAACAGGGGAATTGAAATCGCCCCTGATATCGCTGACGGTGTTCAGTCCCTTATTCTTAAACAGGTTACCAACGGTGTCGCCGTGAGAATGGCACTCCTTTACCTTCTGGCAGGAGGAGAATAATGAAACTGCTACTCAAGGGAGGAAGGGTCATTGATCCTTCAGGAAATATTGATGCAGATCTGGATATTCTGATTGAAAACGGAAAGATCGTGGAACTTGGCAGAAATCTTTCTCTTTCAGAAATCAATTCTTCATCAATAGAAGTTCTTGACTTGAAAAATACAATAATCGCCCCGGGCTTGATTGATATGCATACCCATCTCCGGGAGCCGGGTCATGAGTACAAGGAAACGATTCAAACGGGTAGTGAAGCGGCGGTTGCCGGTGGATTTACTTCAATTGCCTGTATGCCCAATACAAATCCCGTCAACGATAATCGTTCAGTAACCGAATTTATACTGAAACAGGCCAAACTCGCCAACATGGCAAATATTTACCCCGTTGCGGCGATCAGCAAAGGATCAGAAGGAAAGATCCTTACAGAATTTGGTGACTTAAAAGATGCCGGCGCCGTGGCATTCTCCGATGATGGAAGACCTGTCATGAACAGTCGATTGATGAGGAGTGCCCTTGAATATGCCTATTCGCTACGTCTTCCTGTTATATCACATTGTGAGGACTTGAATTTATCCAGGGGTGGATCAATGAATGAAGGCTTCGTATCCACTGAACTCGGTCTTCAGGGAATTCCCAATATCGCAGAAGATATAATGGTGGAAAGAGAAATAGCCCTGGCGGCCTACACCGGAACTTCCGTCCATATTGCCCACGTGAGCACCGCAGGATCGGTCCGCGCGATTCGAGAAGCCAAAGACAGGGGAGTCCGTGTGACAGCGGAAACGGCTCCGCATTATTTTACCCTCACCGACGAAGCTCTAAGAGAATTCTCCACAAATACCAAGGTCTATCCACCACTGAGAAGCATGGAGGATGTGGAAGCCATAAAACAGGGACTCAAGGATGGCACCATCGATGCAATCGCAAGCGATCATGCTCCTCATTCATCCATAGAAAAAGACGTTGAATTTGAATATGCCTCAAGCGGTATCAACGGCCTGGAAACATCTCTTTCACTCAGCTTGAAACTGGTGGGCGATGGCATCCTTACTCTTGCTGAACTTATTGAAAAAATGAGTTCAAATCCTGCTGCTATATTGAAGATTAAAAAGGGAACCTTGAAAAAAGGATCCGATGCCGACATAACTGTCATTGATACACAAAAGATATGGACCGTCAATGTCAGCAATTTCAAATCAACAAGCAGAAACTCCCCTTTCGATAGATGGACTTTAAAAGGAAAGTTAATTATGACCATTGTTGGAGGAGAAATAAAGTTTAAGGATCTGTAGAAAACCATTATCGGAAAAACTTCAATAAAGTTGTTGCGAATCAAGAAAATGAATTATGCAGAATTGAAAATCTTAGCCCCTGAATTCCCCAACCATATCCTTTCGGAAATATAAATCGTCTTGTTGTAAAATCCCAATTGTGGTACATTGCACTGCTTTTTGAATCTTCCATCGTGGCAACGCAGGTGTACCAATGAAAAGAAAAAAACGAGAAGAAATAAAATATCTAGGCCAATTGAAGGAGTGGATCAAGCTCAACAAAGAATTTGACATTCTTGATCTCTTTTCCACGCTTCATCCCGCCGATATTGCCGATCTCATTGATAACCTGGAAGAACTGGAGAAGTTTCATCTCTTTTCACTACTCGATATAGAAAAGGCCTCCGACGTCATCCTGGAACTCTCCGATATATCAAGAGACCAGATTCTCGAAGAAATTTCCGACAAAAAACTGACAGAAATCGTTGATGAAATGGAGTCGGACGATGCGGCCGACTTTATTGCCGAGCTGACAGAAGACAAGGCCCAGACAGTTCTGGATGGAATTGAACCGGAAGAGTCGGAAGACGTCAAGAAACTCCTGGAATATGATGAGGAGAGCGCCGGCGGAATCATGCAATCGGAGCTGGTTTCTGTCCGGGATGATTCCATCATACGGGATGCACTGCAGGCCGTCATTGATGCATCAGAAGAAATTGAAGACGTTCATAATGTATTCGTTGTTGATAAGGAAGACAGGCTGGTCGGTTCTGTCCCTCTCCAAAAACTGATTACGTCAAAACGAACAAGTCCTGTTATTGAGTCAATCGACAAATCGATACCGAGTGTTCACGTGGATATTGACCAGGAAGAGGTTGCCAGGATATTCGAAAAGTACGATCTCGTTTCTATCCCCGTTGTGGACGACAACAATCTATTGCTCGGAAGAATTACGGTGGATGACATCGTTGACGTCATGGAAGAGGAAACATCTGAAGACCTTTACAGGATAGCCGGTCTTGGTGAAGACGACAGCGTATTCAACAAACCTGTCCAATCTGTAAAAAAAAGGTTGCCGTGGCTTTATCTGAACCTCCTGACAGCATTTGCCTCTGTATTTGTAATCGGCTTCTTTGAAGACACTATCAAAATGATGGTGATTCTCGTTGTCTTTATGCCGGTAGTTGCGGGACTCGGAGGAAACGCGGGAAGCCAGACCCTTACCCTTATCATAAGAGGATTGGCTCTGGGTGAGTTAACCTTTGAAAACTCGAAAAAAGCCCTGTACAAGGAAATCCTCGTGGGTATATTAAACGGTATATGTGTCGGTGCGGTCATAGGCATCATAGCCTATCTCTGGAAGGGTATACCTGTACTGGGGGTTGTCCTGTGCCTGGCAATGATGCTCAACATTTTTGTGGGCACACTGGTGGGAACATTGATACCTCTGGGCTTGAAGCTTCTTAAGATGGACCCGGCCCTTGGCTCTCATATTTTCTTAACGGCATTTACAGACGCATTCGGATTCCTTTCCTTCCTTGGCCTGGCAACCATTTTCCTGAAATTGTTGACATGAAACCTGGAACTTTAAAATCGAGCTTCAAATTAAAATGACCAAAAGATCAATACATAAAGCCTCCGCCTTTGTTCTCCAAACCCTTGATTACGGCGAATCTGACCGAATCGTCACTTTTTATACCGATGAATTCGGTAAATTGAAGGGAATCGCAAAGGGAGCACGTCGAAGCAGGAAAAGATTCGCGAACGCCATCGAGATGTTCTCCTGCTCGACAATCGTATTTTCCAGAAAGAATAATCAGGGCCTTGCCCTTATCGAAAATTGCGATGTGAGCAATCACTATCAGGGAATTCGTGCAGACCTGGACAAAACCCTGATTGCATCATATCTCATCGAACTCACCGATCAATTTACTGTGGAAGGAAAGAGAAACCCTGATTTATTTCAACTGCTGCAAAATTTCCTTGGCATAATAGAGAAAGGAAACAGTTCCGAAGAAATCTTAAGGTTTTTCGAATTGCGCCTCCTGAAACTTTCCGGATACGAGCCCGTTTTGGAAAGATGCCTGATATGTAACACTCCTATTGAAAGAATTGAAAAACCTTCTTTCAACCCCATCGACGGCGGGATAAGATGCGTGAAATGTCGTCAAAATGATTTTTCCCTCACTCCCGTATCGATTGGAACCATTAAAACCTTACTTATGGGAAAAGAAATCGAGCCAGACAAGATTCACCGCTTGGCCCTCTCGAAACAGTCATTAAAAGAAAGCAGAGAGATTCTCGGCAGTTTTATACGGCACACTCTCGGTAAGGATCTTAAATCCTTACATGTTATCAACGAGATCAGAAAAATGAAAGTCTGATTCGTTCGCGTTAAGCCATAAGCATTTTTTATTGCAAACCGTCGGAATGTTTTACACCTCAAGATTTAACACCAAACCATGAAGAAGTACATGATATTACAAATGTTTCGATGCAACTAAATCGTAAATTAATACAGGCATTCCCGATTTACTGTCGATAGTCTTTACAAATATGACTCTTCTATCATCTCGTTCCGTGAATTCATGCAGCATATGACACTTGATAATAGATAAAACAATATTTATGATTTCAACATATTACAAACTATCATAAAATTATTTTGACAAAAATACTGGTTCTCGTGCGACTTTTGCAGATAACAAGCGCGGAGAGGTTTCTACAAGATTAAATTGCTCTTTATCGCAGGTGGCTTTCGGAGACCTTTACAAAATGCTTAATTTCGTTTAAGTTCAAGGAAGACGAAAATTTTAACCGCAGGAATATATTGGATATTTCGAGGATTGAATTTTGAGTCTGACGCAGAAATTGGACGAAAGGGAGCGTTTTGCAAGGGTCTCTATCGGTCTTGCGGAAATCATCGGGAATATAAAATGGATAACGATAATTCAAAAGCGGATATTTCAAAACAGGAACTGAGTGTTCTGAGTAAAGCCCTGAATAAATCAGTAGAGTATTCACGCCGCAGTCGGTACACCTGGCTAACCCTGCTTGCCGGTTTTTTGATCGGTGCCGGTGTCGCAACGGCAATCATCACCCTGACAAGCCATGATGAAAGAAAAAATGCGGAGACGGAAATACTTCTGAAAAGATCGCAAGAAACACTGAAGACTATGAAACAGATTCAGTCAAGCATTGACCAATTAACCGGAAATGTGAGATCAATTATAGAAAAAAACAAGATTAACAAGCCGTTAACACGTCAAGAAATTAAACCGGAAGAAAAACAGGTAATAACACCCCCTGTCAAAAAAAATGAATCTGAAGAAACACAGGCATGTATTGAACTCGGCAGGTATACCGTATATATCCATTACAACAAGAGAAAAAACAAAAAAATAATGGAGGGACTCTCTGCTTTCCTGAAAAACAAGGGATACACGGTATCAGAAATTGAAAAGGTTAAAGACAGAAAGCGGGACATCCGTTACTTCCATGACGAAGATAAAGAGGGAGCCCTGCTTTTTAAAAGACATATATGTGATTTTATTAACCGTTCTTCTGATATCAAAGATATTGACTTAAAAGTAAGAAACTTAGGCAAGGTATATCCCCATGCATCCAGGGGGTTACTCGAACTGTGGATAATTTTATAGTTGCGTAATTCTTCGGTACGTCGATGGACACTCAAGTAACTAAAGACATTCTGGCAACAGCATCTTTGACAGACAGCTATATGCTCCTTATCCTCGTAATCATGATTATATCAGGGATACTGGGTGGTTTAGCAAACTACTTTTTAAGCGAGAAGTCTGAAAAACCTGCTCGGGAAGTCATCCTTAAATATTCCTTTCTGGGAATGGCAGCGGCACTGACCGCACCATTTTTTCTGAATATGATCTCCAGTGATATGCTTGAAACCGCTCGAACGAAACCGCTCAATCTCCTTGTTTTTAGCGGATTCTGTCTTGTTTTTGCGTTCTTTTCATGTAGATTCCTTGAGAATATTTACACCAGGCGATTACAGAAGACTGAAACAAGTCATAAAGAAAACATTCGACCCGAAGAGGCAACTCGTGAACCTGAAAAAACTGAAAAGACGGTTTCCAAAGGCAAGCTTAAGAGGGGGGGAATATCGGAAGATGATTTAAAGATTATGTCTATGTTAATAGAGGATGAAAAACAGATCAATCGAAGCCTGGATGAACTTTTAAAGAATGCTGATATCTCAAAAGCAAAATTCAATGAAATCCTCTCTTTACTGATGGCCAAAGGCCTGGTCGGACAAAAATTGGACAAGGGAAACACTCTTGTTTTTTCTCTCACTCCACAGGGAAAACAGATACTTGACAAGTTTTCAGAAAAGTAACGACAACATTCGGCACATAATTCAGAGTAATATTTCACCGGACAGAAGTTTCGCATGAGACACTGGAACTTTTTCCCACCTTTTGCGTTATTTTCTGACAAGATTGATGAACTCGTAAAAAGTCAAAAGTCGAGTCCCTCCCGCGAAGCCTGTCCTCGGCCCGATCGGGGAGCAGGAGTCCATAAGTACTTGAAAGAACTGGATTCCCGCTTCCGCGGGAATGACAAAGCTTGTCCTCGACCTGATCGGGAAAGGGTAGAAATTCGACTTTTTACGAAACCGTCAAGATTAAACATGCCTTGAATTGGATAGATACATTTATCTTGACACCATTTTTTCATAGTGATAATTTCGCGCAGTTAAATATGACACACCCGTAAAAAGTCAAAATTGTTCCCTCTCCCTCGAGGGGAGAGGGTTAGGGTGAGGGTGAAATGGTAATATTTCAATTAGTTATACCCCCCTCCCCTTTATCCCCTCCCACCAGGGGAGGGGAAATCTGACTTTTTACGAATGCGTCAAATATAACTGAGGAGGCAAAAGTGACCTTTCAGGAATTGATATTAGCTTTAGAAAAATACTGGGCAGACCAGGGATGTATCATCCAGCAACCTTACGATATTGAGGTAGGTGCCGGCACTTTCAACCCGGCAACCTTTCTTCGTGCTCTCGGACCAGAGCCGTGGAACGTTGCCTACGTTGAACCGTCGCGGAGGCCCACTGACGGCAGGTATGGAGAAAACCCGAACAGGCTCCAGCACTACTACCAGTATCAGGTAATCATGAAACCATCTCCCCTTGACATACAGGATCTCTATATAGAATCCCTGAAAAGCTTCGGCATAGATCCGCTTGACCACGACATCAGATTTGTCGAAGATGACTGGGAATCACCAACACTTGGGGCATGGGGTCTGGGATGGGAGGTCTGGCTGGACGGAATGGAAATTACCCAGTTTACCTATTTCCAGCAGGTCGGAGGATTTGACCTTGATCCTGTATGTGCCGAAATAACATACGGTATTGAAAGAATCGCGATGTATCTCCAGGAAGTGGATAATGTATACGATCTGGAATGGGGCCACGGCATAAAATACGGGGATGTCCATCACAAAGGAGAGGTGGAATTTTCCATTTACAATTTCGAAGAGGCAGACATGGAAATGTTACGGAAGCTATTTGACATGTATGAAGGGGAATCTGAAAAGATGGCCGAAAAAGGCCTTGTTCTTCCCACTTATGATTACTGTCTTAAGTGTTCCCACGTTTTCAACATCCTCGACGCACGGGGTGCAATCAGTGTAACGGAACGGACAAGCTACATCGGAAGGGTCAGAAACCTGGCAAGGCTCACTGCAGAGGGATATTTAAATCAGCGGGAAAATATGGGATATCCCCTTATGGGAAGGTGGAGTAAGAAGTAAAAAGCAATGAGTAATGACAAAACAGAGGAGATGCAATTCTCATGAGCAAGGAACTGTTATTGGAAATAGGAACGGAAGAAATACCTGCGGCCTTTTTACCGAAGGCAATTGACGATATGAAAACAATGATCACGAGGGAGTTTTCGGAGATTCGTATCAAGCACGGCAATGTAAGCGCTATGGCTACGCCGAGGAGACTCTGTCTGTGCGTAGAAGAAGTGGCGGAAAAACAGGAAGATCAAATCCTCGAGAAGATGGGTCCTGCCAGGAGAGTTGCATTCGATGAAGATGGAAATCCAACAAAGGCCGCTCTCGGTTTTGTCAGAGGACAGGGAATCGATATATCTGAGGTCGAAACGATAAAGACAGAAAAAGGAGAGTACATCTGTGTAAGAAAAAAAATCGCAGGGGAAGTCACAGAAGCCCTTCTGTCTAATCTCCTTCCTAAATTTATCACATCTATTCCATTTAAAAAATCAATGCGCTGGATGAATCTGGATCTGCGTTTCGCCCGGCCAATTCACTGGATATTGGCCATTTTCGGTGGAAAGATTATTCCATTTAAGATTGAGAATATATCGAGCGGCAACGTATCCTGCGGACACCGCTTCATGAGTCCTCAATTTTTTGAAGTCAGAAACTTCGATGACTATCTGAAGAAGACAAGAGATAATTTTGTTATCGTTGATCCGGATGAACGGAGAAATATTATCCTGGAAGAAGCGAAAAATGCTGCCGGTCACGTATCCGGAAAAACCCTTGAAAACGAGGATCTTCTGGAGGAAGTAACTTTTCTCGTCGAATATCCCTCCGTTGTTTGCGGAAGTTTTGATAAAGAATATCTGGAGCTGCCCAAAGAAGTTCTCACCACCTCCATGATGGAACATCAGAAATACTTTCCCGTCATTGATGAGAAAGGCAACCTTTTACCTCATTTCATTACAATTAATAATACTCTGACCAGGGACCCTCAGGTCGTTGCAGAGGGAAATGAAAAAGTCATCCGAGCAAGGCTTGCCGATGCCCGATTTTTCTTTGAAGAAGATCAGAAAATTCCGCTTGAAAAAAAGCTGGAAGAGCTGAAGAACGTCGTATTTCACAGCTCGCTGGGAACTTCCTACGAAAAGGTAGTGCAGTTCAGAGAACTTGCCGAATACATAACAGATAAAATAAACCCGGCCCTCAGGGACAATGTTTATCGAACCGCAACTCTTTGCAAGGCCGATCTGGAAATGCAGATGATTTATGAATTCCCGGAACTCCAGGGGATAATGGGCAGAGAGTACGCCCTGATCGGCGGTGAAGCTCCGGTTGTCGCGAAAGCAATTTATGAACATTACCTCCCTACTGCCGCCGGTGGTGATCTCCCGGAAACTGACGAGGGTTCTATCGTAAGTATTGCAGATAAAATGGATACAATTGCCGGATTCTTCGGTATAAATCTGATCCCCACGGGAACGGCAGATCCATACGCCTTGAGGAGACAGGCTCTTGGCATTATCAACATTATCTTGAATAAGGCTTATCCTCTCCACCTGGAAGACCTGATAGACAAAAGTATCTCCATCTTTGGCGATAAACTTAAGAGAACACCGGAAGAGATCAAATCAGACATCTTAGACTTTTTCAGGGGAAGATTCGAAAATCAGCTAATATCCCAAGGCCATCCGTATGATGTCGTCGATGCCGTCCTCTCCGTGGACGCGGCCGATATTGTCAGGTCACTCGAGAAAATAAATGCCATGGAAAACTTCAAGACTCATGCGGATTTTGAACCTCTCGCCATTGCATTCAAACGAGTCGGCAATATTATAAAAGGGTTCGGAAGTGGGTCCGTAGATACCTCCCTCTTCGATATGGATGAAGAAAAAGATCTCTACACGGCCTTTCTTGAAATTAAGGAAAAGGCAAGCGCTCATATTGATAGTGGTAAAGATCAGGAAGCCCTGATAGAAATGGCCCGACTGAGAAAACCGGTAGACGATTTCTTCGACACGGTACTTGTTATGGCGGAAGACGAAAAGATAAGATTCAACAGGCTTTCTCTTTTAGAGGAAATTTCAAAAATGTTCCACAGGATCGCAGACTTCTCCAGGATCGTAACAGGAAATTAACTAATACAAAATCATATTGCACAGTTTTCTAAAGCTCTTGTTTATTCATTCTCTTTGTCCAGAAGCTTACCATAGAATTCCGGCCTCCTGTCTTCGAACAGATTATTATATTCGTTAAGTTGTTTATCGGCGGCTATGGCTAAATCAACCTCCATGATGCCCACCTCTTCAGTGTCACCACCTGCCTGACACATGATTTCCGCCCTGGGACCGATTATCTGACTTTTACCGGTGAACTGAAGAGATTTTTCACCTCTCGTTTCCACCCCGGTTCTGTTCGACGTTATTGCAAAGACATGATTTTCCAGGCATCTGGTTTTCATGGCATCCTGGCAGAATGGAAGAACCAGATTCGAACTGTGACAGATGATATGGGCGCCCTTCAAAGATAAAGCACGCATGGCTTCAGGGAAAAACCAGTCGAAACAGATCATGACCCCGAATTTATACTTTCCAATATCATAGACGGCAAATTCAGTATCGCCCGGATCAAACCAGAGGTTCTCTTCGAAGAACAGATGGACCTTCCTGTATGTGCCGAGATACCCCTGCGGCGACATGATAACGGCTGAGTTAAAATATTTATCATCCTTTCTCTCAGCAAGGCCCGCCACGAGAAACACATCCTTGTTTTTAGCCATTCTCATGAGCGCCTGTGTCGTCTTGCCCTTCGGTATTTCCTCAGACAGGTCTATAACCTCTTCTTTCGATGTAAAGACATATCCCGTGTTGAAAAGCTCGGGCAGTACCAGGAGATCCGCATCCGTACCATCTATCAGCATTTCCGCTTTTTCTATGTTCTTATTAACTTCACCGAACAGAGGTTCAAATTGAACGAAGCCTACTTTCATGGGACCACCTCACAGTTAAGCTGTCAGCAATCAGCCGTCAGTTATCAGCTATTGAGTATTTGTAATAGTGAAGTGCTGATCGCTGACTGCTGTATGCTTTAAATACTCGTATTTCATATGCTCTGTCAACCTGAACTTGCTGCTCACAAAAAAAAGCCACGGTGGTAATTACCGTGGCTTTTTTTCATACGTTCGTATGTTTTATACTACAACATCTCAAAAATACCCGCAGCGCCCATACCGCCACCGATACACATGGACACGATACCATTCTTCGACTTGCGTCTTTGCATCTCGTGGAGTAACTGAGCGGTCAGCTTGGCTCCGGTACATCCCAGGGGATGGCCCAGCGCAATGGCGCCACCGTTGGGATTTATATCACCCTTTTTCAGTCTGTTTTCAATTCCGATCTTTCTTATACTGTAAAGGGCCTGGGAAGCAAAGGCCTCGTTTATTTCAAATACATCAATATCGCTCGCCTTGAGACCTGCCATTTTCAGAACCTTGGGAATAGCAACGGACGGGCCTACACCCATTTCTTCAGGCTTGCATCCCTCAACAGCATAGTAGGTTAATTTCGCAATCGGTTTCAGGCCGAATTCCTTTGCTTTTTCCGGCGTCATTATAAGGGAAAAAGCGGCCCCGTCCGTCATCTGTGAAGAATTTGCCGCAGTCACCGATCCACCGGCCTTAAAGGGCGATTTCAACTTAGCCATGTTTTCCAGCGTCGTGGGCCACCTGACACCATCATCCATGTCAAAGACGACTTCTTCCCTGATTTTCTTCCCGTTTTTGTCCTCCGTATACTTCCACGCTTTAATGGGAATAATCTCATCCTTGAATTTACCTGCATTGATCGCCTCATGTGCTCTCCGGTTGCTCTCCATCCCAAACTTATCCTGATCTTCCCTTGATATGTTGTAATCAGCGGCCACGTTCTCCGCCGTGATTCCCATGGAAACATAGGTGTTTGGCAAATCTCCCCAGTCAGGATGGGGGCGAAATATGGAACCGCCCATGGGAATGTGACTCATAGTCTCGCAACCACCGGCTATGATAACATCCGACCAGCCTGCCCTGATCTTTGCTGTTGCATCGGCGATTGCCTGCAACCCGGACGAGCAGAAGCGATTTATGGTCATTCCGGATGTCGTAATGGGCAGTCCGGCACCCAATACTAAAACCCTGGCCATGTTCATACCCTGCTCCGCCTCGGGAAAGGCACATCCAACAATCAGATCATCTATATCTTCCGGTTTGAGCTGGGGAACTCTCTCCATAAGCCCTTTCAATACCTGTATGCCTATCTCATCACCTCTGGTTTGGGCAAGCCCTCCCCTTTTATAACGTCCACCAGGACTCCTTACGGATTCAACAATAACAGCGTCACGCATGATTTTCCTCCTTATCGTGAAATGCCACCCGGCCTGCGAATAGAAAGCAAGGCCAGGGGTCAGCAATGGATCTTTTTTTGTTTTAATTACGCAACGGTTTTCCCGTCGTCAGCATGTGCATTATCCTGTCCTGGGTTTTTGATTCACCACCAAGGCTCATAAATGCTTCTCTCTCCAGATCAAGGATCCAGTCCTCTGTTACGTAAGTGCCCTCCGGGCAATCGCCACCGGAAATAACATCGGCAAGCTTCGTTACTACATGAACATCATAGTCGGAAATGAAATTTCCATACCTCATGTTATACAGGATAGACTCTGCCATGCCCTTGAAATTGTCTCCCATGACGGGAATCATGGCTTGTTTAGGTTTTTTGTAAAACTTCGACAACCCTAAAACAACTTCTTTCGCATCCCAGATCTGATGGTCACGATTGAGACTGATACCATCCGTCTTTCTGATATAGCCCAGCTCCATGGCCTCCATGGCGCTTGTGGCAACCTTGGCCATACCTATGTTTTCAAAGACCTTCTGGTAGTATGTCTGCATATTCAAACCGCTTGCAACGGCGCCATCCGGTATCCCCTCTGTCATCCGGACCATCAGTTCCTTGGTTCCACCGCCGGCAGGAATAACGCCGACACCGACTTCCACCAGTCCCATATATGTTTCCCCGGCTGCCTGGCACTTTGCTCCGTGTATGGCCATCTCGCAACCTCCACCCAGAGCCATCCCCGCCGGAGCGGTAACTACCGGTTTTTCACAGTATTTCATTCTCATGTTGGCATACTGGAAATCATAAATCAGCTTCTCGAGTAAATCCCAGTCTCCCTTCTGAATTGCCACGAGAACCTGGAATATATTGGCTCCTACGGAGAAGTTCGTACCGTGATTTGCGACAACCAGACCGAGAAAATCCTTCTCCACTATATCACAGCTGTCAAAAATCATACTGACGATATCTCCATCGACTGCGTTCATTTTGGTATGAAATTCGAGGCAGGCGACACCATCGCCCATATCGACAAGAGACGCGCCCAAATTTGTCTTGATGACTTTTTCTCTCTCTTTCAGAGGCGGAAGGAGAATGATCTTCGGCTTATCCTCAAGCTTTACATAACCCCTCGTTTCAAAATCGTAGTAATAGTTGCCATCCTCCTTTTTGAGATAAAAAGTCTCACATTTTGCCTTAAGCATCTCGGTGATCTTCGTGGGAACCTTCAACTTCAGCGTTTTCATAACATCTACGGCTTCCCTGACACCGACAGCATCCCATGTCTCGAAGGGTCCCATCCTGTGATTGTAACCCCACTTCATTGTATTATCGATGGCCACAACGGTATCACAGATCTCCGGAATACGGTTTGCCGCATAGATGAAATTCCTGCAGAGATATTCTCTGACTACCTCGGCTGCAATATCCTCTCCGTTAAATAAGGTCCTCAGTTTTACCTCAAAACCTCCTTCCGCTTTACCTGCTTCGGAGATAGATGCATACTTCGGTTTTTTAAAGGAAATATATTCCATTGTGTTATAATCAAGGGCTAATTTAACTCTCTTGCCCTTTTCATCCTTGGTTTTTTTATAAAAACCCTGCTTTGTCTTATTCCCCAGCCATTTTTTCTCCATCATCTTTTCCATGAACTCGGACGGCAGAAAATAATCTACCATCTCATCATCCGGCACCGCCTCATGGAGATTCTTCATAACGTGATAACCCGTATCCAGACCGACCAGATCCATGGTTCCACCTATGGAAGAACCGGGTCTGCCAACTCCCTTGCCAATAATAGCGTCCAGCTCCGGTATTGTCAGTCCCTTATCAACCATAATTTTTATTGCATTCGATATATCGAAAACACCGATACGGTTACCAACGAAGTTGGGAACGTCCTTGCAAATGACTACACCTTTACCCAATACGTCTTCACAAAATTTGATTATGTAATCGACAACTTCTTTCTTTGTTTCCTCACCGGGAATGACCTCCAGAAGCTTCATATAACGGGGAGGATTAAAGAAGTGCGTTCCCAGAAAACGCTCTTTCAGGCTTTTGCTGAAATTCGCTGAAATCTCCTTAATCGGTAACCCTGATGTATTGGTGGAAACGATACAGTCCGGTTTTACAATTTTCTCAACTCGCGCAAAGAGATCCTGTTTGATTTTCAGATTTTCGATGACCACTTCGATGACCCAATCCACGTCGGACAACTTATCCAGATCATCTGCAAAATTACCAATCGTAATCATGGAGGCGTTTTTCTTTGAATAGAAACTGGCTGGCTTTGATTTTAACGCACCCGCCAGTCCGTTTGCGGCAAAACGGTTACGCCACTCGGGACTCTCCTCCGTCAGACCCTTTTTCTTGTCAGGATCAGTAAGATCAAAAGGAATAATGTCCAGCAACAGACATTCAATCCCCGCGTTGGTCAGGTGAGCCGCTATGGTGGCGCCCATGACACCCGCCCCTAAAACGGCAGCTTTTTTAATTTCATACGACATATCATTCCTCCTTTTAAGGCGAAAATCTAACTTACCCTAAATAATATTTAAGAACCAAATGACTCTTCCAGCATCTCTATGGGAAGTCTGTCTCCAAGCTTTATGGCCTTACACCTTCCCTCGAGAGTTGGTAGAACATTAACTGCAAAGTACTTTGCCGAAGCAATCTTACCCTGATAGAAAGCAACCTCAGCATTTTCGCGTCCGAGGGCGCGCTGCCTGGCCTTTGAACCTTCAGCATCAGCTTCCCTGTAGATGGCATCAAGTTTCTCCGTGGCAATTTCCGCCGCCTGCATAAGCAGCCAACCAACAACAAGATCACCCAGGATCATCAGATACGGCCTCGCATTCAGTATGGGAAGCAAGAAAGCGGCGCTCTTGCCCCATTTACCAAACTGTTGCGTAAGATCGCTTACGGCATTATAGGCATTTTCCAAATGCCCGCTATATTCTTTCAGATCCTCAATTTTATTGGTCTTTTCGATGGCACTACTTATTTCGCCGAAAAGATTCAATATATTCTGACCCCTTCTCATGCTGAGTTTTCTCCCGACAAGATCAAGGGACTGAACCGCGTTTGTCCCCTCGTAGAGACCGGCGATTTTGCAATCCCGCATATACTGCTCTACGGGGTACTCGGCACAGTAACCGTAACCGCCATGAACATCTATGGCATAGGAACATATCTCCATGGCCCTGTCTGATGAAAAGGCCTTACAGACAGGTGTCAGAAGCTCCATAAAACCATGCCATTTATCCTTATCCTCTTCCTTTTCAGAAATCTTTTCCATATCGATACAATAGGCGGTAAAATAATTCATTGCCCTGATGCCTTCTACGTAAGCTTTCATCCATAGAAGTGTCCTTCTGATGTCCGGATGTTCGATGATGGGAACTGCCTTGGCCTGGGGATTTTTCATCTCCCAAATCGGAGGGCTCTGGATTCTTTCCCTGGCATACTGCAATGCATGTTCGTACGCGGCAGTCGCGTGCCCCAGCCCCTGCATGCCGACTTCCAGCCTCGCTTCATTCATCATCTGGAACATGATTCTTATGCCTTCACGTTCCTTGCCGAGAAGTTCACCGATACACTTACTCTCGTCGCCAAAATTCAGCGTACAGGTAGCAGAACCCTTAATACCCATCTTGTGCTCAATATTACCGGTATTGACATCGTTAAACTCGCCCGGGCTCCCATCATCGTTTACCCTGTACTTGGGAACGATAAAGATAGAAATTCCCCTTGTGCCGGGGAGATCTCCCTCGATCCTTGCTAGGACGGGATGGATAATGTTTTCGGTAAGGTCATGATCTCCGCAGGAAATAAAACACTTTGTGCCCGTGATGCTGAATGTGCCGTCGGGCATTCTTTTAGCCGTTGTCCTTATAGCTCCGAGATCGGTCCCGGCGCCCGGTTCGGTGAGGCACATGGTCCCTGCCCACTCACCGGCGTACATCTTATGCATGTACTTATTCTTCTGTTCTTCGGTACCATGATTCTCGATTAATCCGCCCGCACCCTGTGTCAGACCAGGATACATAATAAAGGCAAAATTGGCCGCATCAAAATACTCGAAACAGGCAGAATAAACTGACAAGGGGGTCCCCTGTCCCCCCACCTCGGGATCCTTGTGGGCACAAACCCAGCCGGCCTCACAAAATTTCTTGAAGGCATCATGGAAGCAGGCAGGCACTGTGACTTTACCATCCTCGAAAGTACACCCTTCTCTATCTCCAACATCGTATGTCGGAACAAGAAGGTCTACTGCCATCTTTTCCGCTTCATTTAACATCATGTCCACAACTTCGTCTGAATAATCCCCAAACTTCTCGGAGGAAAACAGCTTGTCAAGTCCAAGCTGTTCGTACAGAATAAACTTTTGATCCCTCATATTTACCAATAAATTACCCATAAAGGCCTCCTCTCATTATGTTCCGGAACCATCCGGAGAAAAAACGGGACTTTCCAATCCCCTAATAAAAACGCCTAAGGCTTCCTTAACGTCAGATCGAATTCTATCTTCTCTCGTCGATTCTTTTCCGGTGAAAAGATGGAGAGAAATAACTCCGTTAAGCAATCCCCAAACAACATTCCTGCCTTTCATAAGATCTTTCCTGTTGCAAAATTCACCTGTCTCGAAACCATGTTCCAGAGCCCTGTCAACCACCTCAACCGATTTGTTTGTTGTACGAATCATATGTTTATTCAGCTCTTCGGAGAAATTCAGATGATCTGCCCGTAACATAAAAGACATCATGATCCTGAATAATTCCCTGTCATTAAGGAAGAAATCAACATAGACATCAGAAAACTTGCGCAGCATCTCTGCGGCGCCTCTACCTTCATCGACAATATCAGACACTTTATCATTAAACTCTTCAATATCATTCAGAAGGATTTCAGCGTAGATTTCTTCTTTACTATTAAAATAGAGATATACCGTTCCCTTGCTTATTTGAGCTTTCCTGGCAATGCTTTCAACAGAGACAGATTGGTAGCCTTTTTTAAAAAATAGTTGCTGTGAGGCCTTAAGAATGGCCATTTTCCTCTGTTCTTTTTCTTTTTTTCTTCTGCTGACAGTGACCAAGCTTTTATCTCCTACCTTAAAATCCGCGTTTATCTGTATCTGATCAAAAATGGACCTTTCCAGACCAAAAATTCGGATTATCGGTTTAAATAACCCGCATTCACATAATGAACATTGGTCACTTAATGACCGCCGGTCACTACTCTTTAGGCAAATACATTAATAATGTCAAGGAAAAAATAACAATTTTAGATTTATTTTGGGTGATTTTGAAATAACATTCCCATTTCAGTATGTTAAGAAAAATGCTGAACAAACAAAAGACAGATCATAAATCAGAAATAAATTGACATACTTCAAACCTTGTGTTAGGCAGAAAATCGATTTCACGCAAAAAAATGAGACCTTTGCAAAATGCTTAATTTCGTTCGAGTTCAAGGAAGATGAAAAGTTTAACCACAGGAATACATTGAGTATTTCGAGGATTAAATTTTGAGTCTGACGCAGAAACTGGGCGAAAGGGGGCGTTTTGCAAAGGTCTCAAATGATGAATCTGTATCAGATTCTCTATATAAACATAATGCCCTTCCTCGAACGATGGATGAAGGCAAGATGGATTGTGAAGTCATTCTTTGAAGGAGAAGATTGTGACCCTTTTTGAAGTGATGGACATACTTGACGCGAAAGTTCTTGTGGGACGTGAACAATTAAACATGGAAGTTAAAACGGCCTTCAGCGCCGATCTTTTAAGTGATGTTCTTGCCTTTGCAAAAGCGGGGAGTCTTCTGCTTACGGGCTTAACAAATCCTCAGATTGTACGGACGGCAAGCATCCTTGACATTGCCGCTATCATTTTAGTGCGAGGGAAAATCGCTCCGGATGAAACGCTCAGACTAGCTGACGAATTAAATATCCCAATGCTATCAACAAGATATATTCTTTTTGAAACTTCAGGGCGATTATATTCTCGGGGGATAACCGGATGTGTTGAAAAAGTTGGCAGAGATGATTCTGTGTCATTATGAGTTTTAACTATGAAAATTCTTTCATCATAGAAGGTGGAAATTTCGAAGATGCGGGAAAAGCCGCTGTTGAGATCAAAAAAACATTAAAAAACATGGGCATTACCGGAGACACCCTGAGGAAAACCGCCATTGCCGCGTATGAATCGGAAATAAACATAATTTCTTACGCAAACCACGGTGTCATCAATGTTCGCGTAACTCCCGAGTGTGTATTTCTTGATATAAAGGATGAAGGACCGGGAATTGAAGATATCGAAATGGCCATGAGAGAGGGATACTCAACCGCCAGCTACAGGATCAGGGAATTGGGTTTCGGAGCAGGAATGGGTATTCCCAATATTAAGAACTGCTCCGATGATTTTGAGCTGACATCCGAAGTTAATAAGGGAACCCATTTAAAAGTATTGATAAATATAACCGACCAGTAATGGATTGGATGGATCGATATGATGAATTTATCTTCTATCGTTAAGGAGTTGAACCTCAAGGTAGAATGCGGTAAAGACCAGTTAACACGAGAGGTTACTGGCGGATATGTGGGTGACCTTCTCAGTGACGTTATGGCGAACAGCAAAGAAGGAAACCTCTGGATTACCCGTCAGACCCACCAGAATATTGTAGCGGTTGCCAGCCTGAAAGAACTTGCAGGCATTATTCTCGTGCAAGGAAAAGAACCGGAGGAGGATACTCTCGGAAAGGCTTCAAAAGAAGGAATCCCTATCCTTGTAACCAATCTCTATACATTTGAAGTAGCGGGAAAACTGTATAAGTTACTATCATAACTAACGCCCTCTTACAGGGCTTTTTTTTTTGCAGACAGCTATATACTGATGTTAAAGGAGTTTACATGTGACCTGCATATCCATACCTGCTTGTCCCCCTGCGGTGATCTGGATATGTACCCATCAGCTATTGTTGAAAAAAGCATCAGTGAACGATTAGATGTCATAGGTATTTGTGACCACAATTCTTCCGAGAATGTTCCGTATATTATCAACGCGGCCCAGGGAAAACCGATTATCGTACTACCGGGAATGGAGCTAACGAGCAAAGAAGAGGTTCATGTCATTGCGCTCTTTGACAACATTGATGATTTACTAAAGCTTCAGAATATTGTATATGGAGCGCTTCGTGGCATGAACAGGGAAGAAGTATTCGGATGTCAGCCCATCGTAAATGAAATCGATGAAGTCGAAGGATTTAACGATAGACTGCTTATCGGGGCTACTGAACTTTCGCTGCAAGAATCGGTAGAAACAATTCACAAGCTGCATGGATTGGCTATAGCCGCCCATATAGACAGGGAAAGCTTTGGTGTCATCGGTCAGCTGGGCTTCATCCCCTCTGACATTCAATTCGATGCTCTCGAAATATCGTATCGAACGGGACTAAAAAAAGCTCGAAAAAAATATCCGGAGTTTCTCAATTACCCCTTTATTGAATCATCGGATGCCCATTTTATAAAGGATATAGGAAAGGGATCTACAAAATTTTTCATGGAGAACCCGACAATCTCTGAAATAAAGATGGCTTTTGAAGGGCGCGGGGGAAGGCATATTATAGAGTAAACCATGCTGGAACTGTCTATGCATATCCTTGACATTGTTGAGAATTCAACAAGGGCCGGTGCAAAACTGGTCCAAATTCATATTGTTGAGGACAAAAAGAGGGACAAGCTATTCATAGACATTTCCGATGACGGGGAAGGAATGGATGAAGATACGCTCAAAAAAGCTCTTGATCCCTTTTTCACATCGAAAACAGTCCGTAATATCGGATTGGGCCTGCCTTTGCTACTTCAGGCCTCAAAGAGTTGCGAGGGGCATTTTTCAATTGAATCAAAAAAGGGGGAAGGAACAAGGGTTACGGCCGATTTTAAATTCAGCCATATCGATCGCCAGCCTCTGGGAGACATAACGAGTACTATAATTTCATTAATTGCAGGTGACCCGGAAGTGGATTTTGTTTACTCTCACCAAAATGGTGACCTGACCTATATGCTGGATACGAGGGAAATAAGGAGAGAACTTGAGGATATTCCCATTAACAATACCGAAGTCTTACGTTTTATAAGGACAAATATAGAAGAAGGATTGAAAGAAATTGAAGCAAGTGATTAGATTAATCTTGTCAAAGGAGGAACTGCTGGATGTCAGGAAATGATGACCTCTTAAAAGAATTTACACCCGAACAAATTAAGAAATTGGATGAAGTAATTGAAAAGTACAAAGGTAAACAAGGGGGATTAATACCCGTTCTGGAACAAGCTCAGGAAATCCTCGAATACATACCCGTTTCCGCCCAAAAACGGGTAGCAGCGGGGTTGAACCTGCCACTCAGTCGGGTCTACGGTGTGGTTACTTTTTACTCATTCTTTACAATGACTCCCCGTGGAAAGCACGTCTGCCGAGTCTGCCTCGGTACGGCCTGCTATGTCAGGGGAGGCAAGGCCATTGCCAAGAGTATAGAAAAGACATTTGGAATCAAAGAAGGGGAGACGACTGAAGACAGGCTGTTTACCTATGAAGCGGTCCGATGTCTGGGTGCATGCGGATTGGCACCGGTTGTGGTAATAGACGAAGAGGTACAAGGGAGGCAAAAGCCGGCCAAGATTAAAGAACTGTTGGCCCAATATGATTGAGTAACAGTTCACAGGATTCACTGAACAGGAAAATACTAACATTTGCTAAAATATGGAGAGCGGTCATGGCAAAGATAAAGATTGAAGATTTAAAGAAAATCAAGGAAAGAGTTCATTCGGAAACCTCCTTGAGAGAAGGTGATCGCCGCGTGAAGGTTACCGTTCACATGGGAACATGCGGCATTGCCGCCGGAGCACGGGAGGTTATGAATACCCTGATGAGTGAGATTGACGAGTCCGGTGTAACCGATGTTGTCGTTACTACATCGGGCTGCATGGGATTGTGTGCCAGGGAGCCCGAGATAACCGTGGAAATTCTGGAAAAAGAACCTATAATATATGAATACATGAATCCAAACAAGATGAGGCAAGTCTTTAAAAGACACATATTAGAGGGCGAGATACAGACTCCTTTTGTCCTGGCCAAGGGTTCAGAAACCACTAAATAAATAATAAAATGCTTCGAAATGTCATTTTCATACGTATGAAGGAGGTTAATATCCGATGAAGATTTTTCGGTCTCACGTACTTCTCTGCGGAGGTACGGGCTGCCATGCTTCCGGCAGTATTGCTGTAAAAAAAGTCTTAATTGAAGAACTCGACAAAAGAGGTCTTTCAGATGAGATCAAAGTTGTTGAAACGGGCTGTAACGGTTTTTGCGCCATGGGACCCATCATGGTGGTTTATCCCGAGGGAATCATATACATGCTGGTACAACCAGAAGACATTACCGAACTCGTTGAAGAACATTTCATAAAGGGAAGGCCCCTGGAGAGACTTTTTTATAAAGAGCCTGCAACTGAAGAAATCATTCCAACTATGAATGAGATTCCCTTCTTTGCCCTCCAGGAACTAAGGGTATTGAAAAACAAGGGGCTTATCGATCCTGAAAAAATAGACGAGTATATTGCCAGAGACGGTTATGCCGGCATGGCCAAAGCCCTGACCGAAATGACACCGGAGGAAATTATCCAGGAAGTCCTGGATTCGGGACTGCGGGGGAGAGGCGGAGCCGGTTTTCCCACGGGCCTGAAATGGAAGTTCGCCGCCGCATCCAAGGGGGATGTAAAATACGTCCTCTGCAATGCAGATGAAGGCGACCCCGGAGCATTTATGGATAGAAGTGTCCTCGAAGCCGATCCACATGCCGTTTTGGAAGGCTTGGTCATCGCCGCCAAGGCGATCGGCGCCCATTCTGGCTATGTGTACTGCAGGGCGGAATATCCATTAGCCCTGACAAGACTGAGTATCGCCATAGAACAGGCAGAAGAATACGGTCTTTTAGGCAAGGATATCCTGGGAACGGGATTTGATTTTGATCTTGAGATCTATCAGGGCGCGGGAGCCTTTGTCTGCGGTGAAGAAACAGCTCTCATGACATCGATTGAAGGCAAAAGAGGAATGCCAAGACCGCGACCGCCGTTCCCGGCAATTGCCGGACTCTGGCAGAAACCGAGTGTTCTTAATAACGTGGAAACCCTTGCCAATATCAGCCAGATTATATCTAAGGGAAGCGAATGGTATGCCAGCATTGGTACCGAGAGAAGCAAGGGCACGAAGGTCTTCGCTCTCACGGGTGATGTAAATAATGTGGGCCTTGTCGAAGTTCCCATGGGAACTACCCTGGGAACCATTGTTTACGACATCGGAGGTGGTATCCCGGGCGGTAAAAAATTCAAGGCTGCTCAACTCGGTGGTCCTTCAGGAGGAATGCTCCCGGCACAACATCTCAACGCACCCATTGATTATGAAAGTGTCGCGGAACTGGGTGCCATTATGGGTTCGGGTGGAATGATTGTAATGAATGAAGATATGTGTCCCGTCGATATGGCCCGATTCTTTATAGACTTCTGCCAGGATGAGTCCTGCGGAAAGTGCACACCCTGTCGTGAAGGAACCAAGAGGATGCTGGAGATCCTTACAAATATCTGTGAGGGAAGAGGCCAGGAAGGAGATATTGAGCTTCTCGAAGAAATGGCCGGCATTATCAAAGATTCTGCACTTTGCGGACTTGGTCAGACAGCTCCCAATCCCGTATTAAGTACGATCCGCTATTTCAGAGATGAATATGAAGCGCATATAAGAGACAAGCGCTGTCCGGCAGTCGTTTGCACCGCCCTTTTCAAATCTCCCTGTCAGCATGCCTGTCCAATCGGAATGGATGTGCCATCTTATATAGCCCTCATTCGTGCAGGTCGCCTTGAGAACGCTTACAAGGTCATGTTGAGAACTAATCCTTTCCCATCTGTGTGCGGAAGGGTCTGTGACCACCAGTGTCAATCAAAGTGCAGACGAAGTACCCTGGATGAACCTGTAGCCATTAAATTCCTTAAGCGATTTATTACAGACAGCGCGGTTAGACCCAAGGTGGACACTATACCCGTTACGAGAAAAGAAAAAATCGCTATAGTCGGCGCCGGACCCGCAGGTCTGACGGCCGCAAAAGATCTCGCACTGCGAGGCTATCAGGTTGTTGTCTTGGAAGAACTGCCTGAGGCAGGTGGAATGTTGCGCTACGGTATCCCCTCATACAGATTGCCGAGAAATATCCTTAAAGGTGAGATTGACAACATAGCAGCTCTTGGTGTTGAAATCAGGTGCAATACCCGCGTTGGAAGGGATATCTCTTTTGAAAAGGTGAGTGAAGAATTTGACTACGTATACCTGGCTCCAGGTGCTCACGAAAGCCAGAAAATGGGAGTTGAAGGAGAAGATATGGGTGGAGTCTTCGGAGGCGTTGAGTTCCTCAGAGATTTCAACATTAATGAAGAAATGTGGTTAAAGGGTGAAAAGACTCCGGGAAGTCACGTTGCCGTCATCGGCGGTGGAAATTCGGCTATAGATGCTGCTCGCGTTGCACGCCGTCTCGGTGCAGAAGTTACCATCCTTTACCGCCGTTTCAGGCAGGATATGCCTGCGGCAGAGGAAGAAATCGAAGCAGCCGAGCATGAAGGAATTAAAATCGAATATCTTGTCGCCCCTACCGAGATAATCGGCAAAGATGGCAAGGTTACCGGTATTACCTGTCAACGAATGGAACCGGGCGACTTTGACCGCAGCGGAAGAAAGAGGCCCGTTCCCGTGGAGGGTTCTGACTTTACTCTGGATGTAAGCGCAGTTGTTGCAGCCATCGGGCAGACACCGGACCTCTCATTCGTTCCTGAAGATAGTGGAGTTTCTGTCAATAAGTGGTCCTGCTTTGATCTGGCAGAAGGAAGCAAATCTGAAACCACCCGCGAAAAGTTCTTCGCTGGCGGCGATGCCGTAACGGGACCATGGACGGCTGTAGGCGCTATCGCTGCGGGACATCAGGCCGCCGAGGATATTGATCAGGCAATCAGAAACAGAAACGGGGAATCTCCTTACGAAGCACCGCCTGAAGAGAAAATCGAAATACCGTTTGAAATTGACGAAGAAACGGAAGAACAGCCCCAGGCGAAGATGCCGGAACTGGACAGCGCAAAGCGAAGATCAAATTTCGATGAAGTAGAACTCGGTTACGCCCTGGAAACTGCCGTTGAAGAAGCAAAGAGATGCCTGAGATGCGACGTTGAAATATGATTTTTATGGGAACAAAGTCAGGATAAAAATAACCAGGGAATATTAACCAAACAACGTCACGACTGATTATATTGGTCGTGACATTGCTTTTTTAATCAATGAAACATACATTTATTTTACAAGAAGGACGCTGGATCGGGAAAGGTTGTTATATTGATGACGACGACCAAGTCATCCCCTTTGAGGGCAAGATAACAACAACCCATCTGAATAAAGAATGGGTACATGAAAACATAATGAAGTTATTACTTCAGGACAGGGCTATTGAGGTTCACAACCGGCAGGAAATCATCCCCTTTAAAGAAAATAAATCTATTACCACTTGGAAATCTGACGATCCTGATCTCGGAACTTTATCGGGGAAATACGTCATCGTTGACGATTCGATCCTCTCAGTATGTTTTTCCAAAAATGGGAAACTGCAGGGCTCAGAATATTTCATGAAAATTGACGATACAACTTACAAAAACCGTGGAACCTTGACAAAACAGGGCAAAAAATTATCATCGTGGGTTATTGACCTTACCAGGATTGAATAATGAGCCAAAATCAAAAAATTTTATTGCCCTCTCCGTATGTTCGTGATAGGGTGAAAACGATGGAATATTTGAGTACAAATATTTTTTACTAAAACAAAGTGCCCTTACTATGGTAATACATAATTCAACTCCCTCAAATAATACGACTTTTGACTCCCAACATGATCAGATCAGGGAAATCATTTATCTTATTCGAAGACTCATGCAGGCGGGATCCCTCTACACCAAGGAATTAAATAAAAACTATCAGGTGAGCGCCCCTCAGCTTAACTGCCTTCTTGTCCTTTACGAAAATGGCCCCCTGCCCCCTTCCCGGATTGCCAAGCTTATTATGGTCAAATCAAGCACGGTAACCGGCGTAATCGACCGTCTTGAACATAAGGATCTTGTAAAAAGAACAAGGAATTCCCCTGATCGCAGGGTAATCAATATTGAGCTTACAGACGCAGGCAAAACGCTTGCTCAAAACGCGCCACCCCCTATACAACAAAAGATTGTAGATGGCCTCAAGCGGCTTCCCCAAAACAAGATGGAATCGATTACCCATAATCTGCAATTACTGGTCCATATGCTGGACGCCCAGGACCTGGAAGTCGAGCATCCTCATGGAGAATCCCATCCCCCCCTTTGATTGCACTCCTCACTGTGTCTGATCCGTAGCATCCATTCAGGCTTTCGTAAAGCAATGGGGATATTATGGTCAAAGATATTGACAAACAAAATTTTTTGTTATAGTAGTTTCAGTACAAATATTCATTAATCACAATATATCACTATAACCGATTCGAGCAGAAACAATAATCTTTATCAAAGGGTGAAGGCATATATCATGTCCGTAATGGAAATAAATTCCAGTATAGAGAAAAGCGACCTGTCCTTCTTGTTTGGTGGGAGATATACTCGCAGATTTTCACATTCTATCAATAGAAAAATAGATGATTTCCAAGCGCAACTTGAAGATTTCACTACCCCCGAGTTATCCTATCGTATCAAAAAAATTGAATCAGTCAGCGAGGGAATCATTTCTCTTCAGGAAGGAACAAAATTTAAGAGCCCAAAGTTCTCAAAAGCTATGGAACCCTGTGAGGACATCATTTGTTTCATAGCAACGATTGGCAGTGGTATCGAAGAGGAAATCGTCCGGCTTATGGGGGAAAATCGTCTTTCAGATTCATATATCCTCGATTCCATGGGATCGATTGTCGTAGAAAATATGATCGATAAATTTCATAAAGATATGAAGAAGAGATATGAGCTAAAAGGAAGAGGAGTTACTCTACGTTTTAGTCCCGGTTATTGTGACTGGCCCATTAAGGAACAGAAAAAACTGTTTCGTCTGTTAGGTTCCGATCAGACAGGTATTCAACTTACGGATTCCTGTCTTATGCAACCCCGAAAGTCCGTCTCAGGGATATTTGGCGTATTCCCTTCCAATGTGAATCTTCCAGTCTCCCCGTACAATCCTTGTCTGGAGTGCAAGAAGCAGAATTGTATTGCGAGGAGAAATTAAACCAATTATAAATAAAAAGTGTTCAGCAGTCAGGACAAGATGGGGGTGCCTGTAGATGAAGATTAGAGACATGCTGCTAAGAAACAAGTTTACTCTTTCATTTGAAGTCTTTCCACCTGCAAGGGAAGGAAAACTTGACAGCTTATATTCGGTAATTGAAGAACTTGTTGAGCTAAATCCTCATTTCATCTCTGTTACTTTCGGTGCCGGTGGGAGTACGCGGGATATGACCATCGAGATTGCATCAAAAATCAAGAACCATACTGACACAGAGGTTCTGGCACATCTCACATGTGTTCAGGCAACAAAAGATGATACAGCCAGAATTCTTGATGATTTCAAAAAGGAAAATATAAAAAATATCCTTGCCTTACGGGGTGACCCCCCTAAAGGAGAAAACATTTTTGTGAAGACAGAGGGAGGTTTCGGCTACGCCAATGAGCTGGTCGAATTTATTAAGGCACATGATGATTTTTCCATCGGTGTTGCCGGTTATCCCGAATGTCATATTGAAGCGCCAAATCTGGACGCTGATATAACGAATCTCAAGCGCAAGGTTGACGCAGGTTCTGATTTTGTCATTACCCAGCTATTTTTTAACAACGATGATTTTTATAGATTCCGTGACAAAGCAGTGAGCCGGAAAATTGCCGTGCCGATCATCCCCGGCATTTTCCCCATCTTTAACTATGCTCAGATCTCAAAGATTGCATCGCTCTGTGGCGCAAAAATACCGTCCAGGCTGCATGACAAGATTTACAAGGTAAGCGAAAAAAGCGAGGAAGTTGAAAAATACGGCATAGAATATGCCATACGCCAGAGTGAAGAACTCCAGGACAATGACGTATGGGGTTTGCACTTTTACAGCATGAATAAAAGTCGACATATAATACAGATTGTTCAACAACTTCATCTAAATAAAGGGATTTAATATGAAGGCGAGAAAAGGTTTGCCGGGGGGTCAATATAAACCCCTTACCGATGACGCGATTATAAAAATACATAAAACCGTACTCAGAGTATTCAATGAGGTGGGAATAGAGGTAAGATTAGCCGAAGCGAGAGAGCTTTTTCGCAATGCAGGAGCAGAAGTCGATGAAGGCAGCTTTATTGTAAAATTTCCTCCAGGACTTGTGGAAGAACTGATCGGCAAAGCACCTCCTGTTATTACCCTGTACGGCCGGGCGGAAAATGGCGGGCTGGACTGTGAGGTCGGCGGAACCAGGGTATACATGGGCACAGGCGGCACAGCCCTGAATGTTCAGGATCCGGGATCTGATGATTCGCGGAAGGCCAGCCACGAAGACATCAAGAACATGGCTCGTCTTGTGGAAGTTCTGGATAATATTCACTTTTATATGCTTAACGTATATCCTAATGAAATTTCCGCTGAAGATGTTGACGTCAATCGATTCGGTACGGCCATGAATTACACCCGGAAGCATATCATGGGAGGAGTCTATACGATTGAAGGAATAAGAAACGTCATCAAAATGGCATCGGCCATCGCGGGCAGCCCTCAAAAACTTAAGGAACGGCCTTTTATTTCCATGGTAACCTGCGTGGTCAGTCCCTTGAAGCTGGATGAACATTATTCCCGATTTACTATAGAAGCTGCTCGAAACGGCATCCCCGTGGTAGTGCCGGCAGAACCTCTTTGCGGCGCTACTTCACCTGTCACGTTGGCCGGTAATCTTGTTGTTCTAAACGTTGATACTTTAGCCGGGGTTATGCTGGCCCAACTAGCCAACCCGGGCACTCCCACCCTGTATGGCAGTGTTGCTTCCATCACAGACCTCCGCAGTATGAAATACCTTTCCGGAGCCGTTGAGATGGGACTATTGAACGCCGCGGCAGCTCAAATGGCCCAATTTTACCGCCTCCCATATTACGCAACAGCAGGCATGTCCGACTCCAAAGTAAATGACTCTCAGGCTGGATACGAATCAGCCATTACAAACGTAATGGTTGCGCTGGCAGGAGGAAACTTCATACATGATGCAGCGGGATTTCTCGAGTTCTGCATGACCGCATCCTATGATAAAATGGTCATAGATAACGAGATCCTCGGCATGGTCATGCGGGCAGTAGACGGGATCCGGGTAAATGATGAAACACTTGCCTTCGATTTAATAAAGGAGGCCGGCCCAGGTGGCCATCATGTTTCTTCACGCCACACACGTCGTCATATGCGTACCGAACAATATATTTCCGAGTTAAGCGATATCGAGGACCGGGACATATGGCAAGCCAACGGCGCAAAAGATACGAAGGCCAGAGCTACTGAAAAGGTGCTGGAAATACTTGGCAGCCCGCCCCGATCATTTGTTCCTGATGCCATTAGAGAACAGTTTAAGAAAGAGATACCGGGAATAATCGATGTGTAAAAACATAGGGGAAACAATATGCTGGTAATAGGTGAAAAAATAAATGCTTCCATCAAATCCGTGGGACAGGCGATATCCAACAAAGATCAGGAGTTCCTGGCAAACCTCGCCGTGGCACAAGCCGATGCAGGCGCGGATTACATCGATGTGAATGCCGGTGTCGGTCAGGACGCAAGAGAAGACGCATCGGCTATAATGGAGTGGGTGATAGATGTCGTGCAGAATGCAACTGATAAGCCAGTGTGCATTGACAGCGATGATCCCGCAGTCCTGGAAGCCGCCATCAACAAATATCGCGGCGAGGCGGTAATGATCAACTCCGTCAATGCAGAACCGGAGAGGTTGGAATCTGTCGGTCGCCTGGCGGCAGATAGAAAGGCATCGCTGATAGCCTTGGTTATGAAAGAGGAGGGTATCCCAAGAACCGTCGAAGAGCGGCTGGATGCCGCTGAAATAATAATAAAGCACCTAACCCGTCTGGGTGTTAATGAGGACAAGATTTACTTTGACCCCCTCGTGCTTCCCATTTCCGTAGATTCAACCCAGGCACTCGTTACTATAAAGACCATCGA
>CAZGAK010000021.1:0-2996 GCA_964523565.1 uncultured Syntrophaceae bacterium | reverse complement strand
AAGCATATAGAGAAAATTCATAAGGCTTCCATGGAAATTCTGGTTGACCCCGGCCTGATATGTTTCAATCAAAAGGCCGCAGAGATATTTGCCGCGAGTGGTGCGGATGTCACACCGGTTGAATCCGGTGACCATCCGACGTGGATCATAAAGATCCCGGAGAAACTCGTCCTCGATGCCCTCGACAGCGCACCCAAAACAGTAAAGCTCGGTGCAAGAAATCCGGACAATGCTCTTGTAATGCATGGTGAAGAGCCACGGGTCTACTTTGTCTCCGGCTCTGAAACAAATATCTGGCTGGATGTTGATTTTCATACATATACCAAAAAAGCTGATCCTCGCGTTGAGATTCAGGTACCCGAATTTACCCCGCGGCGCGGGACAGTCGCCGATCTCTGCAAGTCTGCACACGTCTGCGAGCACCTGGAAACACTGGACGGCTATATACGAACAGTTAACATCCAGGATAAGGACATTATGGAAGACAACAAGGACGTCAACAAATTCTTTGCCTCCCTGAACAACACAACCAAACATGTTATGGCCGGCTTAACAAGCCTGAGCCAGCTTGACAATGTGGTGAACATGGCAAAGTTGATAGCAGGAGGGGAAGAACAACTCAAAGAAAATCCCATCATTTCGTTTATAACCTGTCTGGTAAAAAGTCCCCTGCAATTTGTTGATGATACTACGGAAACTTTTATCGAGATATGCAAGAGGGGATTGCCTATAGTGGTTTCCTCCTCTCCTCAGGCAGGAAGCACGGCCCCTATCAAGGAAGCCGGCATTATTGCCCAGATTAACGCTGAAGTCCTGGCCGGAATCACATTGGGACAACTGGTAAACAAGGGAACGCCTGTTATTTACGGGAGCGTGCCCGTCAGGACGCGAATGGACACCCTCGGCGATTCTTATGGTGCCATTGAAACCAGCCAGTACAACGTCGACTGTGCCCAGATGGCACGATTTTACAAGATACCTAACTACTCCACGTCTGGCGTGTGCGATTCAAAGACACCGGGACAACAGGCATCAATAGAGCGGTTATTTTCGGATATACTGGTTACTCTTAGCGGGCCGCAGTACCTGCATTGCGCGTATGGACTTCTTGACTGTAATTCCGTCTTCTGTCTGCTCCAGGCAGTCCTGGATGATGCCCACTTCCAGATGATCAAGTTTTTCCTGAGGCAGCCGCGAATCGACGAGGCAGAGATCGCCGATACATTAAAACAGATAAGGGCAGTGGTGCAAACGCCACAGAAACTTTACATCAAATATATTCGCAAGGTGATGAGAACTGGCGAACTGTCACCACCCTATCCGTTTGAAGGGGATGGGGAAACTGATAATGTGTTCGTCCTGGCCTATGAAAAAATGAACGAGCTTCTTGCAAAACCTGTGGAGCATATAGATCAGGCTACCACTTCAAGAATATTTAATGAAATACCCGGCCTGTTGCCAAGGCTGAATGTATACGAAGAAGGGAGATATAAATGAGTGAAGACATTATTGCTGCACTTAAGGAAAATGTTATTCAGGGGAGAATGACCCAGGATGATGAGGGAATAGATGATACCTTGTCAGGGCCCGGTGTGCTGGAATTGACACAGGCGGCTCTCGATAACAACATTCCCGTTGATGAAATAATTACAAATGGGATAACCGCAGGAATGGAGATCGTTGGAGAAAAATTTAACGCAAAGGAATACTATATCCCCGACATGCTGGCATCTGCCGAGGCGGTAAGCGCAGCTATGGACATACTGAAACCGCATCTCGAAGCCTCCAATATTGAAACAAAAGGGAAATTTGCCATAGTAACGGTAAGGGGAGACATCCACGATATCGGGAAGAATATAGTTGCCATTCTGCTCAAGGGATCCGGCTACGAAGTAGCGGATCTGGGAATAGATATTCCTACGGAAAAGATCGTTGAGTACGTCAGGGAAAATAACCCCGATTACCTTGGCCTTTCCGCTTTGCTGACTACAACGATGCTGGTTATGGACGAAATAATCGAGGCACTTAAAGCAGCCGGATTAAGGGATAAGGTCAAGGTTCTGGTTGGCGGTGCGGCGGTATCTCAGGAGTATGCCCGCGAAATAGGAGCGGATGCATACTGTGTTGACGGTTTCGATGCCGTTAAGGTGCTTGACTCTTTCCGGGAAACAAAATCATAAAGATAGGGAGGCATGGTTGTGGCAGGAATTGCTGGAATTTTAGGTGCTGACAATGGCAAATTAGATAAAATGCTTGAGAGAATCGAATACAGAGGTCCGCACGAGAGACGAATATACCGTAATGATACGGTAAATATAGGATGTAATGAATTAAACATGGGCGCTGACTGTAAGGACGGTTCTCATCATACATTCAACGGCAAGACGTCAGTCGTCCTCGATGGACGTGTTTACAATCCGGAAAAGGGAAATTCGACTGATGCTGAAGCTTTACTTGCCCTCTATGATAAGTTTGGTACCAGGTTTGCCGGTAAGATAGACGGAGATTTTTCCTGCGCTATTTCAGATAATGGCCGCCTGATACTGGCCCGCGACCGTACGGGCATAAAACCTCTCTATTATGGACATGATAGTGAAGGCGGGTTATGCTTTGCCTCGGAGGCAAAGGCCCTCGTTGATATAGTAGATGATATCAAGGAGTTCCCCCCGGGCTATGTTTACTCACGCGAGCTGGGTTTTCAGAAATATAAATTCGAAGCGGTTGAAACCCCGGAGTTCGAAGATTTTGAGCAAGCCAAAAAAGTAGTGAAGCAACTCCTGATAGAGGCAACCGAAAAACGGATGAAGGATAATGCCGTAACGGGTGTCCTCCTGAGTGGAGGATTGGACAGCAGTCTCATAACCTACATGGCCTATCAGATAAAACCGGACATAGAATGTTTTACGGTCAGTATGGAAGAAGGACAGGATCTCCCACTGGCCAGGGATGTTACCAAATATCTGGGCGTTAAACATCATATATTAATGTTTGGCGAA
>CAZGAK010000020.1:0-36099 GCA_964523565.1 uncultured Syntrophaceae bacterium | reverse complement strand
TCTATATGCCCAATATTGCACAACTATATTTTTGCAACTGTTGAAGATGAGTCAAAGCTTTGAAAATATCTCATAGTCACTTCTGATGAATTGATCTTTTCCTGTCTTCTGGTTCTTCTATGCGGGGATTTTGAGAAAAAGGGAAGAGACCTTTGCAGAATGTTCAATTTTGTTCAAGTTCAAGGAAGGCAAAGATTTTAACCACAGGAATATATTGGATATTTCGAGGATTGAAATTTGAGCCTGACGCAGAAATTGGGCAAAAGGGGACGTTATGCAAAGGTCTCGGGAAAAATGTTGCACAATAGAAAGATACCTGTTTAAATGCTCGTCACAACGATTATAAAAAATGATCATATCTACTATTTACCGGAGGGTACTTGATAATGAGTAACGATGAAAAACGATTAGCCGAGCGCTGTATTAACACCATTCGCTTTCTTTCTGTTGACGCGATACAGAAATCCAATTCAGGGCATCCGGGTTTGCCCATGGGGGCAGCCGCAATGGCATATACTCTCTGGACAAAACATCTTAAGCATAATCCAGCCAATCCGAAATGGGTGGATCGGGATCGATTTGTCCTTTCTGCGGGACATGGTTCAATGCTTCTCTATTCCCTTCTTTATTTAACTGGTTATGACCTCTCGCTTGAAGATATCAAGGACTTCCGGCAATGGGGCAGCAAGACTCCGGGTCATCCGGAACTCGGGATAACACCGGGCGTTGAAGTAACAACAGGACCCCTCGGTCAGGGGATAAGCAACGCGGTGGGTATGGCCATAGCCGAGGCATATCTGGCGGCCACATACAACCGGCCCGGCCATGAAATTGTCGATCATTACACCTATGTCATTGCCGGTGACGGGGACCTTATGGAAGGAGTCGTTTTCGAAGCCTCCGCCCTGGCCGGACATCTGGGGCTTGGCAAATTGATTGTTCTTTTTGATGATAATCGTATTTCCCTGGCCGGTTCCACAGATCTTACCGTTACGGAAGATCTGCAGGGGAGATTTGCAGCCTGTAACTGGCATGTTCAATATGTGGAAGATGGAAACAATATTGCGGAGATAGACAGGGCATTGATAAATGCGCGGGAAGAAACAGGCCATCCTTCCATTATTTCTGTCCGTACCTTGATAGGCTATGGTGCTCCTAACAAACAGAACACTTCCGGAGCCCACGGATCACCTCTCGGCCCTGAAGAAGTTATAGCGGCTAAAAGAAACATCGGCTGGCCAGCAGAACAGGAGTTTTTTATACCTGATGATGTATTGGGGCACATGCAAGGTGCTTTGAATATTGGTGAAAAACATGAATCTGAATGGATGTCCGAATTCAATCGATATAAGGAATCTTTTCCCGAGCGTGCGGCTGAGTTCGAGCGGATGCTGAATGGAAAATTACCGGAGAATTGGGAATCAGGCTTTCCTGAATTCGAACCTGACCCGAAAGGCATTGCCACTCGAAAGGCTTCCGAAGCTGTTATGCAGTATCTTGCCACATGTCTGCCGGAGCTCATTGGAGGCTCTGCCGATCTGAATCCATCCTGTTTTACATGGCTGAAGGGTTACGGGGATTTTCAGTCCCCCGGTACCGTTCCCGGAGATTCACAGGGAGCCGTTGGCAGTCGCTGGGATTATGGTGGACGAAACATTCATTACGGCGTTCGCGAGCATGCAATGGGCGCCATTTCCGGGGGTATGGCTTTGCATGGTGGCATCATTCCATTTACGGGGACATTTTTGGTATTTTCCGATTATATGCGCCCGTCCATACGCCTTGCCTCCCTGATGGGCATACGGGTTATTTATGTCTTTACCCATGACAGCATCGGCGTGGGCGAAGATGGTCCGACACACCAGCCCGTTGAGCAGATTATGAGCCTGCGCAATATTCCGAATCTGACAGTTATCCGACCTGCCGATGCCGCCGAAGTGGTGGAGGCATGGAAATTTGCCATCCTTAATAGCAGTGGACCGACGTCTCTGATTTTTACCCGCCAGAATGTTCCGAACCTGGATAGATCAGAGTATGCGTCGGCACGAAATCTTCAGAAAGGTGGATACATATTGTGGGAATCTGCAGAAGGTTTGCCCGAAGTCATTCTGATCGGTACAGGATCTGATCTGCACATCGCCCTTGAAGCAGGAAAACAGTTGGCCAAAGAAGAATTTCACGTACGGGTTGTCTCACTTCCAAGCTGGGAAATATTTGACGGGCAACCGGAAGATTACAGGGGGAACGTGTTGCCCTCTTCTGTAAAGGCCCGTGTGGCTGTTGAAGCAGGAATCAGGCTGGGATGGGAACACTACGTGGGGTTGGAAGGAGCCGTTGTCGGTATGGGTGGTTTTGGTGCCAGCGCGCCAGCTTCGTTTCTGTATGAAAAGTTCGGCATTACAGCAGAGCATGTGATACAGGCAGCAAAGAAGCTTGTCAAGTGAAGTAACAGTCCACAGGGATCAGGGATCAGTGGCCGGTGATCAGAAATTCAGCGCCCAACCCGAAACTCGAAACCCGAAAAAGAGTGTCAGAATGCTTACAGAAAACTGGCAGATAAATCTTCGAAACTATCAGCATCAGGTGGATACTGTCCTGGCTGAATTGAAGAAAAATCGTATCATAGAGCGGATCTGGTCAAAGGACTATACAGTGTGGAAGCCTGATCCTGCTGAGATCAGCAGCCGGCTGGGATGGTTAGAAAGCCCCCGGTTTATGAGTAACAGTATCAACCGGATGCAGCAACTGACTGATGAATTGCGTGCAGATGGATTCACTCACGCTCTGCTTCTGGGGATGGGCGGGTCGAGTCTCGCCCCTGAGGTCCTGAGAAAAACTTTCGGAGTTCCGGAGGGATACCTTGATCTTGCAGTACTCGACAGTACCGACCCGGCTTACGTTCTGTATCATAAAAAAAGACTGGAACCGGAGAAAACCCTTTTTGTTGTTTCCACCAAGTCAGGCACAACGGTTGAAACCTTTTCTTTTTTTAAGTATTTCTACAACCTGGTATGGGATGCACTGGGCGATCGTGCCGGCAAACATTTCGTTGCCATTACCGATCCGGGTTCTTCACTGGCTGGTTTGGCTGACCGTAATTCCTTTCGGGCAACATTTCTGAATGATTCGAATATAGGTGGTCGTTACTCGGCACTTTCTTATTTTGGATTGCTTCCGGCAGCGTTGATTGGTCTGGATGTGAGAAAACTTCTTGAACGTTCCATGGAGATGGAGGACCGCTGCAGGAAATTCAATTCTGGCAATATGGGACTGTCGCTGGGTGTTATGATTGGGATGCTCGCCAGGGCCGGCAGGGATAAGTTAACCCTTATCATTTCACCTGAAATAGCGAGTTTCGGCAACTGGGTGGAACAGCTCATAGCGGAAAGCACGGGCAAAGAAGGCAAGGGCATTCTGCCGGTTGTAGGCGAGCCGGTGGGATCTCCTGACAGGTATGGTAATGACCGTTTTTTTATATCTCTGAATCTGGAATGGGAAGGGGCATATGGGCCGGCGTTAAAGGCTCTGGAGGATGCTGGTCATCCTGTCGTAGATATACATCTTAAAGACCTGTACGATTTAGGTGGGCAATTTTTCCTCTGGGAGATGGCGACTGCCGTTGCCGGCCATATCTTACAGATCAATCCCTTTGATCAGCCCGATGTTGAATCATCCAAAAAACTTTCCCTCCGGATGGTCGATGAATATATAAAAAAGGGTACCCTGCCATCTCAGACATCGACGCTTCGTTATGATGGAATCACCGTTTACGGAGGACCAGAGGCCCGTACCCCCGGTGAAGCCCTCACCGCTTTTATAGGGCAAGCAACTCCAGGCACTTACGTAGCCCTGCAGGCATATGTTCAGCCGACAGATGAAACAGACAATGCCCTTTTGAAACTGAGAGCAAGGATTCGTGATCGATATAATCTTGCCACAACTGCCGGTTACGGGCCGCGTTTTCTGCACTCTACCGGGCAATTGCATAAGGGTGATGCCGGTAAAGGTCTGTTTATTCAGTTCACTGCCGATGATGAAAAAGATGTCTCTATCCCTGACGATGTTGAATCATCTGCCTCATCAATGAGCTTCGGCGTTCTTGAAATGGCTCAGGCTATGGGTGACAGACAGGCATTACTTGATGCTGGAAGGCAAGTCGTTCGCTTCCATCTGGGACAGGATATTTCAGGGGGATTGAAACATCTCACGGAGGCATTGGGATAGGGATTACATTCCAGTAACCCTGTAAACTTCTTCGATGCTCGTAATTCCTTCGAGAACTTTGCGCGCGCCGTCATGCATTAGGGTTGACATTCCTGATTTAATTGCCTCGCTCCTTATCTGATTCGCGTCCGATGTTTTAAGAATCACTTTTTTCAGGTCATCATTGAGAACCATCATTTCAAAGATGGCTGTTCTTCCCCTGTAACCCGTATTCATGCAGGCGGGGCATTTCATGCTTCTATAGATCTTATTATTTTCCAGCATTTTCGTTTCAATGCCTATGCTTGCCAGTGATTCATAACCCGGGGTGTACGATTCTTTACAGTCAGGGCAGAGAGTTCTGACCAGTCTCTGCGCTATGATGGCTATTACAGAAGAAGATATAAGGAATGGTTCCATTTTCATATCTATAAGTCGGGTGATTGTGCTGGCCGCATCGTTTGTATGGAGGGTAGAAAAGACAAGATGTCCCGTCAGCGAGGATTGAATAGCGATTTCAGCGGTTTCCTTATCACGGATTTCTCCTACCAGAATGACATCAGGGTCCTGTCTCACGATTGATCGCAGTCCGTTGGCAAAGGTAAGGTCAATCTTCGGGTTAACCTGAATTTGCCCGATACCTTCTATTTGATATTCAATCGGGTCTTCTATTGTAATAATGTTTATTTCAGGATTGTTTATGGTGGATAATGCTGCATACAGAGTAGTCGTTTTCCCGCTTCCCGTTGGTCCCGTTACCAGAATAATTCCGTATGGAGAGTGTATGAGCTCATGAAGGACTGTAAGTCTTTCTAAGTCAATTCCAAGGTCGGTCAACTTGAAGATGGTACCTGTTTTATCAAGAAGTCTCAGGACAATTCTTTCACCGAAGGCTATGGGAATCATAGATACGCGGATATCTATGGCGTTATCTCCTATTTTGACATCGATTCTTCCATCCTGTGGAAGTCTCTTTTCGGCGATATCAAGTTTCGCCATAATTTTTATTCTGGAGGCCAGAGAAGATTGAATCCCTTTAGGCAGGTTCATGATATTATATAATATGCCGTCGATTCGATACCTGATAACAAGAGATTGCTTGAATGGTTCTATATGAATGTCACTGGCCCGAGCCTTGACAGCCCTTGATAACAGGAGGTTGACCAGCTTTATAACCGGTGCATCGCTTGTATCGTCGAGCAGGTCGGCTGTTTCCTCGATTTCGGAAATAATGCTGTCCGGAGATTCGCCATTCATATCCTGGATAAACTCTTCGGAGGAATCCTGACCCAGGTCATATGCCATGTTTATGGCGGAGAGAATAGCTGCACGTGTAGAAAGAATTACTTGAACATCCTCCCGGCCCAGGATGTGGCGAAGATCATCGAGAGCCTGAAAATCGGAGGGATCATTCACCGCTATGAGAGTATCATCCGGGGTTTCAAGAGGCACCATTTTGTGTTTTCTCAGGTACTGGATCGGGATCTGTTTTGTAAAATCGATATTAAGATTCTCCATGGAAAGATCGGCAACAAAAGGAACCCCGAATTGAGAGCTCATTGCCTGAAGGAGATCTGTCTCGGCAATGGCCTTTTGCTGGATTAATATATCTACGATGCCGTCACCTTTTGCAGCATGTATATTCCTGGCATTTTCGATTATTTCTTTGGAGAGGCCAGGCGTCTCAAGTTGAAAGTTTTGAGCCATGGGTTTCTATTTTTTATCCCGTTTATTTCTGTATGTTTTGATGGTCCCGTCTTCAACCTTATTTATATATTTTTGTTTCTTTTCGTAAAGTGCCTTGGCCTCAACCGGTGATTCAATGATGTAAGGCGTAATAAATATGAAAAGATTTGTTTTTTCACGGTTCTCACTTTTGTATTTAAAGAGCCAGCCAATGAGAGGTATGTTTCCGAGGCAGGGAACTTGGTACACTGTATTCGTAATGTCATCCCCGACGAGGCCGCCGATGACAATAGTATTTCTGTCTTTAATTGATACCGCTGTCTTGGTTGTCCGTTTCAGTGTTGTGGGGCGATCGCCTGGAGTTGTTGAATCTACCAATTTGGTGACTTCCTGAAATATGTTGAGTCTTACAAATCGTTCCTGGCTAATCTGGGGGGTGATTTTTAAGGATACGCCGACATCCTTGTACTCATAGGTGCTGTAGTCTAAATCAGCAGATGAAGTTTCTGACCTGGTTTGATAAGGGACATTTTTCCCGACATAGATCTCAGCCTCTTCGTTATCCAGTGTAAGTAGCTGAGGTGTTGAGAGGATGTGGACATCCTTGTCTTTCTGATATGCTTGGAAGATAGCGCCGAGATTGGGAAATTTAAAGTCTCCGATTTGGATTGTCTGGCCCAGTACACCGACAGAAAATCCTTCCGGGAAACCGATAATCCCGGTTTCACCTGGTGATGGCATTATACCGCCACTTCTAAATCCCCCACCGTAAACTTTGGTTCGGCCTGGGGTAGTGCTTAAGTAGTCTCCCCCTACCCATTCGGCACCGAGCTTAAACCCCTTGTCGACATTAACCTCCATGATAAGTGCTTCGATATAGACCATAGGACGGGGAATGTCGAGCTCTTTGATTACATCTTGGAGGACCCTGTAATCATCCCTGTCCGCCGTGATTATCAGGGTGTTCGTGGCCTTGTCCGGTATGATCTGAGTATCTCTTGAAAGAAGGGGGCTTTTCCCCTTAACGGCTGTTTTTGCACCTTTAGAAGGAAGATTCATCAGAACCTTTGTCAGTTCTTCGGCGTCGGCATTTTGAAGGCGATAGACGCGTACCCTTGCTTCACCTTTGGGGATTTCCTTGTCCAGAAGTTTTATTAGCTGCCGGATGCGGAATGTGTCATTTTCACTTGCCAGTGTAATGATTGTATTAGTACGCTCATCCGGCACGATTTGTATGAGTGAGGCAAGGGTGCCTTTTTGTGATTTGCCCGTTTTTTGAAAGATGAGACTCAGAGACTTGGCAATTTCTTGCGAAGATGCATGTGCAAGTGTGATAACGGAAATTTGCTCTTCAATACCTTCGATATCCAGTGCGCTGATAATCCTGAGGAGTCTTTTGATATTTGAAAGTAGATCCGTTATAACCAGCATGCCCGTGGGGGGGTAGGACAGGATCACACTTGATTTTGATACGAGGGGTGTAAGAACCTTTTTCATCTCATCAGGGTTGGCATAATTGAGAGATATAATCTGGGTTATGACCTTGTCTTCAGGGCTTATGGACTGCCTTTTCAGGCGGGTTTCAATATTTCTCTCTTTTGCTTCCCGGGAAGGTACAATTTTAATAATGTCTCCGGCGGGAATGGCAGCAAAACCGTGCACCTCCAGGACAGATTCAAAAACTTTGTATGCCTCACTGACCGAAATTTTCTTTGGAGAAACAATGGTAACCTTTCCTCTGACACTTTTATCTATTACAAAGTTTTTGCCAGTCAACTCGCTGATAAATTTAATAAATACCCCTATATCAACATCATTAAAGTCGATGGTAATATATTTAGGTTCATCTGAGGATCGCCCGGCTTTTGCCGGTGTTTCCTTTTTTACAATTTTACTGACTTGCCTGGTTCCTGAGGCTTCTTTTTTGGGTTTTTCTGTTTTTTTATCGGAGGTTGTGGCGAGTTTGTCCTGACCTGTTACTCGTGCTCCCATTATACTTCCGGGCAACAGAAAGGGTATAATGCACAATATAATGATCAGCAGTAACAGATTTTTCTTTGATGATGTTTTCATGTGATAAATCCTGCGTGCGTGGTGCAAGGTGCAAGGTACAAGGTACAAGGTACAAGGTACAAGGTACAAGGAAAAACCTTTAGCCTTTAGTTCTCAGTCCTCATTGCTCTGCTCTTGCGGCTTTGCCGCCTCAGGTAGTACCAGTTTCTGTCCGGAGTGGATGATATTCGTGTCTTCTATTTCAGGATTGAGACTTTTTATCAATTCCAATAATCTGGAGATTTCTTCATCTGAAGCTCCATATTCTCTTCGAATTATATCGAAAATCCACTCACCTTTTTTCACTATATAGATATCGTTTTTTTCTTCTGAAACTTTAGATGGTTGTCCAGTGATTGTTCTAAACTCATCTAATGTATGTAAGTATCTTAAGTCTATATCATTAATTGCCCAGTTTTTCACATCATTTTTTATGTTTATCGCTTTTTTCAGATAATTAAGACTCCTGGAAGTATCTCCTGATTGAGAATAGAGACAGGCCAGATTGTAATATGGATCGACATAATCACCCTTCAGATTGATCGCCTTTGTAAAGGTTTGTATTGCTTTTCCATTCTGTTTCTGGCTCATATAAATCACGCCGAGATTATTCAGGGCAGAAACGTGCTTCGGATCAGTGTCCAGGATTTTTCTGTATATATTCTCTGCTCTTGTCAGATTATTTTTCTGCTGATAGTTTAAAGCCTGTTGATACAGGAGTTTTACATCATAAGTTTTTGCCGGCTCCTTCGAATCTCCTGCCATTTTCACGGGGAGCGTTGATGTTTTTTCTTCTTTTAAGAGTGCTTTGGAGTCCTTTGTTGTTTTCTCGACAGGTACCGCTGCTTTTCGAACATCGCGGGATTTTGCAACAGGGATCTTTGGCCTGTTTGTCGTTTTTTTAAGAGGTGTGAGTACTTTTTTTATCTTTGTACTTCCAGGTGATGCTGATTTGTTAAGATGAGTGTCCGAGAAAACATAGTACAAGGCAAAAGAAACAAGTATCAGAGCAAACAAAATTAAAACCATCCCCCTGGGGACTTTTCTCTTTGCCTTCCTGGTATTTTTCTGTTGATGCCGGGAAGATATCAACTTTTTATAGCGTTGATAAAGGCTGTCCTTTTCTTCTTGCGCCTTTTTCAGGGCATCATTTATATGGCTCATTATATGTCACTAATATAATTTGAAAAGAATTTTAAAATATCGTCCCAGTTAATAGTGATCATTAATCCAGAAACTAATAATATAAGAAATATCACAATAAATATCAAGAACTTATTTTGTTCTTTTTCTGAATGACCATCTTTCGTTAAATAATTTCTGCCAATGTCATCAACGGCCTGCCTGATCATCTTTTTGTCAATACTGTAAGTGTCCCTGGTATATGCTATAAGAAGCGCCCTGTCACAGATGGCATTGATCCGCCGGGGGATTCCCTTTGAATATTCAAAAATGGTTTTGTAAGCGCCCTGCGAAAAATTTATGTTTTCATTGCTCCCCCGGGCAACTTCCAATCTATATTCTATATAATCCTGTACCTGTTCCTGGTTGAGGGGTTCTATTTCATACCTGACTGTAATCCTCTCATTAAGCTGTCTCAGGGATGGAGTGCTCAGAAAATCCTGCAGTTCCGGTTGGGCAAAAAGTACAATCTGGAGCAGTTTTTCCCTTTCGGTTTCAAGATTTGAAAGCATTCGGATCTGTTCGAGGACACTCAGTGAAAGATTCTGGGCTTCGTCGATCAGTATGACTGCATTTCTGCCGGAGGCGAAATTCTTCAGGAGAAACTCATTCAACGCATCAATGTAACGCTTTTTCGTTTCTCTGCCTAAGAATAGTGGGATACCGAATTCTTGATTAATTGTCTGTAAAAGTTCATTGTCCGAGATAAAGGAGTTGAAGATCAGGGCAGTATCAATCGACTGGTCCAGAGCGGAAAGAAGGGCCCTGCAAATGGTCGTCTTGCCGGTTCCGATTCCTCCTGTAATCACAATAAAGCCTTTCTTTTCGTTGATTCCGTAAATAAGATGATTGAGTGCTTCCCTGTGCTGAGGACTCAAAAAAAGATACCTGGGGTTTGGAGTTAAATTAAACGGATTTTCTTTTAGATCAAAAAATGATGTGTACATATGATTTAAGGTTCAAGGTTCAAGGTTAAAGGTTCAAGGTTGACAATTTCGTAAAAAGTCTAGTTTCTACCCTTTTGTCATTCCCGCGGAAGCGAGAATCCAGTCCTTTCAAGTGCTTATGGACTCCAGCTCCCCGATCGGGGTCGAGGACAAGCTTCGCGAGAGTGACTCGATTTTCGACTTTTCACGAAGCCATAAAGGTTAAAGGCTAAGGCCATGCCTTCTTATTTGAAAGTATATTTCAGGGTTTCCTGCTTCCCGCTCCTTTTTATATTGAGGGTTATTTCAGAACCGGATTGCAATCCCTTATAAAGTCCAAGCATGTCATCTGCGCTTCCTATCGGGCTGTCATTGACTCCCTGGATCACGTCTCCGTTTTTCAAACCCATCTTTTGAAAAATACTTGCCTGTTTTATTCTGCTTACCATAAACCCATCCGGCTTTCCTGCGGAAAAGTAAGGCCTTATGCGGACTTGCGTCAGCATCTGGCTCATGTTTTTAAATGCATCATCAATGTCAGTTTTACTTACCGTTATTTTGCCTTTCGGGCTTGGAACCGGCTTTTTGTAAACCCCTTCTCCGGCACCACTTTCCTTTATCGATAATATTTCATCCCTGCCATCAACCCTCAGTATAACTTTGCCCTTAAGGATTTTAATGACCTCGGCAGAGGCAACGGTATCTCCTGTCCTGAAAAGTTCCTGTTTTCTTTTGTCTGTATCCTCAATGACGGCAAAACCGAAATTACTGTTGCTGCACACTGTTCCGAGGAGAACCAGTTTAAGTTTTGTGGGTTCAAGCTCATCGACATCAAATTTTATTTCCGAACTTTCCTTGTCGGTTGAACCAAACAAATTCCTTTCTGATATGACCCGGTAGGAATCCAGGGGAGGTTTCTTAAAAACCTTTCTGTCAGTGCTTTCTGCCTTCGACACCTCTTTCGTTTTAACCTCTGTAAGCTTTGCATTCACTACTTTGTAAAAGATATCCACGGATAAATATGACAAAGCAGTAATTGCCAGAAGGATGAAAAATATGCGGTATCGGGCCATCATGACCTTACATAAACCTCGGGATCGGATTTGCCAGTGTTCCGGTTAAAAAGGTTGAAAATTTTCTGTTTAAAGCCGGTATCTCTATATCACCCCTTAAGGCAAGCCTGCTTTGAGTGACATTACGTTGAAGAAATATGTTACCCTTAAGGGTACCATTCACTTGTTTCCCGGCAAAATTTATTTCATTCATTTTCAAAATTCTATTCTTCAAGCTCATGCTTATTTCTATTCTGTCAAAGGTCAATGTATCAAAACCGAACATGTTTTTCAGAAGCCGGATACTAAGGTCAACAAGGATGAACTCGGCGTTGCCGGTACTATTCATGATTTTATCATGTTCGCCGTTTAATCTTAGAAATCCCTTGAGTTTGCCATCTATCTGTCGATCTGATGCGTCTCGAAGATAAGAACATTTACCGATATTGATATTGTCCAGACCAATGATAACCTCCATCGGCCCTTCAGTTGACATGCGATTTTCAAAACTTACACTTGCATCAACATTTCCCTCATATACATTGGCGTATAACAATAGAGAAAGCCTGCCCGCTAAAAGGTTCATGAGGGCCGGCCGCACTTTTACAACGTCTGCCTTGAGCGCTGAATTCTTTTTATCTTTAAAACTTACCGCAAGATTTTCACATCTTATTGCCGGTGGAAAACCGATCCTCGTGGTACCGATCGACAGATTAATGCCGGGGTTATTGTCAGTTACGGTTGAGACTATATAATTCTTTACCGTTTCAGAAGGGAAGAGATAGTAAAGAAAAACTGCTGTTACGAGACTGCCGTATAATATGTAAGAAATCCATTGTTTTGTTTTCATTTTTCCACGTTCTTTTTAATTGAACACATCTTCCATATCAGCCTTACGCCGGTTGGCCTGGCCCGCTCTATTGATATGTTATCACATGAATCAAAGCGGTCAGGAATTCCGGGTTACCCGTGCTCTGTTTTATTGAGAGCCTTTTGATCCTGACCAGATATTCCGGTGATTCTACAAAATATAGATAATTGACAAGCTGTTTTAATGTTATATCTTCGAGGTTCATTTCTACGGATGATTCTTTGTAAGAGCCGGTAGTTGTTGAAGTGGAAGGTTTCATATGTTTTATGTTTGATTTTACGCCGGCCCGGCCCGCCTGTTTTTCCAGAAAGGAAAATAATGCAAAATCCTTTTTCCTCAGGGCAAGGGCCCTCTGAATATATTTCGAATCCTTTCCTAACGCCTTGTATTCCGAACTGAGTAAAATAATCTCCTTTAGGGCTCTCTCGTTTGTCTGAACGGAACGCTTGATCTTTGCCTTAGCCTCAAAGAAAGGGAACAGGGCAAACTGGATGATAAGAAATATTAATATAAAAGAAACCCCCGCGAATACGTAATATTTTTCACGTTTCGTTAACTTGATCTTAAATTTTGTCCAGGGACTCATAATAACCTTCCTGTCACAGTGCCTATAACCCACTAACCACTACCCACTATTTAAGCTCCATCTTTAAATTAAAACCAACCCTGCTTCCTTTTTTGATGAGGCTGGCTGAACTTATCTTGACGTTTTTAAAGTAGTCCGATTTGCCAAGATAACTTTTTATGCTATCGACGGTGTTGAAATTGTCGGTTTCCCCTTTGATTTCTATAGTATTACCGTCAAAGGTAAAATTCTTCACAAGGACGTCAGTAGGTCCGGGAACAAGACGGGCCATATCTTTCAAAATATCCAGTACCGTTGAACCGGAGCCGACTCTGTCTGGCGCTATGGAGGATTTCTTCGCTTCTGCTATCTTGACCTTCATCTGCTGGACCGGATTGACTATTCTTGTTACTTCCGGAAAGGTTTTTTTGAAAACATCATTGATTTCATGTTTCAATTGCTTTAAATGACCCCGGTCATAGTGATAGTCAGTATAAAAATTGATTCCGAATAAGAGCAGGATGGCCAGAATCGCTGCCCCTATCCATGTGAAGTCCTTTTTGAATTTTTCATATTTCTTCTTTGGCCCGAATTCTCCAACGGCATAATTAAAACCACCGGCTTTTTTTGTCTCTCGCGTAGCAAGGGCGAGAGCATTGTTCATTATCATGGGGTACCAGTCTTCCCCGGTTTCCCCTTCAAAACGGATATCGTCTGTTTCTGAGATATCAACCATTTCAACAGGAACGGAAAAGAAATTTTCTATTTCCTGTTTTAATAACGGATCAATCGCGCCGCCGCCGGTAAGGAAAATTTTTGAAACCTCTGATTCGAGTTCACCTTTCAAACTGAGAAATTGCAGCGTGTTTTTTATTTCGCCAAGGAATTTTTTATAGATTTTAAGGATTTCCTCATTGCTTTCATCGGTCTTGTACGTTATTTTTTTCTTTTCGGCTTCAGCAAACCGGATTTCGAGGTTATTTGCTATTGCTTTGGTAGTTTCTTCTCCTCCGAAGTTGTAGTGTCTCAGATGGCAGATCTTTTCCTCATTGAAAATTACACCCGATGTGTCCCTTGTGCCCACATCTAAAAGCAGGCCGCAGCCTGTGGCAATGCTGCTGTTCAGGAGTTTCAATACAACGGATACGGAATCGATATCGATAACCGTTGCCTCTATTTGACATTCCTCAAGGATTTGAAACAGATTTCCGACATCGGATTCTGGTATAGCTGCCGCAATTACGTCCGATTGATCCGATTGATTGGAAATTACATAGTCGATCAGAACATCATCAACAGGATACGGAAGAAGCGGCTCCAGTTCATAGGAGATGGTCTGGCTGATCTTCTTTTTGTCTTTGAATGGAAGTTTAATGTTACGAAATGAAAAATTCTTAACCGGAAGAGACGTGACACAGATATTACCCTTGTAGATATCATCTTCCAGCAATGCCTTGAGGGCGTTTTCAGTACCCCCAAACTCGCGAATACTGATGAGCCTCATACCCAGGACTTCATATCCCTTGAGACCGGTGTTAACCAGGACAGCTTTTAAAGTTTCTTTACCGATGTCAAGGCCAAGAATTCTCTCGGGCATCAGTTTACCTTCCAGGACAGAGTTTTATCTGTTTTGTTTTTTGTCTGTCTTTCGATTACACCGGTTACCTTTTTGCTCATATTATCCAGGTAACCGAAAGATATGATTTTGAATACTTTGCTTCCCGTGGATATCAATTCAGTATCAATTGTTATATTGGCCATTCCCGTCACATTTTTATACCAGGAAGGTTTAGAGAGGTCGTTCTCTTCGTTTCTTCTGAAATCATTCATATTTGAGGCCATTTCTTCTGTCATCTCGCTCGTGAGGGCCCTCAATGCAAGTGTTGGCGCGGTGTTGATATTTATTTTTCCATCACCATAAATTGTCATGTAGTTTGCAATACCGGGGCTTTCATCTGTTCCGTAGTATATGCCTCTGGTAATTCCCTTTATCATTAACAGTTCCCCTATAGAATCCAGTGGTCCGTTCTTGCAGGGATACGGTTTTTCCAGCCCTTTGTAATAAGCCTCTTCCGCACCAAATCCGGTAACTTCATCATCCTCATCTATCCAGTCCTTGATTGCATCCACAATATCATCGACTTCCTGTTCGTCAAGGTTAAATTCCTGCAGTTTTAAAAATCGTATCAGCAAATCTTCAATATTGTGATTATATTTATTATCCTTCACGAGTTTGTTGATCTGAATCTTACCAGATTCATCCTCAATATTCAGTTTAAAATATCCTTCATCAAAAAGAACTCCTGATCCGGCAGAAATTTGTGCCAGCTTTGCCCAGTCCTCATTAAGCGAATCGAATCCATTATCATCTTCGAGTAAAAGGGCTTCCCCCATGTAAAATCCGGACTTTGCTATGTAGAGGAGTTTGATGCCGTCTTTTAAGTTTGCCGCCTCGTATATTTCAGATCTTGATGCAATATTGAGCTGGAGCGTAATTGCAATGATGACACTGATCATCAGGAGCACGATTATCAACGCTATACCATTATTATTTGTAAGTACAGATCTGGTTAAGTGTTTATTCTCTGATTTCATATCGTTTGCCTGAAAATTGGTAACTTCTCAAAAAGTAGGTATAATATCTCAAAAAACAGAAGCACGATAAAAGGCTCACGCCTAAATTCCTTATTCGGAGTTTTACCCCGATTTATTGAGAAGATACGAAAATCGGACGTTTGACGTGACTGGAGATCTAATGCAATAATTTAATCACTGAGTCCTGACCCCTGAGTCCTGGCCCTATTTTTTAGCCATGGGTATAAAGACGTTTGTCTTGAACCTGTACGGATTTTCTTCATCATCGGGGTTTGTAAAATCTAAATGAATAGAAATCAGAGCAGGCGCCTTGTCTTTCTGTGCTTCTGAATCCCAGGCTTCATGTTCTTCTCCCTTGTTATCAAAAAATGTATATTTTAAAGATTGTAGTTTGTCACACAGGACAAATCCTCCGCCTCTTTCGACCTCCTCATCTTCTTCGCCTTTGTGCAGCACATCCTTCCTTATGAGGGCATAACCCTCTTTTTCGCTGTCCTCCTCCACAAAGTAATTGATAAAAGCGAGACCTGAGGAGTTTCCGTCAGTAAAGTTCAAATGAGCAGATGAGAGAAACGAGATTTCTGTGAATTCTTTTTCGTTAATATTCCTCTTTTGAGATATAAATTTAAAAGATCCATCATACTTGCAGATAGATTCCAGATCTTCAGTCATCCTTTTCATTGTTACCCTGGCCATACTGTAGATATCGTCTTCATATCCGGTATCTTTAACAATTCTGAGGGTTCCCGTATAGGCGGCATATACCGTAGTCAGAACTGTGCCCAGTATTAATATGGCGATAAGTATCTCAATCAGTGTAAAGCCATTTTTCTCTGATATTTTCGTCATTTTATGAACTCACACCAGAATACTCCGTGCTGTGCGCCGGGATGAATGGCATCCTTCTAATCTCCATAACCCAACCTGCCCAAAAGGCTCGATCTTCATCGCTCCCCAACCTTGAACCTTGATGCACTCGTAAAAAGTCGAATTTCTGTCGCTTTGTCATTCCCGATCCCCGATCGGAGCCGAGGACAGGCCTGATCGGGAATCCATGGCTGCGTGTAATTACTGGATTCCCGCTTTCGCGGGAATGACAAAGTGGCAATTTTTTGACTTTTCACGAAACTGTCAACCTTGAACCTTGAACCTTGAACCTTGAACCTGAGCAGTAAACTACTTTTTTATGTATCTGTAAAGCACGAGCCTGTAAGAATTATTCAATTTCATCCTTTCATTCGTGACCGTTACTTCTATCTTTTTCACGTTTTCTACTTGTGCTTCCGTCACGTCAACCTTCCATGAGTAATCAGGGAAATCGTCTCCAAAGTCCCCGCTGTCGGCATTGATCTCTCCCGGGTCCATCGTTTCTACTTCAGCCATCTTGCTCTGGGCCAGGAGAGAGGCCGTTGTCGCGAACCTTGCCTGACCTGCCATGGAGATGCTCTGTGATTGCGACTGGAAAACAGCAACAAGCGCAATGGCAAGGATAGCCATAGCCAGCATGACCTCAAGAAGTGTAAAGCCTTTTTCGTGCATACGGATGTCACAACACCTTATCCGGGGATTTGGGATTTGCCCCCAAAAAATTTCTACCACAAAATTCGCTGTTTATTCAACAGGTGATTTGCATTCCTGTTGACAAATGTGCTGTCTTGAGGTTATGTTTTCTCGAAATGAATGTATTGAGAATACTTCTTCCGGGGCTGTTTGCAGCTCAAATTATAGCCACCATACAGGTCTATCTGTCCAATGCCGGCCTATACCGTGCCCTTATAGCCGTAAGTAATGCCGGCTATCTTGCTGTGCCCAACCGGCGTGCCATGTGCCATCTCGGGGAATTCGGCCCCGCCTTTTTCGGAGGCCTGTTTTTCACGCTGACAGTGGGAACCGGCCTTTCCATCTTTGCCTTTGCCACGGCCTGGATATGGGATCGTGTCTTCTTGCGGAACAGGTTATTTCTGGTCTTTCTCCTTATATTATGGATGGGATGCCTTGTATTGGTGAATTTCAGAGGCTTTTGCCCCGCCGCTGCATCCTATTTTCTTTTTATACCCCCCGTGGTTTTCGCGGCTGCTCTGAAATGGATGCCTGAACAGGCCGTGGGAAAAACCAGATGGAGCGAATTGTTCCATATCATTCCCCTCCTTTTGCTGGCACTTCTGTGGACGCCCCTGGCTGGCAGCCACGTATTTCTGGATATCAGGGACAGTTTTTTCCTGTCCGGTTTTCCCGGAAAGTGGATCAACGACTTCTATTACAGGCACACCCTCTATCCCGCGGAGGCCTTCAAATCCCTTGACCAGAAGATAATCAGGACGTGCAATCCTGAACAAAACGGGAAAGATCCGGCGGCAAAACTTATAAGAGAAAAACTGCTCGACTATGACTATCTTTCCATAAGCGGATACACAAAGGCCGATCTGGAGATAGTAAAAAAGGAGGGCATATTTGTCTTCAAAAACAGAGGGAAAGAGATTCTTCGAATTCCGCGGGGAGATTTTCTTTCCGGGTCAGATATCATACTGAGAGAGTTTTCCCTGAAGACCGACAGGTATTCATTCTTCCGGAGGTTTACCTTTTTCTGCCTTTTGACGGGGTCTCCCATTATCCTGTATATTATTCTGCACGTACTGCTTCGTCTTGCATCGAGCCTCTTCATGAACTCAGAAAAGGCTTCTGCTGCGGCCTCCATCCTCTGTTTTTTGACCGGTGGCGCGCTTCTGATCCTGCTTTACTCAGGCGGCGGCAGGGCAATAGATGTAAGAAATTTATCTGAAGCTATGGAATCGGGAAATTGGAGAGACAGGGTTGCTGCCCTGAAGTTTATAGGGCGAAAAGGGATGGATGTGAGCGATTTCGAGGCCTGCGAAAAGATGCTGAAAAGTCCCTGTGTGCCTGAGCGTTACTGGCTGGCAAAGGCCATGAGTAAAAGCCGGAAACCCGAAACCGGCAACGCTCTTCTGGCCCTGCTGGATGACCCGCACCGGAATGTGGTTTGCATGGCCTTTTATGCCCTTGGCCGGAGGGGGAATGCTGCTGCAGCAGGAGAAATCATAAAAAGGATTGAAACCTCCGGTGACTGGTATACTCAGTGGTATGCTTACAGGGCGTTGAGGGCCTTGGGATGGAAACAGGCAGAATCGAAATAAAAACAGTGCTTGTCTCCCTTGCGGCGGTTGTCGTAATCGAGGTGGTAGCGGGGTTTACGGCCTCCGGTGGGGCTGATAATCTGTTGCTCATTCTGGGTGTTGCCCGTCTTCTTGAGATAACCCTGATTATGCTGACAGTTTTGATCCTGGAAGGGGGTGTGTCCTCCATAGGCCTTTCCTTTTCCGGGGTGCCCTTCGGGTTGAAAAGGGGACTTGTCTGGTCAGCCGGTTTCGGGATAATCGTGCTTATCGCTTCTGCAGCGTTATTTGCCTTTGGCATCAATTCCCTTGCACTGATACACACCCGCCTTCCTGCAGGACGAAATGAGATCGTCCTCTTTTTCCTTGTCGGGAGCATTGTATCACCTGTGGCGGAGGAAGTCTTCTTCAGGGGAGTGATGTACGGGTTTTTCAGGCGGTGGGGGGTGTTTGCGGCTGTAGTCCTGAGCACGCTGGCCTTTGTCCTGTCTCATCCCTCAGGCTCCGGGTTTCTCCTGCCCCGGATAACGGGCGGAATCCTCTTTGCAGTGGCCTACGAGAAGGAGAGAAGTTTGATGGTTCCCATAACTATTCATATCCTGGGCAACATGGCTCTCTTCAGCCTTTCGCTGGGGACAATGGGAGGTTAAGGCCTTCCCCACCCGTTATAACATGTTGGGTGGGGGCGAATTTATCGTCAGTTAGCTGATAAAAAAGTTGTGGGTTGTGGATTTTGGGCGCTGGGTTAGAGGATACTTTTATGAAAAATTCTTGACATTCTGTTCTGAATGTGTTCAGCGAAATCAGACCCTTACCCTGTGGGCGGGGCCTTCGGCAAAAAAAATTAAGAAAGGCGTTCAACCGATGCTCGTAACGCCAATTTTTTCATACTGTAGTTGTAATAGAAAGACAAAAAAGGCAAGGTTAGTCTTTGGGCTATGCCTGATTCTTCAAGGAGAGCACCTTAATTTAGGAGAAAATTATCCTTGACTTGGGGTCCACTTCAAGAAAGGAGGAAACACTACGAATATAAAAAGGTTGGGTTTTGTGTTTGCGGTGGTCCTCGGAATTTACATGCTGGTTTTTTCCGGATTGCTCCGGGCAGAAGCCCCTGGCTTCGAACCACAGCAGGAACAGGTCATCAAGGCCCTATCTGACAGCCCGAAGTTAACCGCTCCGCAGGAAATTCTCAGGGATTTCATTGACGGGAAACCCACCACCCGTGTGATTGTGAGCCTGCGCAGGCCGGCAAAAGCGAATCGGCTTCAAAACTTCAAGGACATGGCAGTTCGACAGGAACTGAGGCAGACAGCTTATGAGGCTCAAGAGGGGGTTATCGGGGGCCTTGATCCTGCAGAGGTCTGGATAACAAACAGGTTCATTTATCTGTTCGGGTTTTCAGCTGAGGTTAGCCCTGAAGGGCTTGAGGGCTTAGTGGATAACGTTGATGTTTTATCGATTGAAAAGGATAGGATCCTTCACGCTCATCTGGCTCAGGGCATTCCGCTGATAAATGCCGCCACTCCAAGAAGCAGTTATAATGGCAGTGGTCTCTCTGTTGCCATCTGCGATACGGGGATCGATTATACACACGCCAACCTGGGTGGTGGAGGGTTCCCTAATAGTAAGGTTATTGGCGGTTATGACTGTGGAGACGACGACAATGATCCCATGGATCTAAATGACCATGGGACAGCCTGTGCAGGCATTGTCGCAGGTGAGATAGAAACTGTTGGAGACTATATCGGTGGGGTCGCATATAATGCCAAGCTCTATGCATTGAAAATCTCCTATGGAAGCGGTGGCAACGCCTACACTAAGGATATGATTGAAGCTTGGGATTGGTGTTTTGATCATCAATACGATGATCCTTCCAACCCGATAATGATTATTAGCACGAGTTTCGGCGGTGGAAGGTATTCCAGTACCTGTGACAGCGCCTCGACTTTAATGACCGAGGCTGCAGCCAATGCCGTGGCGGCAGGCATGACACTGTTCGTTTCATCTGGTAATGATGGCTATTGTGACTCCATGGGTTGGCCCGCCTGTATTTCTCATGTTATTTCTGTGGGTGCTGTTTATGATGCCAACTTCACCACCTCGCCTATCGGCTGGTGCGTTGCCCCGGAGTCGTGTGCCACAAAGTATGCGACGTCGGGGTGTTCGTCCGAATGGTATTCTCCCGAGGTCCCCAACTCTGACAACGTTATTGCATATTCAAATACGGCTTCTTTTCTGGCACTTCTGGCCCCTGCCAACTGGGCCACCACTACAGAACTGGGGGGGGGATATTGGGATACTGCATACGGTTTTGGGGGGACTTCAGCGGCCTGCCCATATGCCGCAGGAGCGGCCGCTTGTCTGCAGAACGCTGCCAAGGTGCTAACCGGGTCTTACCTGACACCCGGCCAGGTAAAATCAACGCTTGTCGACACAGGTGACTCCATCACGGACGGAAAGATCACCATCACTAAGCCAAGGGTGAACTTGGAGGCTGCTGTGCTCAGGTTTGTTGTCCCACCAAGCGGATTATCTGCCACTACTGCATCGAGCAGCGAGATAAATATTTCCTGGACCGACAACTCTTCTGATGAATTGGGCTTCAAGATCGAGAGGAAGACAGGATCAGGAGGAACGTATGTACCTATAGCCAATGTCAGCGCGGATGTTATTTCTTACAGCGATAGCGAACTGACGGCATCCACTGCTTATTATTACCGTGTGAGGGCCTATAACGGCTACGGCAACTCAAATTACTCCAACGAAACAAATGCAACAACCTGTCCTGCCACACCAAGCGGGTTATCTGCCACAGCCGCATCGAGCAGCCAGATAGATCTTTCCTGGACTGACAACTCTTCTGATGAATCGGGCTTCAAGATCGAGAGGAAGACAGGGTCAGGAGGAACGTATGCGGAAATAGCTACTGTTGTCGCGGATGTTACCTCTTACAGCAACACCGGACTGACGGCATCCACTACTTATTATTACCGTGTGAGGGCCTATAGCAGCAGCGGCGACTCAAATTATTCCAGCGAAACAAATGCTGCAACCTCTGCTGCGTCGGGTGGTGGCGGTGGCGGCGGTTGCTTCATCTCAACAGCGAGGCCGTAAAGGTGAATATCGGGACACTTCTCCCAAAATGGTTCTGAGTGAAGAAAACTGACTTTTTACGAAACCGTCATTTCTTTAAGCGCTGCTATTTCAATTTCCTTAATTTTCTTTAGCTTATTATCATTGGAGATGAAAATGGTAGCCTGGTTCTCAATAGCAGAGGCAACCTGTAAGGCATCCGGGGTTCGGATTCCATATTTTGCTCTCAATTCAGCCCCTCTTTCGGCTATCCCGGGATCTATGTTTACCATCTTGAGGTTGGGGAAATTGTTGAGAAGAAACTTGTAGTCTTTAAACGCTGTTATGTTCTGATCCTTGATGGGCTTTACCAGGATCTCAAAAAGGGTTATGATTGACGTAACCCCTTTGGCAAATCCCCCTTCTATGTAATAAAAAATCGATTTCAGGAGAGGAGTGTATGATTTTCATGGCTTCCTTTTCTGCCTTAATATGTTTTTAGAACCTTGCACGAAGGTTTTGTCGGATTACCGTACTCACCCGCCTCTTGTTTTTTTCTGGGTTTTTTCGTTCCCGCTTTCTGTTTGCAAATTTCAACCTTGTACTTTTTCTTGAGCTTTTCAAAATCTTTCATGATTCTGCGGTACCTTGTTTGATATTCAATATTTAATGGTGATGCGTTACCACGTTTTGGATAGAGGAGGTTTTAACCCCCCGCACTGTCCTCCAACAACCATCTCCATACCGGCCTTGCCCTGACTGTAATACCTTCTGCCTGGAAGTCTTTTTCCTGATTGTAGGTCAGTATTAAATTCTCCTTGATTTTAAAATATTTCGCGGTCGCAATAATTGCATCCAGCTCCCTTTTTATGGTTTCTTCATGGTTGATATCCATGCAAACCTGCACTGCCAGGGCGGGATGCCCTTTGCTGTCAACTGCAATGAAATCTACTTCCTGCCGTTTAGTACGGGTTAAATAGTAATGGACCCTTGTCCACCGTTGATATAAATGGACAAAAACCATATTTTCAAGGGTCCTGGAATAAGAACCATCCCCAATAAGGCTGTTTTTATTTGCAAGCGCCCAGTCAATCGCATAAACTTTTTTATAGTTTCTTTCGTGATCTTTAAGGGAGTCTGAAAAAATTGGCACGGTAAACAATAGCCAGGAATCTTTCGCCCAATTTATATATTCCCTGATAGTATCCCGACTGCTGTTAAATCCGGCCTGTTTTAAATAGCGGTAACTGCTCTGGAGCGTATGTGCTTTGCCGATATTAGACATCAAATAATTATAAAGATGAATACACTGTTTCGGTTTGCTTACATCATAGCGTTGTATGATATCTTTAAGAATCATTGTGTCGAAGTACTCTCTTAGCAATACTTCCTTTGTATATTTTTCGGCATTAACAATGGCGGGATAGCCTCCCCACTTCATGAATTCGTCAAACAGCCGTCTTGCCTCAGCCTGTCCTTTTGTTGATTTATAATCATACTTGAAATTCTTAAATCTAAGGAACTCGGAGAAACTCAACGGATACAAGGTGGAAGAAACAGCTTTGCCGCGAAGCTCGGTGGCAATGTCGTGCTTCAGCAGTTTTGAAGATGACCCTGTGACTATCACCTTCCAGTTGGGATTTCGTGACAGATCAATCACATATTCCTCCCATCCGGAAATTTTGTGAATTTCATCAAGAACAAAAAGCAAAGGAGTTTTGAGCTCAACGTCAGGGCTTAGTTTTAAAAATGTATTTTGGATGATTTTAAGATCGGTAGCCTTTATGGATGAAAGGATAGGATTGTCAAAGTCCAACAAACATATATGATTGATAGATTTAATCGCTTTGCGCTTTATTAACTCGGATGCTGCCTGAATCGTACGATAGCTCTTTCCGGCTCTTCGTGCACCGATAACAGTAGACACCATATTGTCAGCCATCTGGAGACGGCTCTCTCGCGGGATAAACTCTGGAAAACCCAGTTCTCTGAAATCTCCAATTTTTCGTTCAATTTCCTGCTCAAACATTCTTCCATTCCTCTTTCAACATGTTTAGACTAAAAACCAGCCGCAAACTATCTATTTGTGACTAAACTTATGCCATTAAAATACGTTTTGTCAAGAATATTTCGTCACAAATATCATTATGTAACCTATTTGAGCCTGTTCAATAATTCAAAATTAAGACCGGACTTTTCTTGTTAATAGACGAACAAAGTCGCCTATTAACCGTTATGACATGTTGGGTGGGGGCAAATTCCGGGGACAGCGAATTACGGAATTACGGGAATACCTGTCGTTATAGAGGTGGCATAAAAAGGGGATGTTACATGAAGCAACATCCCCTTTTCTGCTAAATATGTTTTTATAACCTTGCACGAGGGTTTTGTCAGATTACTGTCCTCACCCGCCCTTTGGTTTCTTCGTTTCGGCTTTCTGTTTGCAAATTTCAACCTTGTACTTTTTCTTAAGTCTTTCAAAATCTTTGTTGATAGCCGTATTTACCTTCATGTTGATCAGTTTAGGTTGGATGATTGATTTGGATGATTTCAGATCCTGCTGCCTGGCATCCTTCCTGTCTTCCACCTTTATGATGTGGTAGCCAAACTGGGTTTTTACCGGTTCACTGATTTCCCCCTTTTTCAGGGCGAAGGCGGTATCGGAAAATGCAGGGACCATCCATTTTTTCTCAAAAAACCCGAGGTTGCCACCCTTGTTTTTACTTCCGGGATCATCGGAGTACTCAGCCGCCAATTTGGCAAAATCGGCACCACCATCCAGTTTTTTCTTGATTTTTTTGGCCTTGTCAAGAGCCGCAGTGATGTCCTCGGGCTTTCCATCGGGGGCGACCATTATCAATATGTGACGGGCTTTCACCGTGGCAGGTTTCAAAAATTCGGACTTGTGTTCATTATAATATTTCTCGATTTCCCGGTCGGAAACTTTTGCTTCTTTTGTGAACTTTTTTACGACATATTCCCGGGCAAGGATTCCGCTGACGGCATCGTCAATCCAGACCTTTACGGTTTCGTCCTGATCCATTTTTTCAGCCCTGGCTTCCATGGCAAACAGATGCATCTGGACAAGCCTTTCCAGGACTTTCTTTCTCAGCGTTTCATGATCAAGGTTTCTTTGATAATCGGGGGGAAGAGTCTCAAGCTTAGCTTCGAGATATTCCTCCGTAATAACTTTGTTGCCTATTATGGCAAGAACATTATTTTTCAACTTCTCTCCGGCAAAAACCGAGCCTCCCGTCTGAACGACTAAAAGAGCGATAAATGTGGAAGCGGTAAGAAAAACAATCATCCTCTTTTTCAACATCATAGTTCCTCCCTGTGATTTGTTTCCAAAACTTTTCATGCGGCAACCTGAAAGAAAACAGACTCCCCGTGATTTTTGGTGTTCTATAGCACCTTTACAAAAAAAAGGAAACAACATGTCAATCATGAAAATTCAATGCCCGGGATCAACAGTCTGCGGGATTCCATACTATTTGGTTTAATTGATTAACAGGATAATACTGTTTCAGCATGTGATTTTCATGATTTCAGATGATTTGAGCCCCGTAGAATATTACTGACAGGAAAAAACAAAAAATTTATACTTTTATGAAAAATTCATGATATAAGTGATTTCGATGCTTATTTACGAAGTTCTTGACGCTATGCCGTTGGATTATCAGGTTTTTGTTTAATGATGGGATTCTTGAAAGAGGATGCAAAGCATGAAGGATGACCGACGCAAGTTTTCTTTACTGTTTGTTGATGATGATCCCTTGACGATCACTTTGCTTGAGGATACCTTTTTCGATGAGGATTATCATATCCATACAGCGCTCAACGGGCAGGATGCCCTTGCGTGTCTTTCAACGGAAAAAATAGATGTTGCGTTTATAGATCTGAAGATGCCCGGGATGGACGGCATTACCCTCTTGAAAGAAGTCAAAAGCAATTATCCGGAGATTATGGTAATGATGCTGACCGGCTATGGGAGTATTGAAAAGGCTATCGAGGCCATAAAGATGGGGGCTGTCGATTTTTTGGAAAAACCCTTTTCGCCTGAGGCGTTGCGTTCCAAAGTGGCACAGCTCCATCAAATATGGAAATTGAAAGAGGAAAACAGGAAGCTAAGATCCAGAATGGATTTTCAATTTGGCTTTGATCGCCTGGTGGGCAACTCTACAGCTATTTTAAAATTAAAAGAGATGATTATCAAGGTAAGCCCGATAGATGTTACCGTTCTAATTCAGGGAGAGACGGGAACGGGAAAAGAATTGGTAGCACGTGCCATTCATTATCACAGCCCTCAATCCGAAAACAACTTCGTGCCGGTTGATTGTGCAGCCATCAGTGAAACTGTAATGGAGAGTGAGCTCTTCGGTCATGTTAAGGGAGCATTTACAGATGCCCATGCTTCCACATTAGGGCTGATTCGCTCAGCCGATAAAGGGACTTTGTTTCTCGACGAGGTCAGTGAACTCTCTCCCTCTATCCAGGTGAAACTGCTGAGGACGATACAGGAAAGGGAGGTTCGGCCTGTTGGTGAAAGCAAAACGTATCATGTTGATGTAAGAGTTTTGGTTGCTTCAAATAGAAATCTGGCAGATGAAGTTGCCAGAGGAACTTTTCGCGAAGACCTTTTCTTCAGACTGAATGTTGTCACCGTAAATGTTCCACCACTGAGAGAACGGAGGGAAGATATTCCTTTGCTGGCACGATTTTTTTTGAAGCGCTTTTCCACCGGGGTTTCTCCTGTGAAATATATTTCCGGGGAGGCCTTCTTCTACCTTGAAAATTATGAATGGCCGGGAAATATTCGTGAGCTTGAAAATGTGATACGAAGGGCCGTTGCCCTCGGGAAATATGACGTTATTGTTCCTGAAGACCTTCCTCTCAATATCTATACGCCGCCGGAAGAAGTTACTCAGGATGTTGAAAGTGTTTCTGATGATAGCATGGAAGTGTACGAAAGGACGGCTATTAAAAATGCCCTCGCTAAAAGTGGAAACAACCGCAGGCAGGCGGCCCAGATCCTCGGGATTGGCGAAGCCACCCTCTACAGGAAAATCAGTAAGTATCGCATCGATAATTAAGAAACTTCATCTGACTGTTAACATAAACCCCTCCTCCAGCCAGACGCTTCTATCAGAATGATAGATAAAAATCCCCCCAATCCTATCAACTTGATAGCAATTTCCTGTATCAAAACCCCTGCAACCTCAACAATCTCCCTGTAATATCAACTGGTTATCTCAGGTACGGCCTTCTGGCACAATTATTGATATGTAATCTGTAAACATTCAATAGTAATTGCTTGGTTCATAAAGCGAATTGCAGCGATTCTGTTCATGAATGGTTATGGCAGAGCCGGTAAAAATCGCTGCTTTCACTATTGGAAGGGAAGAATTTATGCAGGAATTGGAATCAGTCAAGGTACTTCTTGTTGGAAAAAGAAATAAAAAAGTTCAGGAGTTAAAACGCACTCTTGCGAAACATTTCCAGGAAGTTATCCTTGCTTCGAAATTGAATGGCGGTATCGATTCATGTCCAGGTGATCATTTCGAATTTGTCGTGATTACCGATTCTGTAAATGATGCGATCGATCGAGATTATGTTTATAGTCTGAGAAGATTATTTCCCCAGGCAAAGGTTGTTTATCTTTTTGAAGAGATGAAGCCGGAGCTTGAGATGATTATGCGGGGTATCGGCTTGATCTTTTTCGGTTCGTATAATTACTTCGGCAAAAATTTTCCCGAGATTCTTGGATCTGTTTTTGCGCGTAAAAAGGAAAACAGGAAATATCAGGTAAGGGTTCATTAACCTCTCAAGTTAATAAAATTAAAGGATATGGTGGGTTTTCAATCAAGTTAACATTTTTACAGGGCATTCAAAAAACGGCCGATACGGCCATATGGTTCAGGAGAAGGAGGTAATAAATATGTTGGATATATGTACCAATAAAAAAAGTATCAATGACATTGAAGAGGATGACAGCAGGAGATCATGGATATACGCGATCAAGTCCTTCATCCTCATTCTTGTGGTGCTCTTTGGGCTCTGCAGTATCATGGCCACCGGTGGTGGTAGCAGCGGCAGCAGTTCAAGCAGCACAACCAGTGGTACCGTTTCCGGTTCGGGGAAATAGTGTTTAAATAAAGGAGGTGTGTTTATCATGAAATATAAAAGATTTGGCATAATGACCATATTTACCATGCTGGTCACAATCCTTTCTATGCCGGTAATAGCACAGGGAGCTGCTCTAACTCCCGGTACTACCTGTACCGTCTCTATTGAGGGAGTGAACAGTAACGGGACCGTGACGACAAATCTCGGTATAAGTACAACCGCTGTGGTAGATGCGGATGGCAAGCTGGTGTTTACACTTTCAAGCGGCATTCCAACATCCGCCTCATACAATTTTCTCGTTGTAACCGCGACAGATGGGACTGTTACAAGAAAAGCGATAGTTGCGGCTCCTGCGGCCGGCGGCTCTGTCAATCTGGGCGTTTCCGAGACATCTACCGTTCAGGCAAATGCCGTGCTTTCCGCGTTTGAGGCGAGCGAAAGCGATAATGCATTGATAGCCGCGATTATATCGCTGACCTGCCGCTCCGCAGCGTTGAATGAATACGAAACAAAATATCTTGCTCTTGGGATGAAGCAGTGTGTCTTGGGAGCGGACGATTGGCTTAAGGATTTTGCTATACTCGATCCAAGCTACATGGCAGGGCCGGTAGATCTGACGGGTCGCGGTCTTGTGCCAACCCTGATAACTAAAGGGTATAGCGATTATCTGAGCACTTTTTACAGTGAGATACAGGAAAGGTTTTATCTGATCAGTGCGTTGATGAAGGAATCGGTGGATAACTACTTCGATAACGATGGTAGTATAGAACCCAGCGCAGAGGAGGCCAGGAAAAGGGGCGAGGCCGCGGGAGAGGTCATAGATCTTCTGATAGAGGCCGCCAATGTCGCGGGCATAGATCCGGAAGATTTTCTCAACGCCTTTCCCGAGATGGGTAGAGTAATGATATGCGTTACAGATTATATGGCGGGTTATATCAGTGTTCTGGTGGCAAACGGCGGGGACGACCTTGCTACGGCCAATACATGGCTCAATACATATCTCGGCCTGACCGTCACCAATATCAATGACCTTGATGAAAATTTTCCAATCCTCGATAAAATGGCTATAAGTATGGGAAACGGCATGAGGCAAGGGGTCATGAAGGGCAAGGCCAAGGCAATGCTGGAAAAGTACAGTGCCGGCCTTACCACATTGAATGCCACGGATTCTCAGAACACGAGGTTTACCGAGGCAACCGCGACCCTGACCACTGCGATGCTCGACTGTTTTCAGGACTTTGACGAGGTGTTTGACGATCCGGAATCCATGCCAAGTGAGACCGATATGAGCGCCGCTCAAACTGTCATAAATACTGCCATGAATGCTGCGTTTAATACATATATGACAAATTCGGCATCGACTGCAGTTGAAATTGACGGTGATCAGGATATTAAAGACACTCATCCTGAAACTTCTGATCAAACAAATGATGGTCTCCGGTGGAAGATAGCCAATGCCCTGGGACTTAAGTATTATAAATGGGCCGACAGGTGGGGGTATTCAGGTGATTGGGATGGAACTTATCTTGGCGACGATGTTGGACAATTCTGGGGGATGAATGGACAGACCTGGATCCCCATCACAATGGCCGTTGTCTATAACTGGGCGGTCGATCTGTTAGAAAACGGGGGATACGTAACATATTATGGTGATGGGGGCAATGCCGATTCCGCCAGCGTTGATGACTACTCCGCGCTTTACGTGCATTCAACCAGCGGAAGGACGTATCCAGATAATGTAAGTATCCCTAATGGTGATGTGATAGCAATGACATGGCTGAAGGAGATAGATAATTTCTTCGTAAATTCTAAAAGTGGTCTAACAGTTACAGACCCGATAAAGCACTATGCAACCAACGAACATGATGGCAGTCTCTTTGGTTCTTGTACTTTCGGCGAGGGTGGGGCAACGTACACACAGAAGGCAACCATAGCTTCTAACACCAGTGACACTTTAACATTTCAAGATGGCGTAACCATGGGTGACATTGCTGAAAAATCCATGTATTTTATTTACAGCGATACCCCCATCCGGACAAACTTTGTTTTAAAGGACTTTGCCAAGTACAGAGAAGAGATAATAACCAATGCGTTAACAAAAAAGTTCGTGACACTGTCCAACCTGAAGGCGATCAGGCAGGATATAGAGATCATAGAGTTCAACTTCTTTGCAGCAATGATGTCGGACCAGACTGATTCTGGATTCCAGACAGCCAGTGCAGCCAAGAAGGTCAGACTTGACGCCCTGGTTGCCCATATCGGCGGCGTTCAGGACTCGGATGGTACCGCGATTACAACGGCACAGAAGGAGGCTCTCATCCTGATGTTTGTCCAGCCTGATTTTTAAAGAGACAACGTAGAAAACGAGAGATCAGGGCTTGAACTGTTCGTGGTAAAAAGGTCTTGATCTCTCATTTTTTAATGTATGGATTGCGGAAAAGTGAGAATTTTCAGAGTAATCAATTTAAGGCAACTTATTACAGGTATTGCTGTTTTCTTGTTCGGGTCTTTGGAGTATCTTTTGACCAGACCGGTGGACTCGACCTGTATGGAGAAGATTGTCGGCTGGTTCAGGGGAAGTTCTTCCGGCGTAAGTATCTATGGCGATATGGGGGGATTTATACCGGAGTTTGCGCATCCATTTTCATTTGCCCTGATGACCATGGCCCTGTTCCCCGGATCGAGCAGAAAAACAAGAGGTTTTATCTGTTTTTTCTGGCTTTTTATTGAGCTGTTTTTCGAGGCGGGTCAAAGATTCGGAAATGAGATTGTCTGCTATATTCCGTCATTTTGTGAACGGATTTATGTTTTAGATAATCTGAAAAGCTATTTCGTGAAAGGTGTATATGATCCTAAAGACGTTCTTGCCATCTTTCTGGGAATCATAGCAGCTTATATAACAGGGGAGTTGACATCAAGAAGTCAGTCTGCGAGAGATGGTATATACGTTTATAAGCAGGAAACAATGTTTAATCTCCGCCCTGAAAATCAACGTACTTGTCATATGTCTTGATTGTACTCAAAAAAGGATTAATAACCAGGGTGAAGTGCCTGTCTTCCCTGGCGAGATGTAATACGGCAGGCTGGACATAGCCTTTTTTGAAAAACGTTACCGTTGCCTCTCCGTCTGTGATTTTATCTTTTCCGTAGCAGCAGATGTCCTGGATTGTTACTTCCTCTGGAAGACGGTAGGGCCGGTCTTTCATTTCTTTCCTGGCTTCCGGTGTCATATCGGCGCTGTATGTCCAGATCCGGTGATTGTCGAGGTCCAGGTGGAGTACATAATTTACCTGGTTGCGCACCGCGTCGCTTCGCAGCTCCCTTGCCGTATTGGTCAAATGATTTACCGTTGATTTCAACCCGTCAGTGAGCATGGTGTCACGCACCCGGGGAACGGTAATAAGAAGCATCAGCCCGATAAGAAATACAACGACGGTCAGCTCAATTAGGGTAAACCCTTTGAGACCCCTGTCATTCAATTTCCCAGCTGTTGATGTCTTTGTTTTTCCCTTCTCCACCCTGCTCTCCATCTGCGGCGTAAGAAATAATATCATAATCCCCACTCGTTCCGGGAGAAAGATAGACATAATCGTTGCCCCATGGATCTTTGGGTACCTTTCCCTTTTCCAGATAGCCTCCCTCTCTCCATTTGCGGGGAAGGTTTCCTACTGTAGGGGCTTCTACCAATGCCTGTAACCCCTGTTCGGTAGAGGGGTAACTTCCGTTATCCAGTTTGTAAAGCTTCAGGGCCGTTTCCAGACTTTCAATCTGCATCCGGGCTTTTGCCTGCCTTGCCTCTTCAGGGCGACTCATTATTCTTGGAACAATCAGTCCCGCAAGAATACCCAGAATAACAATCACCACCATAAGTTCAATCAGGGTAAAACCACGGTTATCAAGATTTCTTTTCATATTTATCTCCTGTTTAATTAAGAATTCAAAACTCAAAACTGACAAGTTCGTAAAAAGTCGGAGTTTTTGCCGTTTTGTCATTCCCGACCTGATCGGGAATCTATAACTGCGTGTAATTACTGGATTCCCGCTTTCGCGGGAATGACATATTCGCGAGTTTTTGACTTTTTACGAAACCATCAAAATTAATCTGTTACCTTATTAATTGATTCATCTCAAAAATCGGCAGTAATATTGAAATAACAATAAAGCCGACAAACAAGCCCATTACAAGAATCATGACAGGTTCCAGCATGGATGTCATGGCCATTACATTGGATTCCACTTCACTTTCATAGCTGTCTGCGACCTTGGAAAGCATGGCCTCCAGCGTTCCGCTCTGTTCGCCGACTGAGATCATCTGGATTGTCATCGGGGGGAAAAGGCTGCTTTTTGAAAGGGTCCCCGACAGACTCTGTCCCTCTTCAACCTCTTTGCCTGCTTCCTGAATTACATCTGCAATTAACCGGTTATTGACAACATTTTTTACTATAGATAGGGCAGTCAGAAGCGGGACACCGCTTTGCAATAATGTGCCGAGGGTACGACTGAAGCGTGCCACAGCCATTTTGTGAAGCAAAGGGCCGGAAAGGGGCATTTTAAGTTTGATCTTGTCCCAGACATATTGTCCTTTCAGCGTCTTTGTAAAGGCATATCTGAGTCCGAAGAAAACGGCGATGATGAAAAGGACAATAATCAGCCAGAAGGATTTGAGAAAATTGCTTACGGATATCAGGAAAACTGTTATGCCGGGCAGGGTCTGGTGCATTTCATTAAAAATACCGGTAATTTTCGGGACAATAAACGTTGTCAGGAAAAAAAGAACGGCACTCCCGATGAGAAACATGAAGATTGGATAGGCAAGAGCGGCGTTTATTTTTCCCCTCAGTACCTGCTGGCGTTCATTGAACTCTGCCAGTCTTTCAAGAACGATATCAAGTGTCCCCGAGGCTTCACCGGCCCGTACCATATTTACATAAAAGGGTGGAAATATCTTTGGATAATAGGAAATACTCTGGGCCAGACTGTTTCCTTCGTTTACCTGTTCCTTGATCTGGGCCAGCGTTTTTTTCAGTTGAGAATTTGCAGTCTGAGAAACCAGGGCGGTGAGTGAAGAAATCAGGGGAAGTCCTCCGCTGAGGAGAGTCGCCAACTGTCTCGTCATGGCGGAAGTTTCACGAAGGCTGACTCTTTTGAATAAAGTGGATACTGATTTTTTGGTCGAGGCCTCTTCTTTTTCTTTTGCCGATGTTTCCTTGAGTTCAATGGGGAAAATATCCGTTTCCCTTAATTTCTGTCTGGCTGCAAGGATACTGTCGGCATTAATTATGCCTTTCAGCTTGTTCCCCTTAACGTTAAGGGCTCTGTATTCATAAACAGGCATAATCAAGATGGTGTTCTTGTTGAGTGGAGGTTAAGTTCATTTACTATAACAGAGTTAATAATATTTTTTCTAACATATTGAGGAGTCTATTTCAATATGAGATAATTCTTTATTATTTCTTTACACTTGACTTACAACCGTCCATTTCTCTATACTTTTTGCCATCTCAATGAGGTTTTTGTGGCAAATGAAATCTGTAATTTTCTTTAACTCAATAAACATACCGGTGCCCAGGAGGGAAATATTTAGACGCCTGGGATATCGAAAAGGCATAACCCGAATAGGGAAGGGCCAGAAAGAGGTAATTGAAGATTATATCGAATACGCCCTTTCCCTCATTCATTTGAGAGGAGCCGGCAGGAGAATTTCCATAAAGGAGAAAAGTTCTTCAAATATTGTACTTTCAAATGGTGTTGTCTTTGAGAGCAAGGGTCTTTCGAAGATGATCGGAGATTGTGAAGAAATTATTCTTATGGGCGCGACAGCGGGGGATGATGTCATCGAGTCAATCAGGGAAGATACTGAGGCAAATCAATTAACTCGTGGTGTCGTTCTCGATGCGGTAGCCAGTGAAATGGTTGATGCGTCACTTGACTGGATTGTCGATTATTTTAATCGTGAGCTTCGAAGAGAAAATAAACGACTGACAAAAAGTCGTTTTTCTGCCGGTTATGGGGATTTTACGCTTGAGAATCAGAAGAAGATCTATGATATCCTTGAGTTTGAGCGTATTGGAGTTAAAATCAATGAAAACTATATCCTGATGCCGGAAAAATCAGTGACGGCAGTAGCTGGAATTCAAAGTCAATATTCAGATGCGAAAAGGGAGTCGGAAAGTGAATAAAAAAATCAGTATTAAGAATCTTTTAAAAAGAAGAATCCTTGTTCTTGATGGCGCAACGGGAACAGAACTCCAAAAGCGGGGTATGCCGTCAGGAGTATGCCCGGAGATCTGGTGCCTTGAAAATTCCCATATCATCGAGGGGGTTCATTCTGACTACCGAAAATCCGGCGCTGATGTGATCTACACATGTACTTTCGGTGCAAACCGTATCAAGCTTGGCCAATATGGTGTTTCCGATGTTGTGGAAATGAACAGGGAGCTTGCCCTTATAGCAAGAAATGCCATAGGAAAGCGGGGGTTAGTGGCCGGCGATATCGGTCCCATGGGTCAGTTTGTTAAACCATTTGGAGATCTGGATTTCGAAGAAGCTGTAGACATTTTCAAGGAACAGGTAAGGGGTCTCGTTGAAGGAGGGGTTGATCTTTTTATTATAGAAACGATGATGGATATCCAAGAGGCCCGGGCGGCTCTGATTGCCGTAAAAGAGATTACCGATATGTTTACAATGGTAACGATGACCTATGAAAAGGATGGCCGTACACTGAACGGGACAGATCCGGTAACAGCTTTGATTACACTGCAGAGCCTTGGTGCGGATGCGGTGGGGTGCAACTGTTCTACGGGACCGGCAGAGATGATTCAATTGATTGCTGCCATGAAGCCGTACGCCACGGTTCCCCTGGTGGCAAAACCCAATGCCGGTATGCCTGAATTGATTGGTGATAAAACAGTTTTCAATATGGAGCCTGAAGAATTTGCTGCATATGGGAAAGAATTCATCTCGAGAGGAGTTAATGTTTTAGGAGGTTGCTGTGGGACAGCTCCCGGTCATATCCGGGAATTGAAAGAAGAAATCACAGACCGGAAACCGGTTGCGCCGGTTCGAAAATCTATCAGCGCCGTAAGTTCTTCAAGGAAGACGGTTGTTTTTGAACAAAACAAACCCCTTCTCATTATCGGAGAGGGGATTAACCCGACAGGGAAAAAGAAACTTCAAAAAGAACTCCTTGAAGGAAAAATGGCTCTTGTCCGGCAGATAGCCAGGGGGCAGGAGAAAAAGGGTGCCGACCTTCTCGACGTCAATGTGGGAGTTCCGGGGATTGATGAGCAAAAAACTATGGAAGGGGTGATAAACCTGCTTTCAACAGTGAGTAATCTTCCTCTGGTGATCGATTCATCAAACATAAAAGTTATAGAAGCGGCCCTTCGTTTGTACCCCGGTCGTGCTTTGATTAATTCTATTACAGGGGAAAAGGAAAAGCTCAGTAAACTCCTCCCCCTTGCAGCCAGATATGGCGCAATGTTAATACTTTTGCCTTTGGATGACAGGGGAGTGCCCGAGACAGCAGAAGAGAGAAAAGAGATCATAAAAGATGTATTTAAAGAAGCCGGAAACTATAAGTTTACAAAAGATGATATTATCGTTGACGGCCTGGTTATGGCCGTATCGTCCACCCCGCACGCTTCCCTGGAGGCACTGAAGACTGTTGAGTGGTGTTCCGGCAATTTTAAGTGTCGCACACTTTTGGGGCTTACCAATGTTTCTTTTGGAATGCCCCAGAGAAAATGGCTGAATGCTGCATATCTTGCAATGGCAGCAGGAAGAGGATTAACAATGGCCATTGCAAATCCTGAAGTGGAAGAGTTTATGAACATTAAGGCAGCCACTGATGTATTGGGTAATAGAGACGAGGATGCCGCCGTTTATCTGGCCCTTTTCACAAAAAGAGCGCTACAGGAAGATAAAGAAAAAATACAGAAGGCCATTTCTCCTGCCGAGAAGGTTTTTCGTAATGTTTTGGAGGGCAACAGGGAAGAAATAGAATCGGTTCTGTCAGAGGCACTTCGTGAAGGTGCGTCTGCTGCGAAGCTTGTTCATGAAGTTATGATTCCCGCTATTACTGCGGTGGGAGAGTTATTTGACAAAAAAGAATATTTTCTTCCCCAGCTCATTGCCAGCGCCGAGACGATGAAAAAAGGCCTTGCTTATCTTGATCCCTGTCTTAAAGGTGATAAGTCGGCACAGGAACAGAAAGGATGTGTTGTTATTGCCACCGTAAAGGGGGATATCCACGACATAGGAAAAAACATAGTGGCCCTTATGTTAAGCAATCATGGGTTTGATATCATTGATATGGGGAAAGATGTGCCGGCTGAAAGAATAGTAGAAGAAGTTAAACGGTCCGGATCTGAGATTGTTGCCCTTTCCGCTCTTATGACGACAACCATGGTCAACATGAAACAGATCATCGATGCAGTAAGGAACGAAGGGCTGAAGTGCAGTTTCATGGCAGGCGGGGCAGTGGTGACGGAGTCCTACGCTAAGTCAATTGGAGCCCATTACGCAAAAGATGGCGTGGAAGCAGTTCGTGTTGCCGAAAACATTTTAGGGTCTGCCATAAAATGAGACCTTTGCATAACGTCCCCTTTTGCCCAATTTCTGCGTCAGGCTCAAATTT
>CAZGAK010000019.1:0-36254 GCA_964523565.1 uncultured Syntrophaceae bacterium | reverse complement strand
GGCAGCGTTATTGATACTGCAAAAACGATAGCAGCAGGGGTAAAGACGGATCATGACATATGGGACTTTTTTACACGCAAAAGAAGCATCAGCGATGCACTTCCCATCTTAACGGTGGTCACTGTTTCTGCCAGCGCTTCTGAGATGAATCCGGCGGCGGTCATCACCAGGGAGGAAGGGGCTCAGAAATTCAGTATCCGGTCTCTGTTTATACAACCCAGGACATCCATTTTGGATCCTACTGCACTTTTCACATTGAGTACGGAATACAGCGCCTACAGCGCCGTGGACGCAATTACGCATATGCTTGAAGGGTACTTCAATAATAACGAACCGAAGAGCCCGCTGCAGGACAGGCTCGTAGAAAGTCTCATAAGGACCATAATGGAAAGCGCGGAGGCCATTCTGAAAGATCCGGCTGACTACGATGCAAGGGCCAACATGATGTGGTCTGCCACATTGGCATTTAACGGTCTTACAACAGCAGGGATGGGCATGATAAGCCTTCCTGCTCATATGATTGAACATTCGCTGAGTGCGCTTTATGATATCGCGCACGGCGCCGGGCTTTCGATTGTGCTTCCCGGATGGATGAGATATGCTGTTGAGAAAGATCCGTTGAAATTCGCCCGCTTCGCCAGAGAGATTTTTAAAGTTAAAGAGGCAGATGAATTGCGAGAGGGAATTAGAGGCATAGATTCCCTGAAGTCGTGGTTTACTTCCATCGGGAGTCCTACCTCTCTTAAAGAGGGGAATATACCTGAGGGGGATATCGGAAAGATTACAGAAAATGCTTATGCACTTGCCCGGGTCTGGGGCCTTAAAGACTATACGAAAGAAGTCATAGCGGAGATATTAACTCTCTGCAAATGATGGCTGAATGATGAACCGATTTCGGCAGCCCCGGCAAATACATGAATCAGAAAATTCACATGTCTTGCTCTGTTACTTGCTAACAGTATCAATCCATTATATTGAGACCTTTGCATAACGTCCCCTTTTGCCCAATTTCTGCGTCAGGCTCAAATTTTAATCCTCGAAATATCCAATATACTCCTATGGTTAAAATTTTCGCCTTCCTTGAACTTGAACAAAATTGAACATTCTGCAAAGGTCTCATTATGTGATTCTTTCACAAATTTCAGAACCCCTCTACATAGGCCGCAATGTAATCATTCTTGTATCCTTTTGCAAGTGACATCGTAATTTTTCTTCGGAGTGAGCCTGCGACGAGTTCAGTCGAATCGCTAAGACTTCGGCGAGCCTTCAGCGTAAAGCCCTTTCCCGATTCGATGAGGGAGACGTCGAGAAGGTCATTAATTATTTCAGCCAGAATTACTGACTGCTTGTTTATATTTTCGAGAAAAACACCTACCAGATCAGGGTCAAAGTGTTCCCCACTTTCTTTCCTGATGATTTCAAAGGCAACTTCGGCAGGATAAGGGTCCTTGTAGGGGCGTTTGGACGTGAGGGCGTCAAAAACATCTGGACCATATCGCATTGATATTATTAGATAAAAGCCACTTTTTCTATTTAAGAATTTACACGATGTCATGCTGTTTGTACCCTACATAAAGTTTATCGGGTCAACATCCACTTTAATTGTTGAGCCTGTATGTCTGGTTTTTGACAGTATATTTCTTGTCAATTGATGGAGGGTCTTTATGTTTTCACACATCAGGAGCATATGCCACCGGTGTCTTCCCTTGATTTTGGCAATGGGGGCCTCTGCCGGGCCCATGATTTTCACATTTTTTTCTATGTTTTCATTATGGGAAAGTTTTCTGGCAATGGAATCCAGTTCTCTGGCGCATTTTATTGCATGGTCCTTCTGTAAGCTTGATATTCGAAAATTTACCATGCGGGAAAAGGGAGGATACCGGTGCTCTCGTCTCAGAGACATTTCATCTGAGTAAAAGCCGAGAAAATCATGTTCACGGGCACGCTTTATGGCATAGTGTTCCGGGTTAAAAGTCTGTACGACTACCCTGCCGGGGGTATCTCCTCTACCTCCCCTGCCGGAAACCTGTGTGATGATCTGAAAGGTTTTTTCAGCCGCCCTGAAATCAGGGATGTTCAGTGAGGTATCCGCCGATAATACACCGACAAGGGTTACGTTTGGATAATCATGTCCTTTGGTAATCATCTGTGTGCCGATGAGTATATCGATATCTCCCCTGTCAAGGGCTTTCAGTATTATTGCGTATGATCCTCTTTTTTGTGTGGTGTCGCTATCCATGCGTTTCACCCTGGCGTGGGGGAAAAGAATCTTAATCTCTTCTTCCACTTTTTCCGTGCCGACCCCATAACTGTTGATTCTGAACCCGCGACACGCGGGACAGAGGGGAGGAGCTTTTATAGCGTAATTGCAATAATGGCATCGCAACATGTTATCTTTTATATGATGGGTCATTGATACAGAGCAATTCAGACACTTAAATATGTGACCACAGTCGAGACAGTATAAAAAGGTTGTAAACCCGCGTCTGTTCAGAAAAAGGAGGGTTTGTTTCCCCATTTGCAATGTGTCCAGAATGGTGTCTTTCAAAGATCGGGATAGAATCGGAACATTTCCCTTAGCATCTCTTTCTTCTTTCATATCGATAACTTCAACCTTTGGGAGAGGCTTATCATCGATCCTCTTTGTTAAGGAAATGTATCTGAAATCTCTTTCACTGGCGTTGTAGTAGGTCTGGATTTCCGGCGTTGCTGAACCCAGGACAACCGTTGCAGAGTTCAATTTTGCCCTTACAACTGCCAGGTTACGGGCATTGTAAGTCATGCGGTCGTCCTGTTTGTAAGATGCATCATGTTCTTCATCAACAACGATGAGTCGCAAATTTCTGGCCGGCGCGAATATGGCCGATCTTACACCAATAACAATTCTTGCTTCGCCTCTTTGGATTCTCCTCCACTCGTCGTATTTTTCACTTTGCGAGATTCCGCTGTGTAGTATGGCGACTTCGTCGTCATTGAACCTTTCTTTAACCCTGCTCAGTAGTTGCGGTGTCAGGCCTATTTCAGGCACGAGAAAAATAACACTTCCATTTAACTTCAGAATTTCCTCGATGGCATTGAAATATACTTCCGTTTTACCGCTTCCCGTGACTCCGTGAAGAAGACAGGGTGAATACCGGCCGGAAGATATACACCTGGCAATTTCATGAAAAGCGGCTTTTTGTTCATCCGTAAGGGTTTTTTCTTCGTTTTTTTTACCGATTTGAAGATCCTTCCTCGGGTTTCTGTATACTTCCCTTGAAAATGAGCAAACAAGACCTTTTTTCCCCAGACTGCCAATTGTGGATGAGACATTCTTGAATTCCCTGGAAAGGGTGGGGAGAGGGGTTTCACCCTGCCGGCTGAGAAAATCAATTATCTTTTTCTGTTTTTCCGTCAGCCTGGAATCAGATGCAGATTTGTTTGTCAGATTGATGATCTTTTCTGTTTTAGTTGTGACGTTCGGTTTTTTCAGCCTGTCCTCTACGGTGATGAGCTTTAATTCCTGAAGGGCTTTTATGTCTTCATGTAATTGGTTTTTCCTGATTTCTTTTTTTAATTTCTTTATTGAAAGGCCGGCGGGGTAACTGCGGAGGGTATGAATAATTTTCTGCTGAATTCGAGATAACTTTTTTTCATCCTGTTCTTTCTCTTCCTGTGAAAGAAAAAGCCATAAATTACTCTCCACGTCAATGCCGCCTGGAAGGATAGATTTAAGCGATTTTCCCAAATGGTGCATGTAATAGTCGGACATCCATCGATAAAATGTAAGATCATCTTTGCTGAAGAGGGGTTCATGATCCAGTATTTCGATGATGTCTTTGGTTTCATCCCTGTCTGTAGAGTCTGCCAGTTCCAGAATATACCCGGTTATTCTTCTTTTACCGAAAGGTACAAGGACCCGTTTGCCGATAAGGACATCTTTCGCGAGTCCTTCGGGGACCGAGTATAAAAAGGTTCTGTTCGATGGTATGTTTATAGCTACTCTGGCGAACATTTTTACTATTCTTTCACATTCAGAAAGTCGATGAGCGGAGGAAAGGGATTTGTTCTTCTTGATATCCTGAAGAGGTTTTGAGACATTTTTTTATTGACAGTAATCTTTTCTACTATGCAAACCTTCCATAGTTCATTATTCCTGTAATATTCAATCCTTGTCGGGAGCCAGAAACGCTTCTCGACGCGGGTGTAATCCATATATTCAACTCTGAGTATGATTCGCTTTCCACCTGATGTGCTGGTACTGACAAATCTCAAAGGGGCCCCGTCTTTTTTATCTATCCATAGTTGACTGCCCGGCATCCCTTCATCCTTGTTTCCAATAACAAAAGTCACCGTCCTGTCTATTCTATCGAAAGTTACGACATTTGTGTCCACTCCCAGGAAATTGAGGTCATCCAGAAGGTCTTCCACAGATTCTTGAAAGTATACGATTGGAAATACCGTTTCTATCCTTCTTTCTTCAATGTCTCCTTCATCCCTGACAGTGGCAATAGCTTCTCTTCCATTTTGAATGATAATATCTTTCCCGTACGGAAAGTTTCTTTTAGATCTGAAGGAACCACCCTTTTCCATGTAGGCCTGTTCGGATACTTCTATTTCCCCCCCGTCGTATCGATTGTCAAATATTGTGGTCTTTAACCGGGCCTGTAGTGAATTAAGGTGTCGGTTAAGTTTTACAGTGTTCTGTAAGATCTGCTCAGCCGTTGGTATGTATGCCACTCCTTGATAAGCTGTGCAAAAAAACAGTGCCATAATAACTATGATCAATAATGTCTTTTTCATCTTTGAGCCCGATATTTTAGCCTTTCTCGTATTGCAGATCTAAAACAAGATAGCAAAACGTCACATCTTTTTCAAGCAGAAGTAGGTGCCCACTTCAAAATCCGGGTTAAATTTTAGCCGGGTTAAGCGATAAGAAGGGAGTTCATTATAGATAACCTGTAATCATGAGGAACATTGTGAAAGGTGGGATTTGCAAGGGAGCCCATCTATATGATGAGTATTATGAAATGACGATATTATTGGCAGGAAGATGTCAGCCGTTGATAATATGGAGAAAATTATCCGGTGTTCATATAAAAAGGGATTCTACTCCCCTCTTTGTTTCTCAAGTTGTTCTTGTTTCTTCTTGCAGTTTATACAGAGGGTGGTTACCGGTCTTGCCATTAATCTTTTGTCCGATATCCTGCCTCCGCATAATTCACATATGCCGAACGTGTTCTCATCGATACGATTTATAGCTTCTCTCAACTTTAGCATCAATTTTCTTTCCCTGTCTCTGATTCTCAGCTCGAAATTTCTGTCTGATTCAAGAGATGCTCTATCCGTGATATCGGGAAGGTTGGAATGTTCATCTGTCATCTCTGACACAGTTTTCTCTGCATCATTTAAAAGCTGGTCAATTCTCTGGGTCAGAAGATTTCTAAAGTATTCAAGTTGATCAGGTTTCATATGTTACTTCGCCCACCTTTTCATTAGATGCTCCCATATATACAATGATATTTTTTTTGTAAAGAAAAATTTATTCGATTTTGTACGCTTTTCGTATTTTTTCGACAATATTTGTCGTTGATATTCCTTTTACCTCCGGCATGATGATCACTCTGCCTCCCCATCTTTTTGCCGATGCCCCGCCTACAACAGTTTCTTCGGTCCAATCTCCTCCTTTCACAAGAATATGAGGTTGCAGATATTCAATCAGTTGAATGGGTGTATCTTCGTCAAAGATGGTTACATAATCTACCGCTTCAAGTGAAGCCATGACATATGCCCTTTCATCTTGAGGGATAAGAGGCCTTGGCTTGCCCTTAATTGACTGAACGGATGAATCACTGTTAAGGGCAAGAACCAGGATGTCGCCCAGTTTTTTTGCTTCATTAATATATTTTGCATGGCCGGCATGGAGAATATCAAAACATCCGTTGGTGAAAATGATCTTTTCCCCCTCTTTTCTATGTTTTTCAATGGCTTCCTTCAGTCGGTCTTTTGATAAAATTTTGTTCATATTAACTTTCTCACTATTCCTGTTCGGTAACCGTTCTTCCCACTGCCCTGGCAAGGGTCAGAACTGCCACTTCGGCGGCTTTATGCCGGATTAATACCCGCGAACATTCTCTGACGGTACTCCCAGTCGTATAAACGTCATCTATCAATAATATTTTTTCCCCCTTGATTTTCTCCGCATCTTTTACTTCAAATGCTCTCTTTACGTTTGACATCCGTTCTTTTTTTTTCAGCATGGTTTGCGGTTTTGTATGAACAATTCTCTTTAAGCTCGAGAAATTCAGGGATATTGAAAATTTCCGGGCGACTTCCTTCGCCAGAACGAGAGACTGATTAAATCCACGTTCTTTTAATCTTTTCGGATGAAGTGGAACAGGTATGATTAATGAGTAATTCCCAGTAGTGAGTGATTTATACTCACGTTCCGCCATAAGCCTTCCCAGGACTTTACCCATGACAATCTTTCCTCTGTATTTGAACAAATGTATTGCTTCCAGCAGGGTCTTATCGTATTTTCCCAGGGCTCTCGCTACGGAAAAGGACTGTTTAGACGTAATACACTCTTCACAGAAGTGGTCTTCGCCTTCGCTGTCCGGAAAGGGTAGCCCACAGCATGTACACTGTGGGGATTGAATAAAATATATCCGGGAAAAACATTCCGGGCAGAAAGAGAAATTTTTATTTTCTCTCATAAGAGTCCCGCATATTGTACACCGTGGAGGGAATATAATTTCGGTGAGGCCGGTCAGAGTATTTTTAATTTCACATGCCATCATCGAGGGAAGTGAGCTTTTCAACGGTTTCTCCTACGGCCATATTGGGAACATCAGACCATAACCTTTCGATATCATAAAATTCTCTTGTGGGTTCATAAAAGATATGTATGATTACATCGCCATAATCCATGAGAATCCAATTTCCGGAGTTTTCTCCTTCAATGCCCAGTGGCAGTATCCCCGACTTTTTTAATGTTTCCTCAATAGATGCCGCAATCCCCTTGACCTGTCGGTCGGACGTTCCGCTGCATATAATGAAATAATCAGTAAAGGATGACAGTTCTTTAACTTTCAGGATGATAAGATTTTTGGCTTTTTTGTCCAGTGCCGCGTTTGTACACCGGAGAACGGTCTTTTTTGCATCTGACTTTTTGATAATGAATATCACCTCCCTGTTGGAATAAGGCTAAAGGCTAAGAACCCTTCATTTCGAACGGGCTTTTTTTGATAATTGTTTCATCTCTGCCCGCTCCCACAGAGATGAGTGTTACGGGAACTTCAGCGATCTCTTCCAACCTTTGTATGTATCTTCTTACAGCAACCGGGAGCTCTTCGACATTTCTAAATACTGTTATATCTTCTGTCCAGCCGTCAAGCTCTTCATAGACCGGTTGACATTGTTCAAGGATCTTCAGATTTGAGGGAACATGTTCGGTAAATTCTTCATGTTCGGTTTTGTAACCAACGCATATTTTTAGTTTGTCAATACCGGTCAGGACATCGAGCTTGGTCAGTGCAATTCCTGTAATGCCGGAAACCCTGACAGATTGTTTTACAAGAACCATGTCAAGCCATCCGCAGCGGCGTTTTCTACCAGTTGTAGCGCCAAATTCCTTTCCCACTTTTTGGATTCTTTCTCCCGTTTCATCCGTTAATTCCGTAACAAAGGGACCTTCTCCGACCCTTGTCGTATAGGCTTTGCAGATACCTACAACAGCATCAACTTTAGTAGGACCGAAACCTGTTCCGCAGCAGGCGCTACCCGATACCGTATTTGACGATGTAACGAAAGGAAAGGTGCCGTGGTCAATATCAAGATGGCAGCCCTGAGCCCCTTCAAAAAGGATATTTTTCCCGTTTTTGATTTCTCTGTCGATAATGAGTGAGGTATTTGCCGCATATTCTCTCAAGCGGTCGGCGTATTCACAGTACTCTTTGTATATAGCCTCGCCGTCTACCGGTTCTTCCTTGCAGAATTCTGTCAGATAGAAATTTTTTTCCTCTATGTTTTTATCTAGTTTTTCACGGAATATCTCATCATCGAGGAGATCGCAAAACCTGATGCCGACCCGGGTAATTTTGTCCTCGTAGGCAGGCCCGATTCCCCGTCCTGTGGTACCGATTTTTGACTTGCCCTTTCTATTTTCGCGAGCGCTGTCAAGTCTTTGATGATACGGCATAATAATGTGGGCGTATTCACTTATGAAAAGCTTTGTGTCGGGAGGTAAGAGTTGCCGTTCTTTGAGTTCATCGATTTCCTGTATGAGAACTTTGGGATTGATAACCATCCCATTCCCCAGGATGCAGGTTTTATAGTTATGAAGGATACCGGAAGGAATCAGGTGGAGAATGGTCTGTTCTCCTTCCACAATCAGGGTGTGACCGGCGTTGTTCCCTCCCTGGAAGCGCGCAATTACATCGGCCTCTTGTGCGTAAATGTCAACAATCTTACCCTTTCCTTCATCACCCCACTGGGTTCCAACGACGATAACAGTTGCCATAATTTGCCTCCAGAGAAATTACATTTCAAGTTGGGTTACAGATATTACATTGGGCAGATCTCTGAGTTTCTTTAACACATGTTCGGGAAGAAGACTATCGGTACTGATCACTACAAGTGCCTGCCCGTCAACCTGTTCGCGACTCAGGTGTAGCCTTGCAATATTAATATTATTGTCTCCGAGAGTCACTCCAATGTTACCGATAACACCGGGCTTATCATAATTGTAAAGTACAATCATATTACCTTCCGGGATAACATCGAGAAAAAATTTATCAATCATGACAATTCTCGGATCCTGCCGTCCGAAGATAGCTCCTGCGGCGAAGCCTTCTTCCATGGTCGTTTTAACAGTAAGAGAAATCATGCTCCTGTAATCCTTCGTCTCACTACTCTTCGATTCAATAACCTTTATGCCCCGTTCTTTTGCTATGACAGGTGCGTTGATGTAGTTTATGTTTTCCTTCAGAATGGGTGCCAGGAGGCCCTTGAGGAGAGCTACTGTAATGGGAGCAACGTTGTACTCCAGAATTTCTCCACTGTATTCTATAGTAACGTTTTCTATTCCTCCCCTCACAATCTGGGACTCAAATTTGCCAAGCATTTCTGCCAGGTTCAAATAGGGTCGTATCAGTGTCAGGATTTCTCCGCTGACTGAAGGGAAATTGACAGCATTTTTAATGTACCCTTTAGTCAGGTAATCAACAATCTGCCTGGCGATGGCTATGGCCACATTCCTCTGTGCTTCGTCGGTTGATGCGCCCAGATGAGGGGTGCAGATAACATTATCCAGTGAAATCAACTCTGTGTTCTTCGTAGGTTCTTCTTCAAAGACGTCAAGAGCAGCTCCCCCGAGCTTTCCCGATATGAGGGCATCATGGAGATCCTTTTCGTTTACGATTCCTCCTCTGGCGCAATTGATGATAACCGCGCCATCTTTCATCTTGGCAATAGCATCGGCATTGATAAGCCATTTCGTTTCATTTGTGAGAGGGGAATGTACTGTAATGAAATCGGACCTTTCCAGCAGTTCGTCGAAAGCGACAAGATTTATTCCTATCTTCTCGGCAGCCTCAGGGGACATGAAGGGGTCATAGGCGATAACGTTCATTTTTAAACCTAACGCCCTGTTAGATACGGTGGTACCCACTCTTCCAATACCTATAATTCCCAGTGTCTTATTGTAAACTTCGGACCCCATGAATTGTTTTTTTTCCCACTTGCCCGACTTCATGGATTGAGTGGCCTGTGGGATTTTTCTGGCCAGGGATAGCATCATGGATATTGCGTGTTCTGCGGTGGTAATCGTATTACCGCCGGGGGTATTCATGACGACAATACCCCGTTTGCTTGCCGCTGCTACGTCAACATTGTCGAGGCCCATTCCCGCCCGTCCAATTACCTTGAGGTTGTCGGCCTTGTCTATGACATCGCTTGCAACTTTGGTTGCGCTCCTTATGGCCAGTCCGTCATAATTGCCTATAATTCCCTTAAGCTCATCATGGGTGAGGTTTGTCATAACATCAACATCAATCCCGGGAGCCTTCTTAAATATCTCTATACCCTCCTCAGCCAGGGTATCGCTTACGAGAACTTTCTTCATTAATAATAATCCTCCGATGTATAAGATTTTCTACAATTCATTTAACTTCCTGGAACATACCTTTTCCAATCCGTAGATTGCATATTTAACATCTGATTCTTCAACCGTCGGGCCACACCAGAAACGGAACCCCGGTGGTGCGTCTTTGTATGAGCTTATGTCGTGAGCGATGTTTTCTTTACTCAATATGCCTGCAACATCCTTGATAAATACAGACTGTTTTTCTTTTGACATGGCCTGAAACTTATCGTTTGTAATCTTCAGACAGACCGACGTATTCGATCGAATTTCTGCGGATTCGGCAAGAAAATCGATCCAGTTCGTTTTACTAACCCATTCTTCGATTACATGCAAGTTAGCCCGGCTTCTTGCCATCAAACCATCCAGGCCGATTTCTCCGGCCCATTTCAGTACGTCGAGATAATCTTCTACACAGAGCATGGAGGGAGTGTTTATTGTGTCACCTTTAAAAATAGCCCGATTCAACTTGCCCCCCTTTTTCAGACGGAATATTTTTGGCATCGGCCAGGGGGGGGCGTAGGATTCTATTCTTTCCACTGCCCGTGGGCTTAGAACAAGTATACCGTGGGCGGCTTCTCCGCCGAGGCACTTCTGCCAGGAATAAGTCAGAACATCTACCTTTGACCAGTCAATATGCATGGCAAACGTTGCGCTGGTGGCATCGCAGATAGATAAACCTTTCCTCGCCGGTGAAATCCAATCCCAATTCGGGATCTTAACTCCGCTGGTGGTACCGTTGGCCACGAATATCACGTCATTTGACCAGTCTACATCTTTCAGGTTGGGAAGTTTTCCATAATCTGCCCTCAGAATTGTCGGATTGAGCTTGAGTTCTTTTGAAACATCCGTTGCCCATCCTTCGCTGAAGCTTTCCCATACAAGAACGGTCACCGGTCTGGGGCCGAGGAGTGACCACATGGCTAACTCAAAAGCGCCCGTATCCGACGCAGGCAGTATGCCGAGAAGATAGTCTTCCGGAACCTGCAGTAGCTTCTTGCTGTCATTGATGGCCCTGGCCAGTTTTTCGCTGCCCAGAGAACTGCGATGAGAGCGGCCAATGGCTGCATCTTTTAAAATGTCGAGATTCCAACCCGGCCTTTTACTGCATGGGCCCGAGCTGAAGTTCGGATTATTTATCATTGATAGAACCTTTCAGTGATTATTGTTACGACAACCTATAATTAATATCAGAATTGTTTCTTTTCCTCAAGAGTTTTCGTTTTGTGTTGACGGGAGCATAAAATAACAATAATATCACGTCCCGATTTGGAGAATTTGAGGATGATGTCAGTTGGAAGACTCTTTGTGCCACCCGTATCAAGGAGTGGTGGAGTTATGGGGGCATATTCCAACACTCCGTTACTCCAGTATGAATCAGAGATTATTTTATGAGTCCTTTGCAAATCAAGGGAGGTCCTTGTTTTGAAAAAAATAAAAACCGTCTTTTTTTGTCAGAATTGCGGCCATCAATCACCTAAGTGGCTGGGAAGATGTCCTTCCTGTGGTGAATGGAACCAGTTCGTTGAAGAAGAGATAAGAAAAATCGACTCAGAGGATCCTTCTCAAATAGGTTTTAATGGAGTACCTCTTCCCATTGATGCGATTGAACTGGATGATAAAGAGAGGATCGAAATCGGAATTGCTGAAATGGACAGAGTTCTTGGAGGAGGAATTGTTAAAGGATCTTCTGTTCTTGTTGGCGGTGATCCTGGAATCGGCAAATCGACCCTTTTGCTCCAGATCTTGCAGAAGCTTGCCCGGAAGGGTCTCAAGGTTTTATATATTTCCGGAGAGGAGTCGGCACGACAGATCAAACTCCGCGGCAGGAGAGTCGGTGCCTCATCGAAAAATCTCCTTATCTATGTCGAGATTTCCCTCGAGGCCATATTGCGGCAGATCGAAGAAATAAAACCGGAAGTGGTCGTCGTTGATTCAATACAAACGATTTATTCATCGAAACTGTCTTCCGCGCCCGGCAGTGTGGGGCAGGTGAGAGAATCATCGGGACGGCTCATATTATTGTCAAAAAAGACAGGGATTCCCATCTTTCTTATCGGTCATGTGACAAAGGATGGCGCCATAGCCGGACCGAAGGTACTGGAACATATGGTGGACGCGGTTCTCTATTTCCAGGGGGATTCAGGACACGCCTTTCGAATCATCAGAGGAGTGAAAAACAGGTATGGGCCGACGAATGAAATCGGTGTCTTCGAAATGAGGGAAAATGGTCTTTCCGAGGTATCAAATCCGTCTGCCCTTTTCCTTTCAGAGAGACCTGAAGGCGCTGCCGGTTCCATAGTAGTGCCGAGTATGGAAGGAACGAGACCTATCCTCGTGGAAATTCAATCACTCGTCAGCGAGACGAGTTTCGGTATGCCGAGAAGGACTACCATCGGTGTCGATCACAACAGGGTATCTTTACTGGTTGCTGTTCTTGATAAGATCTGCGGATTGCATATAGTTAATCATGATATTTTCATCAATGTGGCCGGCGGTGTAAAATTGAATGAGCCGGCGATAGACTTGGGAATTGTATCATCCATTATGTCGGGTTTCCTCGGACGTCCTATCGATGCGGGTACCGTTGTGTGTGGTGAAGTGGGTCTGACCGGTGAGGTAAGGGGTGTCGGTCAGATGGAAGCAAGGATAAAGGAAGCCGCCAAAATGGGATTTGACCGCTGTATTCTTCCGAAGGCCATGTCCAGGGATATCTTGCCGGAAACCGATATGAAAATAATAAGGATCAGCAATCTAAAGGAATTGATCGATCACCTTTTCTGATCGGACTCGTTCATCGATTTATTTTTTCTTTATGAAAATTTTGAAAAGCCGCCTTTATTTGTTTCTTTTATGGTTGACTATTGTTTCCATTCTCTGGTAACACAACACCCGAAGACGTATTATGATAAGTGCTTGATATTATGACTATTTATTTTTTTGAATCATTTATTTTGGCCGGATTTTAAAAGAAGGTGTCCGCATGGATTTTAAAATTATTTTAGGGGTCGTCGGGGGTTTAGGCCTGTTTATATATGGGATGCACCTTTTGAGTGATTCGTTGAAGAAGTTATCGTTAACGATGCTGAAAACGATGCTTGAGAGGATGACTTCCAGCAGGATACGGGCAACCCTTGCTGGTATGTTTGTGACCTCTGTTATCCAGAGTTCGAGCGCGACCTCTGTACTGCTGATAGGGTTTTTAAATGCAGGCCTTATACAGCTTGCCGCGGCGCTGGCGATTATGATCGGGGCTAATATCGGTACGACAGTCACCGCTCAGCTGATTGCTTTCAAATTTACGACGGTTGCTCCATTGTTTGTATTTGCCGGGGCCATGGTTTTCTTTTTTGCAAAGAAGGACAGGAACAAGAACAAAGGGTTGGCAATGCTGGCTTTCGGATTCTTGTTTTTAGGGCTTGCCATGATGAGTTCCGCCGTTAAGCCTCTGGCGGATAATGAGGCAACGAGAAATGCCTTTATACACTTTGGCAGACAGCCTTTCCTCGGGATACTGACAGGAGTAATTGTAACGGCCATATTGCAGAGCAGCTCTACGACCACCGGAATGGTCATCGCGTTCGCGTCTGTGGGCCTGCTGGATCTTCCGTCCTCTATTTATCTGATATTCGGTTCGAATATAGGGACATGTGTTACAGCGTTTATTGCGAGTATTGGAGGTAATTTGTCGAGCAAGAGACTTGCTTTGGGGAATACGTTTTTTAACATATTGGGAGTGTTAATCGCTATTCCTTTCGTGCCTTTGTATTTAATGTATCTTCCCATGATTTCAGGTGATATCGCAAGGCAGGTTGCCAACACGCATACGATTTTCAATGCGATCAATACGATCATCTTCCTTCCTTTTGTGCCTCTCTTTGTGATGCTTTTAAATAAAATAATACCGGGAAAAGACTATGAGAAAAAAGAAGTAAGATTTCTTGATAAAAATTTACTGGTAACACCTAATCTGGCAATGAAGGCAGTCATTAAGGAACTGGCTTCCATGTTGAGTATTTGTCAGGAGATGTTGGAAAAGGCAAGACATTGTACGGCTTCATACAATCACAAGTTGAGAAATGAGATATCCTTCGATGAAGAATCTGTTGATGAGATGCAGAAAAATATTACGGGATATCTGGTTGAGATTACTCAGAATGAATTAACGGAGAAACAGAGACGACTGGTTCCGGCAATCCTTCACAGTGTGAATGATATTGAAAAAGTGGGCGATTACTGTGAAAATATCGTAAAGCTGGCCCAGAGGACCTTTGAATATGATCTGAAATTTTCAGATTATGCTGTCATTGAGCTTGAAAAACTCTTTGAAAAAACACAGACGCTAATGAGACACACTAAAAAGGCCATTGAGAATGATGATCACAGGGCCGCAAGTATTACATTGAATATTGAAGGAGAAATCGATGAACTGATAGCGCAGTATAAAATGAATCATATAAGAAGGCTGGCAGAAGGATCTTGTATCAGTGATTCCGGCCTGGTTTATTCTGATATACTGACGGATATAGAAAGGTTAAACGATCACCTGTGTAATATCACAAAGGGCATACTGCATATTGGGAAGAGGTGATTTTTTGAATTTAAATGTTCTGTAATCGATGATCAGCTTAAGTATTTTGTGCAATAAGAGACCTTTGCAGAATGTTCAATTTTGTTCAAGTTCAAGGAAGGCGAAAATTTTAACCACAGGAATATATCGGATATTTCGAGGATAAAATTTGAGACTGACGCAGAAATTGGTCAAAAGGGGACGTTATGCAAGGGTCTCTAATAGTGAGGAGGATGAATATAATGCTTAATAAAATATATTGGCTTGGACATTCGAGCATAAAAATAAAAGGTGACAAGACTGTTTACATCGATCCATGGAAGCTCCGGGATTCTGATCCTGCCGATCTTATTCTAATCAGTCACTCCCATGGTGATCATCTCTCGCCCGGGGATATCAAAAAGATTCACAAAGATGATACGGTAATCATTACAACAGAGGATTGTGCCATACAACTGTCAGGTGATGTACGGGTGGTAAAACCGGGAGACGAGATTCAGGTTGGCGAAATCAAAGTAGAGGCAGTACCTTCTTACAACACGAATAAAGCCTTTCATCCAAGGCAAAATAAATGGGTCGGTTTTATCATAACCATGGAAGGAAGCCGGATATACTATTGCGGCGATACGGATTTCATACCGGAGATGAAAGAAATCGAGGCTGATATCATAATTGTGCCGGTTGGTGGAACGTACACCATGACCGCTGAAGAAGCAGCCGAGGCGGTCAATTTGATAAAACCTGGAATTGCAATTCCTATTCATTATGGTGATATCGTGGGATCCATAAAAGACGCAAAAAAGTTTAAAGCCCTCTGCGAGGTTCCGGTAGAGATTAAAGATCCTCATGATAAGTAACGTGCAGCACGTAAAAATCGGTTGAAATCTTTGAAAGTATAATTTTTCGATGCTCAGGGCATTTTTTGACCATTCATAGATTCAGGAAACAAATAATGACAAATTCCAAAGCCCAAAGTCCAAATGAATATCAAATGTCAAAACCAAAAAATTTGACATTTAGTCATTTGGATTTAACTTTGTATTTGGATTTTGACATTTAGACTTATTAATTATTCTGTCAGGAGAATTAAAAAAATAATTTTGCCAAACTTGACAGAATTGAATTGATGTTTATTTTATGCTTGTCTATGGAGGGAGTGCAACAGGTAAGTTTGTCACTTAAAAGAGTTTATAAAATCATTATGGTAGGAAAGGAGAAGTTAAAGAATGAAAATTAGGCCATTGCATGACAGAATTCTTGTAAAACGTGTTGAGGAAGAGGCAAAGACAAAGGGGGGGATCATTATCCCCGATAGCGCGAAAGAGAAACCCTTTGAAGGTGAAGTCATTTCTGTGGGTAAGGGCAGGAAAACGGAAGACGGTAAAGTGGTTGCCCTTGACGTAAAAGCCGGTGACAAGATTCTCTTTAGCAAGTATGCGGGATCTGATATCAAAATTGATGATGTCGAGTACCTGATTATGAGAGAAGAAGATGTCCTGGGAATCATAGAAAAATAAAAATTTGATTATGCTTATAAGAAGGAGGAAATTTTAATGTCAGCAAAAGAATTACGATATGATGAATATGCGAGAAAATCTATCCTCATCGGTGTGAATACACTCGCCGACGCGGTCAAGGTAACTCTCGGTCCAAAAGGAAGGAATGTTATACTGGACAGAACCTTTGGTTCTCCCACGGTAACAAAGGATGGCGTTACCGTTGCCAAAGAGATCGAACTGGAAGATAAATTCGAAAATATGGGCGCCCAGATGGTGAAAGAGGTCGCCAGCAGGACAAGTGATGTGGCTGGTGATGGGACCACAACGGCAACTATTCTTGCCCAGGCAATTTACAGGGAAGGTGTCAAGGCTGTTGCTGCAGGGAGTAACCCCATGGATATTAAGAGGGGTATTGAGAAGGCTGTGGAAGTAGTGGTCGATGAACTGGAAAAAATGAGCAAACCGACGAAAGATCAGAGAGAGATCGCTCAGGTCGGGACCATTTCTGCGAACAACGATGATACCATCGGCAATATCATCGCCGAGGCCATGGGTAAGGTCGGTAAAGAAGGTGTCATTACAGTAGAAGAAGCAAAGGGATTAGCGACAGAACTGGAAGTCGTGGAAGGCATGCAGTTTGATCGTGGATACCTTTCGCCCTACTTTGTAACCAATGCTGATAAGATGGAAGCAATTCTGGAAGACGCATATATCCTCGTTTTTGACAAGAAGATCTCCGTTATGAAAGATCTTCTCGGTGTCCTTGAGCAGATTGCCAAGATGGGTAAGCCACTCCTTATTATTTCCGAGGATGTTGAGGGTGAAGCACTGGCCACGCTCGTTGTGAATAAAATCCGCGGCACGCTGCAGGTAGCAGCCGTTAAAGCTCCCGGATTCGGCGAGAGAAGGAAGGCGATGCTTGAAGATCTTGCCATTCTTACCGGTGGAAAACTGATTTCAGAAGAGATTGGTTCCAAGCTCGAAAATGCGACAGTGGAAGATCTGGGTCGTGCCAAGAGAATCATTATCGATAAAGATAATACCACTATTATCGATGGTGCGGGTGACAGGAAGGCCCTTGAAGCACGGGTCAAGCAGATGAGAGTGCAGATGGAGGAGACCTCTTCCGATTACGACAGGGAAAAAATTCAGGAAAGGCTGGCGAAGCTTGTTGGTGGTGTTGCCATTATTAAAGTCGGTGCGGCCACGGAAACAGAAATGAAAGAAAAGAAAGCAAGGGTTGAGGATGCCTTGAATGCCACCCGTGCAGCAGTTGAAGAGGGGATCGTTCCCGGTGGCGGAGTGGCTTTTGTCAGAACTCTTCCCGCCCTTGGCAAGCTCAAACTGAGCGCTGATCAGCAGGTCGGCGTAAATATCGTCAAAAAGGCGATGGAAGAGCCGTTAAGGATGATCGCTAACAATGCCGGGTTTGAAGGTTCTATCGTTGTGGAGAAGGTTAAAACCCATAAGGGTGACTATGGCTTCAACGCCCTGACAGACAAGTATGAAAATATGATAAAGGCGGGAGTTATCGATCCTACAAAGGTAACAAGGTTCGCGTTGCAAAATGCATCCAGCGTTGCCGCACTGATGCTGACAACCCAGTGTATGGTTGCTGAAGCACCGAAAGAGGAAACGCCGATGCCGGGAATGCCTCCAGGAGGAATGGGCGGTATGGGTGGTATGGGTGGAATGATGTAAGTCGTCTGATTCCTTGAAATGTTGGTAGCTAAAAGCCCCTTGCCGGAAGGCAGGGGGCTTTTTTTGTTTTAAACGAAAATGATTGCCAACCGGTTATAAATTGTGTTACTTAACTTTGATAATAAAAATTTGGGGGAATTACATGGACTATAAAGATACATTGAATCTACCAAAGACCGGTTTTTCCATGAAAGCAAATCTTTCCAAAAAGGAACCTGAGATGCTTGAACGGTGGGAAGAAATGCGTGTTTATGACAGAATAAGAAAAATATCTAAAGGGAGAAAAACATACATTCTTCATGATGGTCCTCCCTACGCCAATGGAGATATTCATCTCGGAACGGCATTAAATAAAATCATAAAAGACATCGTGGTCAAGTCAAAAAATATGATCGGTTTCGACAGTATATTTGTTCCGGGATGGGACTGCCATGGTCTTCCCATAGAACATCAGGTTGATAAAGAACTGGGTGAGAAACAATACAGTCTGTCACAGGCCGAAAAGAGAAGACTCTGCCGTACATATGCCGAAAAATATCTCGACATACAGAGAAAACAATTTAAAAGGCTTGGTTGCTTTGGTGAGTGGGATAACCCCTATATAACAATGGATTATAGTTATGAGGCTAAAACAGTCGAAGAACTGGGGAAGCTTTTGTTAAACGGCGACATATACAAGGGGAAAAAACCGGTTTACTGGTGTGCTTCCTGTAAAACCGCATTGGCCGAGGCTGAAGTAGAATATGAAGATCATACGACGCCTTCCATTTATGTTAAATTTCCCATGATATCCGATATATCTTCGGTGCTTCCCGCGCTTGCCGGACAGAAAGTCAGCGTGGTGATCTGGACGACAACTCCCTGGACTATTCCTGCTAATCTCGCCATCGCATTCCACGAGGATTTTGATTATATTGCTGTGAAGGTTAAAGGCGAAGTTTTAATCATCGCAAAAGAACTCCTCGATTATTGTATGGATGCCTTCGGTTACAGGGATGAAAAATATGAAATTCTGGATGAATTCAAGGGCAGGGTTGTAGAGGGACTCAAATGCAGGCATCCGTTTATTGATCGTGAAAGTGTTTTAATACTGGCCCCCTTTGTGACACTTGATGCGGGGACAGGGACTGTTCATATCGCGCCCGGTCATGGCCAGGAAGACTATGAAATAGGGCTGGAATACGGTTTAGATGTATATGCCCCCGTTGATGATGACGGTAATTTTACTCCCGATGTCGATTTCTTTGCCGGACAATTCGTATTTGATGCCAATGGTCCGGTGAATGAAAAGTTAAAAGAGGTTGGCGCACTCCTTGGGCTCGTGGATATGGAACATCAGTACCCCCATTGCTGGCGGTGCAAAAACCCCATTATTTTCAGGTCAACAGAGCAGTGGTTTATTTCCATGGAAAAGAATGGCTTGAGAGAGAAAGCACTCAAAGCAATAGACAGTGTTTCATGGATCCCGTCATGGGGTCGTGACCGTATATACGGTATGATCGAAAACAGACCTGACTGGTGTATCTCACGGCAGCGTGTATGGGGAGTACCCATTACGATATTTTACTGCAAACAGTGTAACAATCATTTGTATACTAAAGAAACGTTAGATCATGTCGTTGCTCTGGTCAAGGAACATGGTGCCGATGTATGGTATGAAAGAGATGCGAAAGATCTCATGCCGGATGGGACAGCCTGTCCCGTTTGCCAGTGTGAGGATTTTACAAAGGAGTCAAATATATTGGACGTTTGGTTTGATTCCGGTGTGAGTCATGCGGCGGTCTTGGAAAACACAGACAAGTGGAACAATCTCCGGTCACCGGCGGACTTGTATCTTGAGGGAAGTGACCAGCACAGGGGATGGTTTCATTCTTCACTTCTGGAGTCGGTTGGAACGCGGGGAAGGGCGCCCTACAAGAGTGTTCTGACCCATGGCTTTGTGGTTGATGGGGAAGGGAAAAAGATGTCCAAATCGATGGGCAATGTCATCGATCCCCAGGTAATGGTTAATGAATATGGCGCGGAGATACTGAGGCTCTGGGTGGCTGCCGAAGATTACACCTCTGATATCAGGATTTCTAAAGAGATACTGAAGCATCTCGTTGATGCTTATAGAAGGATTCGAAATACAAGCAGATACATATTGGGGAACCTGTCTGATTTCGATATCAAAAAAGACATGGTTCCTTATGAAGAGATGAAAGAGATGGATAAAGGGGTCCTCAACAGGCTTCAGGAGATCATCCGGCGCGTAAGAAATGCTTATGAGAATTATCAGTTTCACACGGTTTACTATACGCTTCATAATTATTGTACCGTTGACCTGAGCGCCCTCTACCTTGATGTTTTAAAAGACAGGCTCTACACATCAAAGGCAAAATCTCAGGAGAGAAAATCTGCTCAAAGCGCCATGTATATAATTCTTGATACCATGGTAAAACTTCTGGCCCCCGTTCTTGTCTTTACTGCGGAAGAGGTATGGGAGAGCTTGCCTGACTATGAAGGCAAAGAAGAGAGTATCCACATGACGCTGTTCCCCGATGTGAATCCGGAATATGTGAATAAAGACATCGGAGAGAAATGGAAGACCCTTGTTGATCTTAAAAGTGAAGTGTCGAAGGCGATGGAGATAGCCAGGCAAAAGAAAGTCGTGGGACATTCTCTTGACAGCCGTGTCGATATTTTTGCTCCCGAAAAGCTCAGGGCACTTTTGGAGAACTATCACGAAGATATTAAGGCCCTGTTTATTGTATCCGAGGTCAATATTCTTGGAGAAGATACAATCGAAAATCCGTATGAAAGTACCGAGTTTGAAGGTTTAAAAATAGGAGTTGCAAAGGCCCAGGGACAGAAATGTGAGAGATGCTGGAATTACAGTCTGACCGTGGGAGGTAACTCCGATCACCCGGCTATCTGTGAAAGATGTGTTGGGAATCTTGAATGAGCGATTAGTCCCTTAAGTGTAAAGTTCGTGCAAAGATGGCAAAAGAATTTCTTTATGGCTGATAAGTCCTTACAAAACTTAAATTCGAATATCGAATTTCCAGTTTATCTGGGTTAGGGTATTAATTTGAAGAAAAAAAATATTATCTTTTCCGTTACTCTGGGAATTGTTCTCCTGTTGGATCAGATAACAAAAATGTACGTCAGTTCGATCATGTTCCTTCATGATTCTTCCCCTGTTATTGACGGATTCTTTAGTATTACATATGTGAGAAACCCTGGAGCGGCATTTGGTTTCCTCGCTGATTCTTCCTCCTCGTTTCGGTCTGTATTCTTTGTCGCCATAGCGATTATCGCCATATTATTGATCCTTTTCCTGATAATGAAAGCAAAGGATGAAGAATTGCTTTTCACCCTTTCACTTTCGTTGATCCTGGGCGGTGCTGTGGGAAACCTGATAGACAGGGTACGTTTTGGAGAGGTTATAGATTTCCTTGACTTTTATCTGGCATCCTATCACTGGCCTGCCTTTAATGTGGCCGACACGGCCATCTCATGTGGTGCGGTTCTTCTTGTTTTCGGAATGATCAAAAGAAAAGAAAAAGTTAGAATTCCAACTCTTAAAGAGAAAGAAAACTGACATTCATTCAACCTTTCCTATGAGACCTTTGCATAACGTCCCCTTTTGCCCAATTTCTGCGTCAGACTCAAATTTTAATCCTCGAAATATCCGATATATTCCTGTGGTTAAAATTTTCGCCTTCCTTAAACTTGAACAAAATTGAACATTCTGCAAAGGTCTCCCTATTTCATCAAGCCTGGGAGAAATAGTGCAATTTGAGGGAAGGGAATCAGGAGGAGCGTACCGATAATTAATGCAATCAGAAGTGGCACGACACCCTTGAATATAACATTAAGGGGTACATCTCTGGCCACTCCGCTGACGACATAGACATTAATGCCTACAGGTGGTGTTATGACTCCTATTTGTGTTACCAGAACAATAATGACTCCGAACCAGAGAGGATCATAACCGAGATTAGTAACAACGGGATAAAAGATAGGTACGGTCAGCATGATCAGAGCCAGTGCATCGATAAAACAGCCTCCTATTAGATAGAGCAGGATAATCATAAGCATGATGGCATAACGGGGCAGCTGAAATTCCGATATCCAGTTAGCCGCATCGAAGGGAATCCTCGATATAGCGAGAAAATGTCCGAAAATGGTTGCGCCTGCAACAATGACAAGAATCATACAGGAGATCCTTGTAGTTTCAAAAAGGGACGTGATAAAACCATGCCAGGTCAAATTACGTCTTGCAAGGGCAAGTATTAGAGTACCGAGAGCTCCCACGGCTCCTGCCTCAGTTGGTGTGAAAAAGCCAACAAAGAGCCCTCCCATGACTAATAGAAACAGAATCAATGTTTCCACAAGTCCCGAAAGAGATCTCATTTTCTCCTTAAGTGTGGTCCTGGGGCCTCTGGGGCCCAGCTCCGGGTTGATACTTGTCCAGATAACAATAGTCAGGATGAACAATACGGTCAGGAGAAGACCTGGTAACAGCCCCGCCATAAACAGCTTCCCGATGGATTGTTCGGTCATGATCCCGTAGACGATAAAAATGACACTTGGCGGAATAAGTATGCCGAGGCTTCCGCCCGCGGCAACGACACCTGTGGCCAGTTCCGGCTTATAATTGTATCTCTTCATTTCCGGTAACGTTGCAGCCGCCATGGTAGCCGCTGTGGCATTGGTAGATCCGCATATAGCAGCGAAACCGGCGCATGCACCTATCGTTGCAATGGCCAGCCCGCCTGGCAAATGACCAATAAATTTGTAGGCGGCATCAAAGAGCCTGGAACTTATCCCGGAATGATAGGCTATCTGTCCCATTAAGACAAACAAGGGTATAACAGTCAGGTTGTAGGAGCCAAAAACAGAGAAGACATCTTTGGCAATGAGATTCATTGATGCATCAAAAGAAACAAGGTAACCGAAGCCCAGAAAACCGATAATTGCCATGACAAAGCCGACGGGCATTCTGGAAAAGATAAAAAGAAAAAGGGCAGCAATGCCAATAAGGCCTACAACAGTTGGGCTCACTTTTCGCCGATCCTCTTCAATGATTTAAGAAATTCCAGGATTAATACAAAGCAAAGAAGCCCACAGCCAGCGGCTATCCCATAAATAAAAGGATAGATAGGCGCCTGTAAAGTCAGCGACACCTCTCCGCTTTGCTTTAGATCTGAGGCATATAAGATGCTTTGCCAGGCGATCAGTCCGAAAAGAAAAGTGCTTAAGAGGTCATTAATGGCTGTTATGAAGAGCTGCACATTTCTGGGGAATTTTTGAACAAGAAATTCGACAGCGATATGCCCCTTTTCTATCGAAGTATACGCCAGCGAAAAGGCGATAACAACAGCTCCAAGCAATCCGACTATTTCGTATGTGCCGGGGATGGGATGGCGGAAAAGGCGAAGAATCACATCGGTCGATGTGAGGAGCATCATGGCCACAATAGCTCCCGCTGCTATCCAGTTGAATCTGTAGCTTAGAAGATTGATAAATCTATCAAGGCGAAACATTGTTAAACTCCGGGTTTAACGTGGTAAATGTTTAGATAAGTAACCCCCTTCCCAGGGGTGAGCCTGAAAAGGGGGAAAATGAAAATCATGTTCTACTTTCCATATAATTCGCTGTATTTTTTGATAAGTATTCTCACTTCTGAAACAGCCTTGTCTCCGGGAAGATTTTTCTCTTCAATTGCTTTTATATAATTATCAATAACCGGTTTGACGGCATTTGCCCATCTTTCGTTCTCTTTATCAGAAAGCTGAATAATCTCGTTGCCCAGGCTCAGTGCAAAATTACGCCCTTCATCATCACCCTTATCCCAGATTTCTCCATGAACATCAACCCATTCTCGGCTTGTTTCTTCAAATATCCCTTGAATCTCTTTTGGAAGGGCGTTCCATTTTTTGAGGTTCATAACCACAAACATGGCAGTGGTGTAACCAACACCAGAACATTCAGTAGTGTATTTGACAACTTCTCCCTGCTTCCATCCCTTAAGTGTTTCTATTGGAGTAAAGGTGCCTTCAACCACACCTTTTTGGAGAGCTTCATACGTTGTGCCCTGGGGCATTGCGACAGGAACCCCACCCAGCGCCTTTGTGACCTTGGCGCTCAGTCCGGTGGATCTTATCTTCATTCCCTTTAGATCTTCAAGGTTTCTGACAGGCTTTTTAGTATGAAGCAGGCCAGGTCCGTGAGCGTGTATATAAAGAACCTTTACATCATCAAGTTCTTCTGGTTTCATTCTATTGTAAAATTCAGTAGCTACATGGGTTGCTACCTGGCCGTTGGGATAGCCGTGGGGGAGATCAACGGCTTCCATGATTGGGAAACGTCCTCTTGTGTAAGCGAAGCATGACATTCCAATATCCGATATTCCTTTGACTACGCCGTCATAGCACTGGTTTGCTTTTGTTAGTGTTCCTGCAGGAAAGACGGTAATTTTTACCTTTCCATGGGTACGTTTTTCTATCTCCTTTGCCCACGATATACCTGCCTTGCATTGGCCATGAGCAGGGGGAAAGAAGATGCTGTAGGTAAGGTTAGTTGTTTTTGCCTGTACATTGGCAATGCCAGCCAACATAAGAGATGTAGTTGCAAATACCGCGATTAATGTAACCAGAAATATCTTTTTCATTTTTTCCTCCAATAGTGATATTTTTTCTCTAAAGACCTGCCGCCATTTTAAAAATAGAAGGAAGATCATAAAAAATCAGCCCTAATATTATGTAACAAATTTAAGAAGTTAATAACAGATGGGTTTTGGGAAGCCTGCTTGACCATCTTGTAAGATGGGCAGCAGGCATTAATACATGTAGATGTAATAGGTAAGATTGATAAATTGGCTTAAATCTTCTTTTTTTTGCATCACGTTTCAGCTCTACATACGGTCATAATAAACAAAATTGTACATTCTCTATGTAATTATTCCAATACTGTCAAGCATTATTCCAAGAGACCTTTGCATAATGGTCAATTTTGTTCAAGTTCAAGGAAGGCTAAAATTTTAACCACAGGAATATATTGGATATTTCGAGGATTAAAATTTGAGCCTGACGCAGAAATTGGGCAAAAGGGGACGTTATGCAAATGTCTCTTCAGGTTTATAGGTCAAAAAAATAGGGGCAATGACACCCCTATTTTTTGTGAATATCCAGGATAGACTATTTTTCTTCTTTTTTCTTTGGTTTTTCTTTTGCCTTCTCTTTTGCCTGCTCTGCCTCCACCTTGTATTTTTCTGCTTCGGCTTTTGCTTTTTCCAGCTCTTCTTTTGCTTTACTCAATTCATCTGTTTTTTCTTTGGATTCTTTTGCTTTTTCTTTTTTCTCGCGCATCTGATCTTTTATTTCGTCATAACCGACATAGATGGCAAGGGCACCTCCGAGAAGCAAAGCAACGGGAATTCCACCCATCAGTATTACAAGAAACTCGCTCCACCAAGCCATAAGGCCGACTAACCCCAGGACTGCCGCCACAATACCGCCAATCAACACCTGCATAATTTAAAAACCTCCTTTTAAAAATTTAGATTTCAGTAATCGGAAAGAATGCTAAGATTGACACATAGCAAAAAATTCTAGTTTTCCACAAGTATTCTTGCTAACATAAAAAATGTGTCGAGGCAAGTTCAAAATTGAGAAAATAATACTTGCGAAAATACAAATCTTAAATTAGGTTAAATGGCCTCAATATAAGCATATTAAATTCTTTATACTCAACAACTGCGTTTTTTGCGCAGATGTTGGCAGAAAATAAATTCGAAATCCGAAGTACGAAATTCGAAACAATATCAAAACCCTAAACTCGAATGTCCAAAACTGTTTCGAAAATTTGTTATTTGACTTCGACGTGAGCACTCAGTCGAACGATATTCAGATTTGTTTCGTATTTCGATATTCGAATTTCGGATTTGCGGCTTTGCCGCCTTAGGAGGAAAATAATAAATGATAGAGCTCGATTTTGAGAAAGGCAAAGGACTTTTGCCAACGATTGTCCAGGATTATGAAACAAAAGAGGTTCTCATGCTTGCCTATATGAACCGACAGTCGTGGTTAAAAACCCTGGAAACAGGGAAAGCAACATACTGGAGCAGATCAAGGAGCACACTCTGGGTAAAAGGAGAATCATCAGGTCATGTCCAGCTGGTCAAGGAAATACTAATAGATTGCGATTCTGATACCATTTTGTTAATGGTAGAACAGGTGGGAGGAGCAGCGTGTCATACAGGCTATAAATCATGTTTCCATAAGAGATTATCTGATGGGAACCTGGAAATAATCGGGGAGAAAGTATTTAATCCGGAGGAAGTTTATAATCAATGAAAAAGTTGAGATTGGGAATACCCAAGGGGAGTCTTGAATCAAGTACTATTGAACTATTCAAAAGAGCAGGATGGGAAATTTCTTATGATAGCCGGAGCTATTTTCCCGATATCGATGATGAAGACATTTCCTGTGCCCTTGTAAGGGCACAGGAAATGTCCCGATATATCGAAGATGGGACCCTTGATCTTGGTCTTACGGGAAGGGATTGGATCGTCGAAAACGAATCTGATGTTGCCGTAATTGGAGATCTTGTTTATTCAAAGTCAACAGCAAGGCAGGCACGGTGGGTTCTGGTGGTGCGGGAGGATTCTACCATTCAAACTATTGAGGACATGGAAGGGAAAAAGATATCTACGGAGCTGGTTAACTTTACAAAAAGGTATTTTAAGGAAAAAAATATCAATGTTCTGGTTGAATTTTCATGGGGAGCTACTGAAGCAAAAGTCGTTGAAGGCCTCGTAGATGCTATAGTTGAGGTAACCGAGACAGGATCCACACTTCGGGCGAATAAGTTAAAAATTATTCATGAATTGATGAAGACAAACACACAGTTAATTGCCAACAAAAAAGCCTGGGCAGATCCATGGAAGAAAAGGAAGATACTGCAGATAAAAACAATGCTCAACGGTTCCCTTATGGCCATAGGGAAAGTTGGTTTAAAGTTGAACGTATCAAAAGAGAATCTTGGGGGAGTTATCTTATTGCTACCATCGCTCAAGGCGCCTACCATATCAGGATTGCATAATGAAGAATGGTTTGCCATAGAAACCATGGTTGATAAAAGTATTGTGAGGGATTTGATTCCCCTTCTTCAGGAGGCCGGGGCTGAAGGAATTATAGAGTATTCTCTTAACAAAGTTATCTGAGGGGAGGAAAACCGTGGAAAGGACAGCTAAAGTAGAGAGAAAAACCACAGAAACGGAAATATCTATGGAGATAAACCTGGATGGTTCAGGAAAAGGAGAAATATCGACGACCATACCTTTTTTTGATCACATGCTTACTCTTTTGGCAAAGCATGGGTTTTTCGATCTGATCGTAAAGGGGTACGGGGATACCGATGTGGATTATCACCATCTTGTAGAAGATGTGGGGATCTGTTTTGGAGAGTTGATAAAAAAAGCGCTGGGAGACCGGAAAGGAATAGTACGATACGGTTCGGCTGTTGTCCCTATGGATGAAAGTTTGAGCCACGTCAACATGGATATTTCAGGAAGGCCATATTTAATTTTTAATGTGGATTTTGACAATAAGAAGGTAAGAGATTTTGACCCCTTATTGTTTAAGGAATTTTTCAAGGCCGTTAGCGATCATGGTGAAATAACATTGCATATCAATGTCATGTATGGTAAAAATCCGCACCACATAATAGAGTCAATCTTTAAGAGTTTTGCCCGTTCATTAAACCGGGCTGTTTCCATAGATGCGCGGATCTCCGGTGTCATGTCTACAAAAGGTAGTCTTTGAGGTATTCAAACAGATGGCTCATAACAATCCTTTCATTTTTTCGAAACGTTTCAGCATGGCGGTGTACGTTGCTGTTGTGATCCTTCTTCTTTCCGGTTGTTCTTCCAAAAAGGACATGGGGGCAGTATCCCGGGGTGAGGAGACAATTTCCTTCCACAAGATTGCCGTCATTCCTTTTCAAAGCGTTATTCCTGAAGATTCCTCTGTTGCGTTTGTTAAGTGTCCCGTTTGCGGGATTTTCTTTTCAACCTCACCATGCTCAGGTGAGCCTGAGAAAATAGTCGAGGGAATTTTTATAAAAAAGCTTATGGCGCAAAAACAGATAGTTATCATGTCGATTAACAAGTCACATGGTGCCTATATGAGAGTTAGTGCTGGTTCTTTCAAGGCAACACCGCGAGAGATATTTGAAAAAGTTGGTAAGGAACTGGGAGCGGATGGGGTTCTGGCAGGGTATGTATATCGATACAGGGAGAGAGAAGGTTATGAGTATGCTGTCAAGCAGCCTGCTTCGGTTGCCTTCGGTGTTCATCTGTTGAGAGTGAGCGATGGTGTCTTTGTATGGAAAGGCATATTTGATAAAACCCAGAGGACTCTTATGGAGAATGTCTTTGACGTGTCAACATTTATAAGAGGACGGGGGAAGTGGGTTAGTGCTGATCAATTGTCGGAAGAAGGTGTCGATAAAATCCTCGAGACATTTCCAGGGTTGGAAAACAAATAAATATTAATGCGAAATTCGTTATCCGATTTCCGAATTTGATTTCGGTTTATGTAAAGGTCTTAAAAAAGAGGAGATAATAAGTGATAGTTATACCTGCAATAGATCTGAAGGATGGTAAGTGTGTGCGTCTTCTTCAGGGCGACTTCTCGCATGTTACCATATATTCAGATCAGCCTGTTGAAATGGCAAAAAACTGGCAGAAAAGAGGAGCCGAAAGGGTCCATGTTGTTGATCTGGATGGTTCCAGGGCCGGCCTCCCTCAAAATGGAGAAGTTATAAGAACTCTCATCCAGGAGATAAATATTCCTGTTCAGGTTGGTGGCGGAATCAGGGATATGAAAACCATTGAGCACTATCTGGAGATGGGAGTTAGCCGGGTTATATTAGGAACAGCCGCTCTCAAAAACAGAAAATTTGCCATCGATGCCTGTACTACTTTTAAAGGGCAAATTATCCTCGGTATCGACGCAAGAGATGGTAAGATATTGGTCGAAGGGTGGACGGAGGAGACGGGTCAATCTGCCGTGGAGATAGCAAAGAGTTATGAGGGTCTTGGAGTGGATGCAATCGTGTATACCGACATAAAGCGGGATGGTATGGAGGTAGGCGTAAATATTAAGGCAACGAAGAATATTGCCGAGTCCGTGGATATTCCCGTTATTGCCTCAGGTGGAGTATCTGGCCTGAAGGACATTGAAGAACTCCTCAAAATTGAGAGTTCCGGAGTCATCGGGGTCATAGCAGGAAAGGCTCTTTATAGCGGGGCCTTACAACTGGAAGATGCGATAGAAATGGTTTCAAGTTCCAAGTTTCAAGTTTAAGGTTTTTGTGAAAAGAAAAGCAATCCGGCGCGGCAGATTTCGGCTGAATGCTGAGATCTTGTAAATGAGGAGGTATGTGAAGTGGAAGACTGTATATTTTGCAAAATTGCCAGGGGAGAAATACCCTGCAATAAGGTCTATGAAGATGATAAGGTTCTGGCATTTGATGACATTAATCCAATGGCTCCCGTCCACGTGATTGTTATACCTAAACAGCATATACCTACGCTTATGGATGTGGCGCGAGAGAATATGAATATAATGAGCGATATATTTACCGCAGTCAAAGAGGTGGCAAAGATCAAGAAAATTGAAGAAAAGGGTTTTAGAACCGTCATAAACTGTAACGAAGAGGGGGGACAGCTTATTTTCCATCTTCATATGCACGTTTTGGGTGGTGAAAGGTTGAAAGATGATCTGGCATGATGGTTAAAGAATTCATTACAAAAGTATTGACAATTCAAAAAAAGTTATTAAATTTAAACATATGTCTTAACATCTGAAACCTGCAGTGGCATAAAATCCAATTCTGTTTTTGTGCCTTATATGTTGAGACCTTTGAAAAATGTTTAATTTCGTTCAAGTTCAAGGAATGCGAAAATTTTAACCGCAGGAATACATTGAGTATTTTGAGGATTAAAATTTGAGCATGACGCCGAAATTGGGCGAAAGGGGGCGTTTTGCAAAGGTCTCATATTTTCTAAAGCAAGAGAGATAGAGGTAAGCGAACCCATGGAAGTTATCAAAAAGGTCGAAAGTGGGATGATCGCAGCGGCCAAGGATAAAGATAAGTTAAGGCTGTCTGCTCTTCGTTTAATTAAATCAGTATTATACAATAAAAAAATCGATTTGAGAAGAGATCTCAATGAAGAAGAGAGCCTTCAGGTATTATCATCGATGGTGAAACAGAGAAAGGATTCGATCGAGCAGTTCAAAAACGGAGGAAGGTTGGATCTTGTTGAAAAGGAAGAGAAAGAGTTAAAGATTGTTCAGGAATTTATGCCTGAACAACTGTCTGAAGAGGAAATAGAGGCGGAAATCTCAAAAGCCATAGATGAAGTTGGTGCCACGAGTGTTCGTGATATGGGTAAGGTGATGAAGGTACTTATGCCGAAATTTACAGGTAAAGCAGACGGCAAACTTGTAGGTGAAAAGGTTAAAGTAAAATTATCTTCATAATTGAGAGGTCGACAGGAAGGTATATTTAGTTGAGATCTTTGCAGAATGTTCAATTTTGTTCAAGCTCAAGGAAGGCGAAAATTTTAACCACAGGAATATATTGGATATTTCGAGGATTAAAATTTGAGCCTGACGCAGAAATTGGGCAAAAGGGGACGTTATGCAAAGGTCTCAGTTATAGTTTCCCGGTTACATAAAATAAATCTTTATATTTTCACATTTCTACGTTGAAATATCTTTTTACTTCTTTACATTCAAAGTGCTTATTCTTTCAAGCTTGCCCGAAAAAGGGGGAATCATATTGAAAGGGTATATTCCTGCAGAAAAGATAGAAGAGGTCAAGACAAAGGCGAATATCGTCGATATTGTTTCAGAATATATCACGTTGAAAAAAACTGGCAGAAATTTTGTCGGTCTCTGCCCCTTCCATAGAGAAAAAACTCCTTCTTTTACCGTGAATCCTGAGAAACAAATATTTTATTGTTTCGGATGCGGTGAAGGTGGGAATGCCATTTCCTTTTTAATGAAGTTGAATAATGTGTCCTTTCCTGAATCGGTCAGGCACCTGGCTGCCAAGCTGGGGATTACAATTCCCGTGAGGCAGATGAGCGAGGGAGAGAAAAGGTTTCTCAGTGAAAAGGAAAAATTCAGCAGGATCAACCAGATGGCAGCAGAGCGCTTTCGTAAAAACCTCTCTTCAGATATGGGAGAAGTGGCCCGGGATTATTTGAAAAAAAGGGGGATAGACGATTCTGTTGTCAGAAGCTTTGGCCTGGGGTATTCCCCGGAAGGATGGAGACGTCTTAAGGATTATTTTAGTAGTATGGGAATTCCTCTCGAACTTGTCCGGAAGGCAGGTCTTGTCATAACAAATGACAATGGTCAAAGTTACGACAGATTCAGGGGGAGATTGATTTTCCCAATCGTGGATCTGAACGGCAACATAGTTGCTTTTGGTGGCAGGGGAATCGGTAAGGAGGAACCCAAATACTTGAATTCTCCTGAATCTCCTGTTTATATAAAGGGGAACACGCTGTATGGATTATATCAGACAAAAGGTGAGATCAGCAAAAAGAATAATGCCATCATTGTAGAAGGATATCTTGATCTTCTTTCGCTCTGGAGTGTGGGAACACGCAATGTTGTTGCCACTCTTGGGACGGCTCTTACGAGAAACCAGGTTGAATTGATCAGAAGGTTTACAAGAAACGTCTCAATTATCTTTGATCCGGATGAGGCCGGAAGAAGTGCCGTCGAGCGGAGTCTGAAATTGTTCCTTGAAGAAGAAATGCATGCAAGGGTGGTCATTCTTCCTGAAGGTTATGATCCGGATGACTATGTGAGAAAATTTGGAAGAGAAGCGCTGGAGAATGTTATCGTTCAGTCTCCTCCCATGGTGGATTATTATATAGAAAAAATAATAGGTGGCGACAATACACTTGAAGAAAATGTGGATTCCGTTAAAGATTCAATTTCCTTTATAAGAAATATAAGCAATCTGGTTCAGAGGAACCTCTTTATAAAAAGGGTATCGGAAAAATTAGGTATAGATCAGGGGCTCATGAAAGATGAGGTTAATAAGGCACGTGTTGGTTCTCAAAAATTTGCCAGGCAGGGGGAATCTCCAAAAAAGGAAACAGAAAAGGTAGATATAGTTGAGTTAAGCCTTATCCATATGGTTATAGAATATCCTGACAGAATACCTGTTGTAGTGAATGAAAAAATATTTGGTTATTTTTTGAGTAATGGGTTGAGGGAGGTAGGAGAGGCACTTATAGAATCGCTTAACAGAGGAGAGATAAAGAACATCTCTGATGTCATGAACGATTTACCCGATAGTAGCATTAAAGAAGAACTCTTAAAACTGGCCATGGTGGAAAGGCCCTTTAATCGAGAGGTTATTGACAGGGTTCTCGATGATACTATAAAAAAGATAAGGCTGAAATGGTACAAAAAGAGGCGTAAATCTATACAAGGAGAATTGATTAGGGCCCAGAGAATGGGTGATACAGGATTATGCGAAAGACTTGTAATGGAAAAAGGAAGATTATTGAAGGAAGAAAAGATGTTGCAGGCTTAGAATGTTTGCATGAAAGAGCCTTCTGAAGATGTCAGACAATTATTTTAAATAACGAGACGTTTGCAAAATTTACAAACGTCTCAAAATCCATCGCAGATGGATTTCATAACATGTTAATTTTAAAATAAAATTCAAGGGGAGTTTGAGGGGTATCCCCTCAAAGTGAGACCTTTTGCAAAGGTCTCATAACATGTAACGCTCCAGGGAGAAACGGTATGAAAAAAATATTACATTCGGATGAAGTAAAAAAACTTATTACACTCGGTGAAGAAAAGGGTTTCCTTACCTATGATGACGTCAATGACATGTTGCCTTACGATATAATATCTTCTGATGAGTTAGATAATATCATTATACTCTTTGGAGAGAATAATATAGACATTATAGATACGGATAAGGGAGATAAGATGGTTCTTAAAAAGGTTGCTGATGAATCCGAAGAAGCAAAAGAGACTAAAGGTGGCTTGCCATTACTCCCTCCTGTTCTGGGTAAGACAGGTGATCCCGTAAAGATGTATCTCCGTGAGATGGGGCTTGTGTCATTACTGAGTCGTGAAGGAGAGGTCGAAATAGCCAAGAAAATTGAAGATGGTGAAAAAGAAGTTATGGGTACTCTCTTCAGACAATCGGTTTTCATCAAGGATGTGGTTAATGTTGGCGAAAGGTTAAAGGCTGGGGAACTCAAGATAAAGAATGTTGTTGATAACCTTGAAGATGAAGAGGGTTTTGTAGAAGAAGATATGCACAGGGAAAGAATCCTGAGTATTATCGATAATGTAGAGAAGCTGGATAATAAAAATAACAGTTTAAGGAATAAATTAAAAGAAGAAGATCTCGATGAGCTCGAGGAGAAAAAGATAAAGTCAAAAACAGAAAAAAATTTAAAAAATATTGTAAGGCTGTGCAAAGAAGCAAGGTTCAGTAAAAAATACATAAATATTATGACCTTAAAGCTCAAAGTAGCCTTTATTGAGGTAAAAAAAGCTGAAAATAATCTTAGAACCTGTAAAGAAGAAACAGGGATGTCTCTAAAAGTATTGGAGAAAAACATTGCCCTGATGAAAAAATGCGCCACTAAAGAGTTAACGCGGGTTGAACAAGAATGTGGTATTTCTGCCGAAAAATTAAGGGAATATGAAAAGATTATAAAAAAGGCCCGAAAAGAAAGGAAAAAGACAACCTCTGAAATTGATATGCCGGCAGATACATTAAAAAAGGTTGTTGCCTCAATGCAAAATGGCGAGAAGAAAGCGAACCTGGCGAAGAAAAAACTTATGGAGGCAAACCTGCGGTTGGTTGTGAGTATCGCCAAAAAATATACGAACAGAGGATTACAATTCCTTGATCTTGTTCAAGAGGGAAACATCGGATTGATGAAAGCCGTTGACAAATTTGAATACCAGAGAGGTTATAAATTTTCTACTTATGCTACGTGGTGGATACGACAGGCCATAACCAGAGCAATAGCAGATCAGGCCCGGACGATAAGAATTCCGGTGCATATGATTGAGACAATCAATAAGCTCATCAGGACCTCCAGATATTTGGTGCAAGAACTGGGTAGAGAACCCAACCCGGAGGAGATTGCCGGGAAGATGGAATTTCCCCTGGATAAGGTAAGGAAGGTGTTAAAGATTGCCAAGGAGCCTATATCTCTGGAGACTCCTATAGGGGAGGAAGAAGACAGTTCCCTCGGTGATTTTATAGAAGATAAAAAGATTATGTCTCCATCTGAAGCTGCTGTAAATATGGATCTTGCAAAGCAGACGAGGAAGATACTGTCTACTTTGACACCGAGAGAGGAAAAGGTGTTGAGAATGCGTTTTGGTATCGGTGAAAGAGCTGTTTTTAATATTGACGAGGAAGGAGAAGGGTTCGATGTGGATACGATAAATCGGGCCAAAGAAATCGAAAATGCCGTCTTAAAGAAATTGAGGGGGCCATCAAGGAGGAGAGAAATTAAGACGGTGTGAAATAAAAGATCTTGACAAAAACATGAAAGGCATATAATTAAGCTTGGTTACTAAGTAATATGTTTTTTTGGGGCCCATAGCTCAGCTGGAAGAGCCACCGGCTCATAACCGGTAGGTCCCTGGTTCGAACCCAGGTGGGCCCACCATCACCATAAGGCTGAAGTTGAGAAGTGATTAGTTTGAACTGTATGTGGTACAGAAAAACGCATATAAGAAATACATGTTCAGGACATGAAAAGAATCCTTAGAAAATGCACCAGATTTTGGTGCATTTTTTTTTGCATAATCATTAGATGAAAGGGGAACGTTTTGAAACAACAGATATTACTTCTGGTTGAACTCCAACAGGTTGACTCTGAAATCAAGCGGATAGAGACAAGAAAGAAGGAATTGCCACGGGAGCTGGATAAACTAAAGGAAGATTTGCATCTTTTTGAAGAGAGGATGGAAGAAGAAAGTAAAAAAATAGATGATTTATATAAAAGGCACAGAGATGGAGAAAATGGTCTCAAAAAAGGGAATGAGGATCTGAAAAAAATAAAAAGTCGCCTTTTTGAGGTAAAAACGAATCGCGAATATCAGGCACTGCTTAAGGAAATAGATGTTGTTAATGAAAAAAATGATGAGAAAGAAAACGAGATCATCAATGTTCTGGAAATGATTGACAAAGCCAGTGAAGGATTAGAGGAAAGGGAGAAAGGGGTTAATGCTTTTCGTATAAATCAAGGAAAAAAGATAAAGAAAATTGAAGCAGAAATAGATTCCATCGATTTTGCGCTGCTTGATGTCAAAAAGAAAAATGTTGAAATAAAAGAAAAAATTAATACTGACCTCCTCAAGAAATATGATATTATCAGACAAATAAGGAACGGCAGAGCTGTTGTGCCGGTATGGAAAGAAATTTGTGAAGGGTGTCATATGAATATTCCTCCACAAATGTATATTGAGTTGCAAAGATCTGAAGTTCTGATGTTCTGCCCGCATTGTAACAGGATCATCTGCTGGGATAATAAAGACAATGGTGAATTAGAGGCTAAAGGCTAAAGGCTAAAGGCTAAAGGCTAAAGGCTAAAGGCTAAAGGCTAAAGGATTAAGGCTAAAGGATTAAGGATTAAGGGGATAATCCTCTAATCCTGTAATCCCCCTAAGGCGGCAAAGCCGCAAATCCGAAATTCGAACGTACTTCTGATTTCGGATTTATTTTCCGCTAGCATCTGCGCAAAAAACGCAGTTGTTGAGAATAAAGACTCTAATCAGGGATTGAGCGTTGAGTGCTTTTGCCCTTAGCCCTTGACCTTTTGCATTAATTGTCAGAGTAGATTGGATGATCGCTGGTCCGGCTTCCCGGATTGGAGGAAAGTCCGAGCTCCATAGGGCAGGATGGTCGCTAACGGCGACTGGGGGTGACCCTAAGGAAAGTGCCACAGAAAACATACCGCCCTGAGAGGCTGGCTTATGTGCCGTTTCGCGGGGTAAGGGTGAAAAGGTGAGGTAAGAGCTCACCAGTTTCCCGGGTGACCGGGAAAGCTTGGTAAACCCCATCCGGAGCAAGACCAAATAGGAGAACATTAAGAGTAGCCCGCTCGAAGTTCTCGGGTAGTGTCGCTTGAGGTAACAGGCAACTGTTGCCCCAGATTAATGATCATCGTCCCTTTTCAGGGAGACCGTGAAGGGAAACAAAACTCGGCTTATAGATCTACTCTGACAAAAATTCATCATCCGAGACCTTTGCAGAATGTTCAATTTTGTTCAAGTTCAAGGAAGGCGAAAATTTT
>CAZGAK010000018.1:0-37415 GCA_964523565.1 uncultured Syntrophaceae bacterium | reverse complement strand
CATTCGACATGGCAGGTTTTTCCTGTCCGTCTTTTGCGCCCTGGTCGTGCTTGCCAAAGTCTGCCGGGGTGCTTTCTTCTGTATACATCATACATTGTTCCCCCTCTCTTTCCTGGCCGGATGATAATTCTTCTTAATAAAATCAACAATATCCTCCTGCTTCACGAATACTCTCGAACCCAATTTCAGGTGAGGTAGTCGCCGTTCGCGTACCCACTTCCGTATTGTTACCTCCGACACCCTCAGTGTCTCTGCGCTCTCTGGTATCGTCATCATGTCTATCTGTTCCATCTTTATGCCTCCTGTATGTATATTATTATGTAATCCACTATGAATGTATGTATAACAGGAAAAATACATACATGCAACAAAAAAATATATGTTGATTATACCTTTTTAACATGATAGTTTTAATTCTATGAAATTAAACGAAATTATCAAGATTACCCGAGAAGCACAGGGAAAAAAACAAAAGGATATCGCTGAAATAGCAGGGATTCGACAACAATCCCTGCAACGTTACGAAGCCGGACTGGCAAGCTTATCCGTTAAAACCCTATCTCACATTGCGGAAGAATTAAAGATTAACCGTGAATATATCAAGGATTCGGCAAAAAACCCTTATAAATCTAATAACCTAATTAAATTATATTTTTCTGAAAATTTTTTGGACAAGCTATTTATGCCAACTTATCTACTTTTCCAGGTAAACAAAAAGCTGGAAATCATATCTTTGGTATGTGATGTTGATTTGATCACAAAAATTAAACAAAGGATACCATTCAAAAACCCAGTATATGCCGTTGCGATCAGGGATCAGGATAATAATATTTTTTTATTAAGGCGGAAATCGAGGTTAAATATTGTCATTGCCGACGGCAAATTATACAATCATTTGTCATCTATTCTCCAATATTTCAAATTTAAAAGTGAAAAAAAATTGCTGTCTTTCGGAGTGCAAAAGATCAATAATGATTTATATGAGAAAATAAGGTCATGGACGGTTGAAAGAGTAGATATTGAACCGCTTTTCTCGCAATGTAAATTTGCTTTTTACATCGATCCAACACAAAGAGAATTGGAGCAATTAAAAGAACAAAGAAATCAAGGAATGGACATATTGAATGTGTTGGAATTGAGACTCGTAAAAGAGTTACGTGAGAAAAAAATTAGCACTGATGAAGTGTTGAAGTGGATTATGGGAAGGAATTAGCCAGGTGGCCTTACTCCAAGAATGTCCTCGATGTAAAAAAAGATACAGTATCCACCGGAAGGTCTGCACCTGCGGCTTTAGGTTCGAAAAAGCAAGTGGCAAGGTATATTGGATTGAGTATTACTTGGATGGAAGAAAAAGAAGAGAAAGGATAGGTACCAACAAGGCCGCTGCTGAATATAGACTTCGTGAGGTGTTGTCACGGAGGGCGGAGGGGAGGGTTGTAAAGAAAATTAAGGACCCGCTCTTTGACGAACTAAAAAAATGGTATCTTGATTTACCGCAAATAAAAAACAAGAAATCATATGACAGGGATATCCTGTCAATGAAAACCCTGTCCTCTTTTTTCTCCGGAAAACACATTTCAGGAATCACAATCAACCAAGTAGAAGCATACAGGTTGAAACGCCTAAATGAACGTTCCCAAAACCGGCAATTAACCCGCCCTGCCACAGTAAACCGCGAGATCGCCTGTCTCCGTCACATGCTGAATTTAGCGGAACAGGACGGCAAAATTGAAACTGTGCCGTTTAAGGGATTGAAATCCTTAGCCGAGCATAATGCCAGGGAAAGGGTGTTGAGTCATGAAGAATTCGGACGTTTAATCACTAATTGCCTACCGCATACTGCACGGATTGTTGCAATGGCGTATTATACGGCCATGCGAAGGGGTGAGATACTTCGCCTCCGGTGGGACAGAATAGACATGAAAAGCGGTTTTATCCGACTACTGCCGGAAGATACCAAGACAGACGAAGGCCGAACTATACCGCTCCATCCGAAAATTATCGACATGCTAAAGCCTATGCCAAGAGATATCTCCGGATGGGTCTTCACGTTATCAGGAAAACCAATAAGTAATATAAGAAAATCATTTATTGCCGCCTGCAAAAGGGCAGGGATAGAGGATTTTACCTTTCATGACCTCCGACATACAGCAATCAATAATTGGCGTCTGCAGGGACACGATTACTTTAAGATCATGGCGGCCTCCGGACACAAAACCATGTCTGTTTTTAAGCGGTATAATACGGTTTCGGAAGAAGAATTAAGGGGCCTTGTAAATCCGCCGATAGGCACCTATATAGGCACCAACGAAAAAGGCAACTCAAATAAAAACAGCTAAGTAGTTGATATTTATGGTACCCCCGGCGTGATTCGAACACGCGACGCCCGGATTAGGAATCCGGTGCTCTATCCTACTGAGCTACGGGGGCACATATTTGTTTAAAGGGAGAATTCCTAACATTATTTAAAATGAGTGTCAATATCAATTGCTCTCACCGTTTAGTTGTTATTATAAACAGTGTGTTTCTATGATTCTTTCTTCAGAAAAATCGCATAACCGAAGGTAATCGGCGGTTACACCGTTAAGGGCATCCCGGGGAAGAAGGCCGATCAATTCAGACTCAAGAATATTAACTCCATATTCTTCGGCCTTTTCTTTTACCGTGTCGAAGACTTTTCGGATGGAAGTTTCTTTATGATTGGTAAGGTTCATAGAAACCTGGGCAATATTTCTGCTTTTCAACAGAACACCCATGGCCTGTACATGTTTGAGGCCGCCGCTCGATTGTCGTATCGATTTGGCGATTTTTCCGGCTACATCTATGTTGTCTGTATCAAGGTTGATATTAAAGGCTATGAGAGGATTTCTCGCCCCGACAGCCGTTGCCCCGCTTCGAGGATCAAAGACGGCCGGTCCTGCATCGGGGAGCCACAACGGATCGCTTATCCTGTCTTTCAATGCCTCATATCCGCCTTTTCTGATAAAAGGTAATTTTTTTCTGGATGGATTCAGAGCGGCCTCGCCGTAAAAATATACAGGTACGTTATTTTTTTCCGCAAAAGCCCGGCCGAATCGGTGCGCGACTTCTACAGCCTCATTCATATCCATACCCTTTATGGGTATAAATGGTACAACATCCACAGCCCCGTTTCGAGGGTGAACGCCGGTGTGTTTTCTCATATCGATAAGTTCTAAAGCCTTGTCACAGGCGGCCGAGGTTCCCCTTTCTACATCTTCAGGCATACCGATGAACGTTATCACGCTCCTGTTGTGATCCTGGTCCATGCTGAAGTCCAGAATTTTAACACCACTTACTCGACGCAACGCTTCTACAATATTGTTAATCGTGTCTTTATCCTTCCCTTCGCTGAAGTTGGGAACGCATTCAAGAATTTTCATTTTTTCACACCTGAATTATCCTTGTTTCCGGAAGTACAACACATGTAAGATAGCCGCCATAAACAGCTCCCGTATCGATTCCTATTTTGTTAGTTTGAATTAGCGGTTCAGGGAGTGGTGTATGTCCAAAGACAACAATTTTGCCAAAATCGTGATAAGATCTCATAAATTCATACCTGATCCACGTCAGGTCATCAATGTTTTGTTTTTCCAGGAGAATGCCCGGCCTCAGGCCGGCGTGAACAAAAATATAATCTTCCGTTTCGTAATACGGTAAAAGAGACTTGAAAAATTCTAAATGGTCATCTGGAACGTTTATCTTTTTTCCTTCTTCCGTTTCAACAAGACCGTAGGAAGCGGCTGTGGTTTCACCGCCATTAAAGTAGAAAAGATCACCATCCATACGATAGAAATAAAAATTGAGAAAAATCTGTTCGTGATTTCCCAGGAGACAGATAACATTTATATATTTTTTTTTAAGATCGAGGACATAATCGACCACCCCTTTGGGATCAGGTCCTCTGTCTATATAGTCTCCGATAAACACTAATGTATCGTCTTCCCAATCAACTTTGATGCGTTTCATCATCATGTCAAGTTTATCGAGACAGCCGTGAATGTCACCTATGGCGAATATCTTTCCCATTTTGTTAAATCGGAAATCGTAAATCGAAATTCGTTATCCGCTTTCCGTTTTCCGATTTACGTGTTTCGTATTTTATTGCAGGTAGTCATTCAAACAAGGCATTCACGAATTCTTCACTTTTGAATACCCGCAGGTCATCTACACCCTCGCCGATACCTATGTATCTGATTGGGATGTTCATTTCTTTTGCAATTCTGATGACGATTCCTCCTTTTGCCGTTCCGTCCAGCTTGGTAAGAACTATTCCCGTAATGCCGATTTCCTCATGGAACAGCTTTGCCTGTGAGATGGCATTCTGGCCGGTAGTAGCATCGAGGACAAGCAGTGTCTCGTGAGGGGCGCCCTCCAGTTCTCTGCCCATAATACGTTTCGTCTTTTTCAGCTCTTCCATGAGATTAACTTTTGTGTGGAGCCTCCCCGCAGTATCGATAATAATTGCGTCTGTTTTTCTTGACCTTGCTGCATGGATAGCATCGTAAACGACTGCGGAAGGATCCGCACCCATCTTCTGTTTTATCAGGGGAACATCTGCTCTCTGACTCCATATCTCAAGCTGCTCTATGGCAGCCGCCCTGAAGGTATCTGCCGCGACAAGCATAATGGAATTTCCGGCCTTTTTCAAATGGTGAGCCATTTTTCCTATAGTCGTTGTTTTTCCCGTTCCGTTGACCCCTAATACCAGGATCGTATAGAGTCCATTATGGGGAATATGCAGAGGCATTTCACTTTCCCTGAGGATGTTGATCATGTTTTCCTTCAAGATCTGCTTGAGTGCCTCCGGGCTTTCGAGTTCCTTTCTCTTTGCCCGGTCTTTCATTTCCTCGATAAGATCATAGGTGAAAGCCGGGCCCAGATCGGCCATGATAAGGATCTCTTCCAGATCTTCGAAGAGATCTCTCGTGACAATCTTCTCGCCGAAGATCATTTCATCGACGTTTTTGACGAACCCTTGTCTTGTCTTGGATAATCCTTCTTTCAGTTTGTTGAAGAAGCCTTCTCCATTTTTATTATTATTTTCCATTTTAAGCATTCCATGATTATTTTTGAATCTTATTACATTTTTTGCCGGGAGATGTAAAGGCGGGATTAATACTGTCAGCAGTGAAAAGGTACAAGGTGCAAGGACAAAGGATCAAGGATCAAGGATCAAGGATCAAGGAAAAACCTTTAGCCTTTAGTCCTCATTGCTCATTGCTCAGCCTTTGCGGCTTTGCCGCATTAGTTCAGACTGACAGCTATAGAGGAGGTTATTCCGTGTTTTTCCATGGTAATACCGTAGAGGTTATCGGCAATCCCCATGGACCTCTTATTGTGGGTTACAAAGATGATCTGGGAATTTTCTGAAATTTCTCTTAGCAGTTTCTTGAACAGCTCTACGTTTGAATCGTCAAGTGCCGCATCCACTTCATCAAGGATAAGAAATGGAGATGGTTTATATATAAGGATAGAAAAGATCAGAGCTACGGCAGAAAGGGCCTTTTCACCGCCCGATAAGAGGGATATGTTCTGGCGCTTCTTGCCCGGGATTTGGATATCAATATCGACACCGGTTTCCAGCATATTCGATTCATCCGTCAGCCTTAGTTCTCCTTTGCCGCCGGGGAACAGCCTTGGAAAAACCTGCCCAAAACAGCGGTTTATCTCTACAAATGTTTCCGAAAACCTCTTTTTTGAAACCCTGTTCATCCGGGTAATGGTCTTTTGTAATGTATCCAGCGAAGCATTTAAATCCTCGATCTGGGTTGTTAAAAAGTCATATCTTTCTTTCAGCTCTTCGTATTCAGAAAGGGCGAGGAGATTTACTTCACCAAAATCGTCTATTCTTTTTCTGTCCTGCTCAAGTTTCGTTCTTAACTCTTCTGCGGCAATTTCATCGAGTTTATTGAAATTCGGCAATAACATGTCCAGATCGGCATGAAATTTTTCATAAGCGCCCTTTTTTAAAGTATCGATATGCAGGGTCAACTCCTGGATTTCCATTTCCAGTTTGTTCAGATCCTTTGTCAGATTTTCAAGGTTTCCCTTTGTTTCCCTGATTTCAGCCTCTTTTCCCTTCAGCACTTTTTCTTTTTCGCCGTGCAGCTCTCTCTTCTTTGCAAGCTGACATTCGATGGTCTCATGGTCTTTATAGAGTGTTTGAAGGTTTTCCTCTTCCTCGTTAATGTTATCCCTGATCTGGGCAACCTCTGTATCAGAGTTTTCTGCATCATGAATATTCGATTCGATTTCATCCGTAATATCAGATATTGCGTTATTAAGCCTTGTCTGTGCTCCAACGTTTGAATTTATTTTTTCTTCGAGTGAGGTCAGAAGAATCTTTTCTTCCGTCAGGTTCTTTTCTCTTTCCTCCAGGTCGGTTTTTACCTTATTCCATTTTTCCTGCAGTGCGGAAATCGATTCATTTGCTTCTCTTTCTTTGCTTTCATAGAGTACTATTTCTTTTTCGATATGATTTGTTTTTTCCGTTGCTTCCTTTTCTTCGGATTCCAGACCTTCTTTATTGAATGTAAGGACGTTGATCCTCTGTTCGATCCATTTAATTTCCCCCTCTGACCGTTCGACATCCTTTTTCCTGCTGTTGGCATTCAGTTCCGCTTCATGAATGTCTGATCGTAGTTCATCGAGTTCATTGCTCAGTTGGGAAATGAGGGTGCTTGTTTCATTTTTCATCTCAATTTCATTTTCCAGGGGGGTGGCGAGTTGGTCGATCTCACGCTCCAGTTCCGATATTTCTCTTTTATTGCGAAGCAGACTGCTGCCGCCGTTTATGCCGCTACCGCCGGTTAGAATTCCGTGAGGGCTTATTACATCTCCTTCAGGAGTGACAAATGTTCCGATGAAACCGTTTTGTCGCCAGAGATTCACGCCCGTATGGAGATCAGGGATTAATAAGACATCCCCCAGGAGAAAATCTACGATACACTTGAAATCTTCCTTCGCTCGAACAAAGGTATCCAGTTTGACAATTCCTTCGATATGATCTGAAGAACTGGAATTTGTGAAGTGATTTCTTACCCTCAAAGGGACGAAATGCCCCCTCCCTGATGAATGCCTCTTCAGATAATCGATGGCCTCGATGCCGTCTTCCTGACTTTTTACGACAACGTACTGGAGCTTTTCGCCGAGGACCGCCTCTACGGCAGCCTCATATTCTTTCGGAACATCGATATGATCGGCCACTAATCCATAAATTCCATCGACGGGGAGGCCACCGTCGCTCTTTGCCTTCAATATGGATTTAGTACCTTCATTACACCACTCATACCCCTCTTGAAACTCCTTCAAGGAGGCCAGCCGTGATGTCTTTATTCCGGTTTCTTCCTTGAGTTGCGCGATGTTTTCATCGATAGCTTCCAGATTGTTTCTGGACTCTTCAATCTTCCCTTGCGTAATGTTTTCCTTTTCTCTGAGTACCTCAATCTTTTCCACGTCTGATTTTAAACCGGATTTTAAAGCGGCAAGGGTATTTTTTACCGATTTGAGTTTTTCGGAGTTTTCATCCAGGTCTTTCGTTTCCCTCCCGGTTTTCTTTTTCAGATCTTCTATTCCCCTGGTGAGCGTGGCCAGCATATTCCTGAGCCTGGCATGTTCAGTTACGATATGGAAATTTTCGGCCTTTCCCTGCTCCAGTTCGCCGGCCAGTCTCGCTTCCGCATCCTTCAGGTGATCTACCCCTTCCTGACTTACGGAAATCGAATTTTTCACATCTTCTGTTTTCCTGTCCGCTTCTGCTATCAGAACCCTGAGAGTACTTAGCTCCTCTTCCATTGACTCCTTCCGCTTGCGGGACGTTTCAATTTCTGACAGATTCCTTTCCTTGCGCGCCTTTATGTCCTCGATCTTTCCTTTAAAGAATTCTATTTTCTGTTCTTTCATATTAATTTCGTTCTTTACATTGTAAAATCTCTCCTGCAGGTTCGCGATTGTCCCCTCATTCTCTAAAAGTTCCGACCTTACATCTTCTATCAAGGCCTCCAGTGACTGCAGATTTGTCTTGACCTGTATGGATTTTTCATTCAATGACTCACGTGAATTTTTAAGTATTTCTATCCGTGATGTCAGATCAAGATAGGCCTGCAGAGACAGAGTAAGCTCGGTTTCCTTTATGTTTTTCCTCAGTGCCTTGTATCTTTCAGCCCTTTTTGCCTGCCGTGACATGGAATTCATCTGCGTCTTTACTTCACTCGTGATGTCTTTCAGACGGGCAATGTTCTGCCTTGTCGATTCCATCTTTCGCGTCGCGGATTCTCTTCTGCTCTTGTATTTTTTTATACCCGCTGCCTCTTCAATGAATTCTCTTATATCTTCGGGTTTGGCTTCGATCAGCTTTGAAATACTTTCCTGCTCGACTATTGAATATGTCCTGGCGCCGACACCCGAATCCATAAAGAATTCCCGTACGTCCAGCAGGCGGCAGGGCACCTTGTTTATCTGATATTCACTCTCGCCTTCACGGAAGATCTTTCTTGAGATCATGACCTCGGAACAGTCGGCGTATTGGCCGGGGAATGTTCGACCATCCTTTTCAAGGATTATAGACACCTCGGCCAGACCGACAGGGGCGGCATCATCACTTCCGTTGAAGATGACATCTTCCATCTTCTTCCCGCGGAGAGTCTTTACCCTCTGTTCACCCATAACCCATCGGATCGCGTCAACGACATTGCTCTTTCCGCATCCATTGGGGCCGACGATAGCACTGATACCGTCGGAAAAATTAAAAAGAGTCTTATCTTTAAAAGATTTAAAACCGAGTATTTCCAATCTCTTCAGTTTCATCCAGGAAAATCCTCCAGCAAGATTACCAAAAGGAAATAAACAGAACTCCTGCAATGTTATTCTCTCTTAATATTTTTAGTTTATAATAAAAGAAAAGGTGTTTGTAAAGAGAAAACACAACAAAATGTGTTTTTTGAAATTGAAGATACAATATGTTGTGCCTGAAAACGTAGGGCAGGGCTTCAGCCCTGCGTAAAGCCCAATGCAAGGCTAAAGCCTTGCCCTACATGCAAGAGGTCAACACCTCTTTGGTTGCGGCTTTGCCGCAGTGGAAGTAACTGTAACTGACTTACATGGTAAAGCTAATTTTTCCTTGACATTAGTTGACAGAAAGAATAAAAATTACAACCGATACTTACAATACCGAATGAGACCCTTGGAGAATGTTCAATTTTGTTCAAGTTCAAGGAAGGCAAAAATTTTAACCACAGGAATATATTAGATATTTCGAGGATTAAAATTTGAGACTGACGCAGAAATTGGGCAAAAGGGGACGTTATGCAAAGGTCTCCGGATTTCATTAGAATCACGATGGTATTTTAAAAATAAGAAAGGAGGGGGAAAATAATATAGTTTTTGTGAATCGTAATTCGAAAGAGCCTGGTTGAATTGTGAACAGTAACATTCGAGTTACAACTAATTATTGGATTTAGAACTGTATTAGATTATTAGATAAGGAGGGTAATAGAGAATGGCGCAAAAGAAAATAGAAGAAAAATTGAAAATCACGATGACAACACCTACTCAGCAGAAACTCAGGGATAAGACAATCACTGCGAAACAGTGGGCGGACATGGTAAAACCGGGCGATTGGATCAATCGTGGCGGTCCCGGCGCGGACTCGCTTCCGACTATGGAGGCTATGGCTGCGCGGTTCGGTGGCGGCTCCGGTGATCTGAACAACATCGAGATCTGGAACCAGGCCATAATGCTCGGGAATAATTTCTTCGTTGATGCCGATCTTGAGGGAAAATATCATGTGCTCCATGAAGAATTCCTGTTGCCGACGCTTCGCGCTCAGTTGAAAAAGGGATACAAGGGTTTCGACTGGAAGCACTGGGGATGGGCATTAGGAATGGATGCTGATTATGCCCGTTGGTATCGGAAGGAAAAAGCCTCGCGTCCAATGGACTGGAGTGTTCAGGCAATAGCAGTGCCCGAGGGCGGTTACGTTAATGCCAGTTACGGAGTGAACAATTTCATGATAGCCGCCAAGACCTGTAAGAAATTTGTCTGCGAGATCCGTGAGGACTACGCCTGGTGTGAAGGGGGGAGAAGTATGAATCTTCCCATGGATCAGGTTGACTACTTTGTGGAAGTCGATTGTGATAATGAGAAATACCAGTGGATGTACATACCGGAAAAGGACATAAAGCCGAATGAAACACAGATGGCCATAGCGGATCACTGTCTGTCCATTATGCGTGACGGCGATTGTATCCAGGTGGGTATCGGCGCCCTCCCCACGGCGGTGGTTTTAGCACTGGAGAAGTCCGACCTGAGACACCTGGGCATACACAGTGAGATGATCGGCGAGTATGCCTTTACACTTACGGAAGCGGGAGTCGTGGATAACTCTCGGAAAAACATCGATCGGGGCAGATGCGGCTGGGCCTATATTATGCCCGTTGATACGCCGAGGTACTATGAGTGGATGCACAGGAATCCCTACTTTGCCGGTTTCGATATCGGTTATACGAACAATATCGCGACGCTCTCCCAGATTGATAACATGGTAACCGTCAACAATTTTGCCGCCATGGATCTCAGGGGGCAGGATGCTGCCGGCAACGTCGGCGGCCGTGTCATTTCGAGTACCGGCGGTCAGTTCCAGTTTACCCTTGGCGCCTCCATGGCCAGGGGCGGAAGGGCCATCATCGCTGCGACGTCGAGAGATGGAGCGGGCAGGTCCCGGTTTTTCCCCAAATTGCCTGCGGGTAGCGTCATTAGCGTTCCCGACTGGCTTGTAACATGGGTATGCACGGAATACGGCATAGTCAATATTGGGGGCTGCACCGATGCCGAGAAGGCGCGTAAGATCATCAGCATCGCCCATCCTGACGATAGGGAAGCCTTGGAAAAGGGAGCTCGCGAGATGGGTATAATGGCGGATCACTGGATGTTTACAAGCGCGCCGGATCGCCGTTTCCCCACTGCCGATGAGCTGAAGGATCATAAATATGGGTACGCGCAGATAGAAGTTGCACCCGCTCCCATTGCCAGAGTGACTGATTAAAAGGACTGTGAAAGATAGTTAAAGCAAAAAGGGCAAGGTTTTTTTACCTTGCCCTTTTTTATGATGTGTACTATTGATACTTTTGTAAAAAGGAGGGGGATAAAGGATGACGACACCTGTCCAGCAGAAGATACGGGATAAAAAAAAGACACCCAAACAGATCCTTGACATGGTTAAATCCGGAGACTGGATCAATCCCGGCAGTGTCGGGGGGGATTCGACGGAATGCATGATGGAACTCTCGTCAAGGTTGGGTCCCGGTCCCGGCCAGCTCAGGGACATCGAAATCTGGAATTACGCCATGTTTTATCCCCATCCTTACTTTCAGGAGATTGACCCAAAGCAGGAGTATCATGTTTTCCACGAGTCCTTCTTTTTTCCATGGAGTCGAAGGGCGAGAGACAGAAATAATGCAACGAGCTGGGCCCAGTGGGGATGGGCCATGGGTATGTGGTGGCATCAGTACCGCTTTGCCCGCACTGAAAAGAGTAAACCCGGAATTGACTGGTGGTTCAATGCGGCGACACCGCCGGATAAGCACGGATTCTTTAACTGGTCCTATGGCACAAATAACTGCAGTATATTCCGTCAGACGGCTAAAAATCTTGTCGTTGAAGTCCGTGAAGATTACCCATGGGCAGAGGGGGGACGTTTCAATACTATTCACATTGATGATGTGGATTACTGGATCGAAGTGGACTGTGAGAGGCATGAGTGGCCCCAGATAAACGAAAAGGCCATACGGCCCAGACCGGAAGAGGAGAAAATCGCCGGTCACATCCTTGGGATCATGGATGACAGGGATGTCATTCAGCTTGGTATAGGTTCTCTCCCGTCCGCGTGTGTCAATGCTATGGCTGATGCGGGCCTCAAGGATCTCGGTATCCACACGGAGATGCTGAATTACGGTCTCCTCAGGCTGATCGAATCGGGTCAGGTGACCAACAGATACAAGAGCATAGACAGGGGTAAGAGTGTCTGGGGATTTGCCTTCCCTGTGGATACGAAGTGGTATTATGAAACCATTCACCGCAACCAGAACCTGGCCGTCTATGACATCGATTATACGAATAACCTCCATAATCTGACCAGAATCGACAATATGATAGCCATCGACAACTGTGTCACCGTTGACCTTCTGGGTCAGCAGTGCTCCGGTTTCTATGAAAAACGCCCAATTTCGAGCACCGGCGGGTATTTCAATTTTGTTGCCTTCTGTGCCCAGTCGAGGGGTGGAAGGGGTGTTGCTGCCATGGCATCGAGGAGCAAACATGGAACCTCGAGAATCGTACCCTTCATGCCCGAAGGTTCGTCAGTGGATGTTCCGGGTCAGCTTTCACATTATGTCTGTACCGAGTACGGTATCGTCAACCTGAGGGGACTCAACGGTTACGAAAGGACGTCGGCACTGATTTCTATCGCCCATCCCGGCGATCGTGAGTGGCTGGAGAAAGAAGCCCATAAAAATGGCCTTTTGCCCCCGAAATTCCCCGTGTCCATGCTTCCAAAAGAAGGTGAAACCAGGAGATATCCTTCATACAGAGAGAGAAGAACCTGGAAGTCTCCTTATAACAGCGCGCTCTGGGGTTACGACTGGGACGATGATGTGCAGTCCGGAAAGTAGGTCAACCCTGATTAAACTGAAAGAAAATATTTTATTTTTTCTTGACAAATAAAAGAATAATCTGTTAGGAAATTGTAGGTTTAGTCGCAATGGTTCATTAAGAGGCTAAGGGGGCTATAAAATTATAATCATCACTTATGACCGGGTGGTTATAATCTGGTAGAAATACATAAAGGGAAGGGAGGTGTGAAAAGGGTTAGATATAGTTACATCGTAATGATGTAAGGGGCTTAGGTAGATTTAACAAATTTTTTTGCAATTTTTTTCAAAAGTCAAAAAAGGAGGAAATTATGGCTGGAGCATTAAAACCTCGCTGGGGGCAACCCATGACGGGGATTATCTCTAACATAGCATTTTTTCTTATTGCATGGTTGACATGGTATATTTTCAGTGATCCAAGGGGACCTGTTGGATGGTTTCCTTATCCCTTTGTCATGTTCCTTGCAATTATGATTCTGGTTGGCCTGTGGCAGCACATGTTTTTAGGAGACTGGCCTTTCCAGACCATGAGTCAGCCTGCGAAGGGTGTTACAATGACCCTTGTGAATCTGGTTCTTACTTGGTTTGTGATAGATGTTATTTTTTATAGGATCCTGGGAATAGGGTTCAATTTTATGAGTTATTACGGTCTTGTAGCCGCGGGTTCAAAGGGTTTCTTCGCCCAGGTTGCCATTGTCGGTTTTGTTCTGATGGGGTTTTATCTCTATCCCGTCGGCACCATCTTCTTCGGGAAATGGCCCATCCGGCCGAGTAATCTTGAGCAGCCGGCTGCAGGTTTTGCAGAGATCGGAACGCAGTCCATGTTCGAGCTGTTCGGCTATGTAATACTCATCGTCCCGTTTTTCGGGATGCTCTTTAAGGGCCCCGCGCTCAATGCGCCTTGGTGGACGGGTATTGCAGGAACGGGTCATGTTCACTGGGTCTTTGGCTGGTGGGAATGGGCGATTATCATCCTCTTCATGTTCCCGAATGTGTGGCGCATGAAACCATTTGGTCTGATTAACCTTCCCCAGCCTGCCAAAGGTTTTGTCTACATGGCGCTGAGCTTTGTCGCAGCGTACATTCTAATGATTATATGTGTAAAGATCGCCCCTATGTGGCTACCCCCGGAAACTATTCATCATCTGCATGAGACAAAGGGTGCGGGAGAGGTAGCGAGGTTCTTGTACTTACACTCTGCCGAGATCGCGGGTATGACACTGATCCCCTTCCTTGCATGGCATCACTATTTTGATGATCTCTGTGGCGTGAAAGACGTGGACAGCTGGGCAGGATTCTGGATCCGCACTATAGGGGTTCTGGTCCTTACCGCTGTACTCTACTGGATCTACTATTATGGAAATTTCGGTCACTGGGGACTCGGAAATCATCATATGACAGAACTTTCCCACAGATTCCCCCATGGAGAATCTCTGGTATGGAACTTCTGGTGGATCGTTCCTCTTCTGTGGAATGAGTGGTTCTTCCATAAATGGCCCTTCTATGTTCATGAACATTAGTGGTGTCGGGATGGTTAACTGATAAACAAATTTTTGAGATAAGTTGCGAATAACTTATCCGTTGTCATTCAATGGCAATCTTTTAAGGCAGGGCTTGTTTACAGGCCCTGCCTTATTGTTTTCAGTATACATCTCAAATACTGTTCAGATTGATCAGATTCAGAGATCATGTTTCATCCATTAGAAAAAAAGGAGAGGAAAGATGACAAAAGAAAGATCTTCCCGATCACGAGACGGAGCGCGCGTGAAGATCGCAGACGGTCAACAGGCCGCCTCTCTTCAGAAACCTCCGACGACCAGACAGCTTATTTTTCATGGTGTCCTGGCTGTGTTAGGTCTGGCTGTGGCGGCCACCATGTTTACCCTGGGAATTAGCTGGGCAGACCGTGGGAACATGTTAGCGGGCGTTGGTTTGATCCTCGCCGGGCTATTCGTTTTTTGGCGTGGAGGTAGCAGGGTGTCCTGGATCTGTGCTGAGCTCAAGATGCGGCGACAGAAATGAATCGTCATCGGCCAAGCGTCAGGATCTAAGGAGGCAAATGATAATAAAATCTTACGTGAACTCAAAAAGATTGATAAGCATGAAGAATATTCAACTGAAATGCCGGTACTCAAAATATAAGTGTGCGAATATAGACCAACACGTTTGGCATCCGCACACCCCTCTGTGGCTTGTAATACCACTATCCGCACAATTTCTTTACCTGCATGTGCGATATTCGCCCTTTAACGAGGTTTCCTATGCTTTTTAAGCTGACAATAAAGATTTCTTTATGGCTTTTTCTTTCCATAAAAATTCCAACTAACTGATATTACTGACCATAATATTATTTCGATTTTTGGGGGTGTTTCGGACACGTGGCATACATTTTGCTAAACATAAGATAAATACTAAAATTATGGAGGAAGAAGATATGTTCGGAAAATCAGGTCAAGATGCGAAAGAGTGGGTACAGAAAGCAATAGATTTTTACAAAAAAGCCGGTAAGATAGTTGCTTTGGCAGAGATAACAAATCTCAAAGGAGCCTTTGTTAAAGGTGAGATGTATGTTTTTGTACTAAACCTTACAGGAACCATGCTTGCACACGGGGAAAACGAAAAATATATCGGGGCGGACTTCAGCGAGGTTAAGGATTCTGACGGCAGAAGTTTTGTCCGGGAAATCGTCGAAGTTGCCAACGCTAAAGGGAGTGGCTTTGTGGATTACAAGTGGTTCAGCCCGGAAACCAAAGAGGAACTTCCTAAGGTTTTGTATTTTGAGAAGGTCGATGACATGATCTTTTGCAGTGGCATCTACAAAGAAATGTGGCAGGATCTCCTGTAGCTTGCGACATTCCTGTAACATTACGTAAACCCAAATTTACCATTGAACGGTCTGGAGTGACAGGGCTGCCAACGTCCGTCTTCATGTAAGAGAATGGACTAATAAAGTCCTTCCCTGCGCAACAGTGCACCAGGCTGTCCCTGTTCCTTCCCGTATCAAGTACGGGGCAGGCCCTAACCCTCTCCTGAAAAACTCCCTCCCCCTTGACGGGGGAGGGTTGGGAAGTGTCTCGCTTATATTGGCGCAGAGGGTTTTATGATGGCAAAGTTTTACATGTACAGTCCAATGTAGGGCAATGCTTTAGCTTTGCCTTGTGCGTTATGCAAGGCTAAAGCCTTGCATAACGAAGACTTTTCACTTTTCATTAGTCACAGTATTCCATCCAATACTGTCCCGCATTTCGGGCACTTTCCATTATCTACATTATATTTGTTAATATGAAATCCATATCTGTCTATCAGGAGATTTCCACAATTGGAACAGTAGGTATTTTCCTTTTCATCTCCCGGAACATTGCCCGTATATACATATTTGAGGCCCGCTTCTTCACCGATTCTTGCCGCTTTGTGCAAGGCTGCCAGTGATGTCGGGGGCAGTCCTGTCATTTCATACTGGGGATGAAAGCGGCTGATGTGCCAGGGTGTCTCAGCTCCCAGGGAATGGATAAATTGAGCAATATTTCTTAGTTCTTCATCGCTGTCATTGAGGGTAGGGATGATAAGAGTGGTAACCTCAACCCAGATACCGAGTTCCTTCATCTTTTTCAAGCTGTCAAGAACGGGTTGAAGCCGTGCGCCGCAATATTTCTTGTAAAAATCATCACTGAAGGCCTTGAGATCGACGTTTGCCGCGTCGAGACAGGGTGAAATTTCTTTTAGGGCCTCTTCCGTCATGAAACCGTTGGTGACGAAGACATTTTTTATCCCCTTTTCATGGGCGATTTTTCCGATATCGTAGGCAAACTCATAGAAGATTGTCGGTTCGGTATACGTGTAGGCTATGGTCTTTGACTTTGAGTTGACGGCCTGCCGGACAACTTCTTCAGGTGAAACCTTACGACCCATTATCTTTCCCGATTTACGGGGCATCTGGGAGATGTCATGGTTTTGACAGAAAGTGCAGTGAAAATTACAGCCGACTGTGGCGATAGAAAAGGATCTTGATCCCGGATGGACGTGAAACAGGGGTTTTTTCTCGATGGGGTCCACATTTTCCGCAATAACCATTCCGTAAACCAGTGTATAGAGAGTGCCTTCTCTGTTTTCTCTTACACCACAGATCCCGCGCCTCGAAGGAGAAATTTTACACCTGTGGGCGCATAACTGACATCTTACATCATCATCCTCCAGTTTTTCATATAGCATTGCTTCCTTTATCATTTTTTCATCTCCCTTGCAGCTCCGGGCAGATGTCCTCCCGCCGCACCAACCTTTAAGGAATTTTGAATCGGGTCCTGGATGGTTCTCTGTGTATAAACAACGGGAAATGTCAGTCCGACAAAGGAGCCGAAGGGATTTTTAATGACAGGGATACATTCCTCGATGCCGGCAGCGAAGGGATACCAGCTCAAGGGAAGAAAGATGACGCTTCCCCACTGGACCGAAGTGCCTGATAGGACACTCTTAACCATATTGTTTATCTCCCAGATACTGAAGTTGTGCAAGGATGAGCGAAAGATTCCCATCGCCTGTGCCGCAATGAAAGAATATTTGTTCAGGAATCCTATAAAAACCCTTTCCCTCGACACCCTGATCGCTTCCTCTATTGCCTTTTGGGGGTTGTCGACAAACTCAAGGCAGTTGATCAGTGTAACAACGTCAAATTCATTATCAGAGAATGGAAGATCTTCGGGGCTTCCTGAATGGAAATCAGCCCTGTTACCCAGTTTCTTCCGAGCTGCCTCAAGCATAGATAGAGAAGAATCGATACCGGTAACATCGCATCCCGCCCTTCTGAAAAACAGAAGGTGGTTTCCTGTTTTGCACCCCACATCGAGCAGTCTTTCACCTTCCCTCGGGGCCAGGAGGTCAAGGATGAGCTTTTTCCCCCTCGTATCGACATAGCGCCCGATGGGTGATTTGAACCAGTCATCGTAAGATCTTGCTGTATTTTCATCAAAGACCATGGCATCGCCTTACTATCCACCGATTGAAGACATATTTCTTACACATTTTTTTCTTTGAGTTTCATAACAATCAATATTGGCCCTTCCGGGTTTGTTGCGGATAGCTTCCTTTATTAAGTCTTCCAGTTCAGAATCACTGCACCCCTCTCTCAGGGGGGTTTTGAGATCCAGCTCGTCATCTGATAAAAGACATGCCCTGAGGTGGCCGTCGGCGGTGAGACGAAGCCTGTTACAGGACTCACAGAATTCATGGCTCATAGCACTGATAAGGCCGATTTCTCCTACCGCACCCCTCATTTTATATATACGTGCGGGACCGTCTGTTTTTCCTATATGTCCATTTACGGGCTCAATGGGAACAAAACTGTGGATTCTTTCCATGACCACGTCGTTGGATAGATAGTCAAATCCGTTTCCCGAAGCAGCGTCGCCTATTGGCATATATTCGATAAATCGTATCTGGTACGGTTTTTTCATTGTCAGCTTCGCGAAATCCAGGATTTCATCATCGTTGAACCCTTTCATCGTGACAACATTGATCTTTATGGGAGAAAATCCGATGCTGTCCGCTTTTTTGATACCGCGGATAACCTTGCTTAAATCTCCCCCTCTGGTGATATTCCTGTATTTTTGGGCATTCAGGGAATCGAGGCTGACGTTGATCCGCCTTATGCCTGCCTGAAAGAGTTTCTCAGAAAAGCGCTCTAAAAGAATTCCATTTGTTGTAAGAGTGATATCTTTCAGGCCATCTATTTTTTTCAGGGAGTAAATAAAATCGACAAGGCTCCGCCTTACGAGGGGTTCTCCTCCTGTCAATCGAACCTTTACAATACCCGTTTTTACAGCGACATTAACGATCCTTAATATCTCCTCATAGCTCAGGATATCTTTGTGACCTATCAGAGATAATCCCTCTTTCGGCATACAATATATACAGCGGAGGTTGCATCTGTCCGTAACCGAAACTCTCAGATAATTAATTGCCCTGTTGTGATTATCAAGCATAAAAACCAGTTTACTATAATCGTATTTTCTAAAATTGAATAAATTTTCTAACATAATTCGGGGAAGAAGGCAAGAAATCGGGAACCAAAATCTATTATCACGCGGCATTCTCACCCAAATCACCAGAGGATAACTTGCTGCCGGCAAAATCCCCTGAAAATTCATCAACTCTATCCGATCAAATCGATCATCTCCCCCTTTTTAACAATATCTTGATCATGCTGATATCCTGCCGTGTCCGAACGAAATAGATGTCGATGGTGACCCAAAAGACTTCTTCCATCGAGTACAAACCGATTATTCACACCACTCTTTTCTGGTAATTTTTACTTGACAACCAATCACAAAGCTTATATGTGACCAATTGGTTCAAAAAATGACCGAACGGTTTTCTGTTATGGATGGCGACAAAAAGCATGAGAGGAAAAAGGCATTGGAGACCCTGACGCGGCAGGATATCCTTGATGCTGTTATCAGTTTGCTGATTCGCAACGGCATTCAAGGTCTGACGATGGACCGGGTAGCAGCTGAAGCCGGCGTTGCGAAGGGAACGCTGTATGTCTATTTTACAAACAAGGAAGAGATCTTGGACGCGGCTCTTGATGCGAGTTTTGATCCCCTGATCAGAGAATTGTCTGTCCTGCTGGATGACGATTATCCCCCTGACAAAAAGCTGGCGGAATTTGCTCTCTGTCATTTGCGGTTCTTCGACAAGCACAGGGATCTGATCCGTGTCCTCTTTTTCGATCGGGAGAGGATGCATTCCGAGAAAAGCCATTATACCGACAGAAGGTATCAGCTCTTTGTGCACCGAGTGGCCGATGTCCTGGATGATGGGGTCAGGCAGGGCATGTTCGTCCCCTTGGATTCGATGAAGGTCGCCGCTATGTTTATCGAAGCCCATATGGGAATGGTGATGCAGCGTATTCATGACGAGATTTCCGGTGATGTTGAAAAAGACGCAAAGCAGATTACAAACATATTAATGGAAGGATTAAGGAGGAGGGAGTAAGGAGAATTTGATGCTGCTTAATAGAACTGTTTACAAATCAATTAAATGGAATCTGGTTCTGGTGGCTCTGATGGGCGGTCTTTTGTTGGCAGGTTGCGACCGCCAGCAACAATCCCCACCACCACATGTTCCAGAAGTAGCCGTGGTCACGGTACGACCGCACAAGGTCGTACTGACCACTGAATTGCCGGGCCGCACGTCTGCCTTTCGTGTAGCGGTGATCCGTCCCCAGGTTAGCGGCCTCATCCTGAAACGCCTGTTTACGGAAGGCTCCGATGTCAAAGCCGGCCAAGCGCTCTATCAGATCGATCCCGCTCCCTTTCAGGCGTCCCTTGACAATGCGAAGGCCGCGCTCAGCAGATCCGAGGCCAATCTGTCGGCGATCAGTCTGAAGGCCGAGCGCTTGCGGGAATTGCTGGCCGATAAAGCGGTCAGCCGGCAGGACTACGATGATGCGACCGCCGCCTTAAAACAGACCGAAGCCGACATTGAGTATTGGAAGGCGATGGTAAAGTCGGCCCGTATAAACTTGGGATTTACCAGGATTACAGCCCCCATTTCCGGCCGTATCGGCAGATCCCAGGTGACAGAAGGTGCTATCGTAACGGCGTATCAGCCCGTGCCCCTGGCAACCATTCAACAACTGGATCCCATGTACGTGGACGTTCCCCAATCCACCACATATCTGTTGCGTCTGAAGAACCTTTTGAAAAGCGGGCAGATTGATCAAAACGGAGCAAGTCAGAAGAAGGTCGGACTCATTCTGGCCGACGGTACAACGTATTCATGGAAGGGGACATTGCAGTTCCGCGACGTAACCGTGGAGCCATCGACCGGGACCGTTGCTCTGCGGATTGTCTTTCCTAATCCCGAAAATATTCTATTGCCCGGAATGTTTGTTCGGGCAGTAGTGAAAGAAGGTGTCAATAAGCACGCCATCCTTATCCCCCAGCAGGCAGTTTCACGGGATCCCAAGGGGAACCCGCTCGCGCTGGTCGTGGACTCCCAAAGCAAGGTCGAACAGCGGCAGATCAAAATCGACCGGGCCATCGGCAATAAATGGTTGGTGACCTCGGGCCTCAACTCGAGTGATAAAATCATAGTTGAGGGCGCGCTGAAGGTGCGGCCCGGCGCAACGGTGAAGGCGGTATCACAAGGCAAGACCGGCGCATCGAACGCTGCCGGGAAACGTACAAACCAACCGACCGCACCGGCGAACTGACGGAGGAAAGCCATGCTATCGAAATTCTTTCTGGAGCGTCCGGTCTTCGCGTGGGTCATCGCCATTATCATTATGGCGGCCGGGGGACTGGCGATATACAATCTGCCTATATCGCAGTATCCTCCCATTGCCCCGCCGACCATCGCCGTTGAGTCCTACTATCCCGGCGCTTCGGCCGAAACTGTGGAAAACAGCGTTACCCAGGTCATTGAGGCGAAGATGACCGGCTTTGACAATCTGCTGTACCTTTCCGCTACCAGCGATTCGGCGGGTGCTTCCCGCATCGAGCTGACCTTTGCCCCGGGAACCGATCCGGATATCGCATGGTCTCAGGTGCAGAACAAACTCCAGCTCGCCATGTCGAGCCTACCCTCTGTGGTCACAAACCGGGGAATCAACGTCAGGAAATCCACCCGGAACTATCTGTTGATCATAGGCCTCATCTCGGAAGATGGCAGCATGGACAGAGCCGACCTGCAGGACTATGCAAAAACCAACTTGGAGAAGATCCTCGCGCGGGTGCCCGGCGTGGGTGAGGTGGGAATTTTCGGCAGCGGGTATTCCATGCGCATCTGGATCAATCCCGACAAGCTCATCGATTTCCAATTGACCATGGAAGACGTCATAATGGCGCTGAGGGCCTATAACGTGGAGGTTTCCGCCGGGCAGTTCGGCGGTGCTCCCGCCGTGAAGGGCCAGCGTCTGAATGCATCCATCGTGGTCCAGAACATGCTCAGTACCCCTGACGAGTTCGCCGCCATCCCCATCCGTATCAATCCCGACGGTTCTGTCGTACGTGTGCGTGATATCGGTAGGGCAGAATTGGGGACCGAGACCTACGATATCGATGTCGCTTACAACGGCAAACCTGCGGGCGGCCTGCGCATCCGCCAGGCAGCCGGAGCCAATGCCCTGAAAACGGCCGATGGCCTCAAGGCGAAGCTGGAGGAACTGAGCAGGTTTTTCCCCACAGGGATGAAAGTCGTGTATCCTTATGACACCACCCCCTTCATCAAGGTCGCCATCAAGGAAGTGGTGAAAACCCTCTTCGAGGCGATCCTGCTCGTTTTCCTGGTCATGTGGCTCTTCCTGGGCAACATGAGGGCCACCCTGATCCCCACCATCGCGGTGCCCGTGGTCATTCTGGGGACATTTGCCACGCTGGGATTCTTCGGATACTCCATCAATATGCTGACCATGTTTGCCATGGTGCTGGCCATCGGTCTTCTGGTGGACGACGCCATCGTGGTGGTGGAAAACGTGGAGCGGATCATGGCCGAGGAGGGCCTTCCGCCCAAGGAAGCCACGGCCAAGTCCATGGAGCAGATCACGAGTGCCCTTATCGGCATCGGGCTTGTGCTCTCGGCGGTCTTCGGCCCCATGGCTTTCTTCCCCGGCTCCACGGGGGTTATCTACCGTCAGTTCTCCGTGACCATCATCTCCGCAATGCTCTTGTCGGTGATCGTAGCTCTGATCCTGACACCGGTTCTGTGCGCCTCGCTCCTCAAGCCGGTGGAAGAGGGGCGGGAGGCGGAGAATGCCATCTTTTTCCTGCGTCCCTTTTTCAGACGGTTTAACAGCGTCTTTTTTCGTTTGAGAAGCCTGTATGTTAGACTGGTGGGTCACTCCCTATCAAAAAAACTTCGTTACCTGATCATTTTCATTCTCATCGTAACGGCATTGGGATTTCTGTACCTCCGTATGCCTACTTCCTACCTTCCGAATGAAGACCAGGGGGTATTGCTCTCACAGGTGATCATGCCCAAGGGTTCCACCTTGGAGCAGACCCTGGAGGTTTCGAAGAAAATCGAGCGCTATTTTAATGAGCACGAAAAGGAAGCGGTGGAATCCTGCATGGTCATTTCCGGTGTCAGCTTTTCTGGAAGGGCGCAGAATAACGGCTTGGTCTTCATCAAACTCAAGGACTGGGAACTCCGCGACCGGCCTGACCTGAAGGCCAAGGTCATTGCGGAAAGGGCCACAAAAGCCCTTTCGAGTATCCGCAACGCCATGGTATTCGTGTTTCCGCCGCCTGCAGTCGTCGAGCTTGGCACTGCCAAGGGGTTCGACTTCATGCTGCTGGATAGGGGCGGTATCGGACATGCGGCCCTGATGAATGCCCGCAATCAACTCCTGGGCATTACAGCCAGGGACCCAAGAGTGACCTCTGTCCGGCCCAACGGCATGGAGGACGTCCCCGAATACCGCATCGACGTGGACTGGGAAAAGGCCGGAGCCCTCGGGGTTCCCATTACCTCCATCCACAGGACAATCGCGGGTGCCTTCGGCAGCGCCTATGTCAACGACTTTGTCAAGGGCGGCGATGTCAAGCATGTGTACGCCCAGGCGGACATCCCCTACCGCATGCTGCCAAAAGACCTGGAGAAACTCTATGTCCGCAATAAATACGGCACGATGGTGCCCTATTCATCTTTTGCCTCGGGCCGCTGGACGTACGGTTCTCAGAGGCTTGAGCGCTTCAACGGGTTTCCCTCCATAAACATCTGGGGTGAACCGGTTCCGGGTAGAAGCTCGGGAGAGGCCATGCAGACCATGGAAGAGGTTATGAAGAAACTGCCCAAAGGTACCGGCTTCGACTGGACCGGCCTCTCCTACCAGGAGAAGATGTCCAGCTCCCAGGCGCCCCTTTTATACATCTTCTCGGTTTTCGTGATCTTCCTGTGCCTGGCAGCACTCTACGAGAGCTGGACCATTCCCATTTCAGTCCTGCTGGTGCTTCCACTCGGGGTCATCGGCGGGGTCATTGCCACAAGCATGCGGGGGTTTTCCAATGACGTCTATTTCCAGATCGGCCTGCTCACCACCCTGGGTCTGACCACCAAAAATGCCATCCTCATCGTCCAGTTCGCCAAGGGTGGCATGGAAGAAGGCATGGGGCTTATCGACGCCACACTGGAGGGTGCGAAACTCCGCTTCCGCCCGATCATCATGACCTCTCTGGCCTTCGGTTTCGGCGTCCTGCCGCTGGCGATAAGTACCGGCGCTGGAGCTGGTACCATGAATGCCATCGGCACCGGCGTACTGGGAGGAATGGTGACCGCCACGATCCTGGTGATCATATTCTCGCCGCTCTTCTTTGTGATCATTGAAAAGATCTTCGGCAGGAAGTTGAAGCGTAAAGCAGCGAGAAAAGCGGATTTACAAACGACAGAGGATCAATGATTATGAGTAGAAACATATTCCTTCTTTTTGGTGTAATGCTCGCTCTTCTCGGGGGATGCACGCTCGCCCCGGAATACACGAGACCTGCCGCTCCCGTCCCTTCCGCTTGGCCCACCGGCGCGGCCTACAAAGATACCCGGGCCGCGACCGATGTCCCGAAAGGCCCGGAGTTGAAGTGGCGGGAGTTTTTCACCGATGAGCGCCTTCAAAAGGTCATCGAGACGGCATTGAACAACAACCGCGATCTGCGCCTTGCCGCCCTGCATGTCGAAAAAGTGCGGGCCCTTTACGGCATCCAGCGGGCCGCACTGTTGCCGACGATTAACGCGACGGGCAGCGGGAGCAAAGAACGGGTGCCCGCTGATCTTTCGTCTTCCGGGAGGGCCATGACCTCTGAACGATACGGTGTCAATCTGGGTATCACTTCCTGGGAAATTGACTTCTTCGGCCGCATCCGCAGCCTGAAAGATCAGGCACTGCAGGAATATCTCGCCACGGAGCAGGCCCACCGCGGCGCGCAGATCATGCTGGTGTCCGCCGTTGCCAACGCTTACCTCGCCCTTGCCGCGGATCGGGAGGGCCTCGATCTAGTGACCTCCACCTTTGAGGCCCAACAGACCACCTATGCTTTAATTCAGCGGCTCTACGACGTCGGATTCGTGACCGAGCTGGATCTGCGTCGAGCGCAGACGCAGGTGGAAGCGGCCCGGGGGTATGTCGCCCGCTACACACAACTGACGGCGCAGGACCAGAATGCCCTGAACCTTTTGGCCGGATCTCCCGTGCCCGAAGAGCTCCTGCCGGTAAACCTCGGCAGCGTTACCCCTCCCACAGATATTTCTCCGGGGCTGTCCTCCGATGTGCTTCTCAACCGGCCTGACATTTTACAGGCGGAACATCGGCTCCGGGGGGCCTATGCCTTTATGGGTGCGGCCCGGGCGGCCCTTTTCCCCCGCATCTCTCTGACCACCTCAGTGGGAACGGCAAGTGCCGAACTGTCCGGTTTGTTCAGCGCGGGATCGGCTACCTGGAACTTTATACCCCAGGTCACGATGCCGATCTTTGACGCCCGCGCCTGGGCGGCGCTGCGGGTCAGCAAAGCGGAACAGAAAATAGTCCTGACCCAGTATGAGCGGGCAATCCAGGGGGCCTTCAGGGAAGTGGCAGATGCCCTTGCCCTGCGGGGCACGGTGGATCAGCAGGTATCGGCGCAACAATCCCTGGTGGATGCCGTTGCAGAAACATATCGCCTCTCAAATATGCGCTATGAAAAGGGGATCGACAGTTACCTGAGCGTCCTCGACGCGCAACGTTCGCTCTATGGGGCACAGCAGGGGTTGATCTCCCTCCATCTGGCGAAGCTTGCCAGCCACGTAAGGCTTTACACGGTACTGGGCGGCGGTGAGTGAATAATTCAATGCGCACCAAGGCGGATTATAGCCGGTGGCATTGAATGGCGATTTGACTTTTGTAGAAACACATAAGCCCTGCTTCGCGGCCGTGGCTTGGCGTTGTCTTTCAGGGTACGGTTTACCGGAAAAAATTCGATCAAGGGAAAATAAACCCGGAATTGTACCATTTTGTAATACTCTCGATTCCGGAACCCCCTGGCCAGCCGTTTCACTTTTTCGATCTTACTATTCAGGCTTTTACCCAAGGCATTCGTTATTCGGCGCCGAGCATACAGCCTCCTCGGCAGCCTATGGGCAACCTGGGGGGCAATTATTGCAAAAACCCTTCAGGGGTTATGACAGTACCCGGGAAGATATTCTCGAAATGGGGCTTATCCCAGGTAACCATTGTTGAGATGAAAGGTAAATGTTTCTTTGCAACCGACATCATTAAAGCATCCCCGAGAGAAATCCTGTTTTTAATTAGATCAAAAATCTCATTAATTCCCATGGCTGGAAAGCTGGTTTCAAGGCTGGGGACAGGCAAAACGCTGACCCGGTATCTATCTTGAAAGTAGAACCATAATTCGGTTAGCTGTTTTTCGTTCAGATTAAATGAGAGAATTCCGCAAAGTTCTAACAGATTGACAATGGTGGTAAACCCCGTTTGCTTTTTAGCTATGCAATCAAGAAATGCCCGGTTGAGTTTGTAATAGACATCCCTTTTGTATCGGAGGTCAATCACAAAGACATTTGTATCAATCAAAACTAATTTCTGTCTCGGATCCAAGCGTTTGCCTCCCGCCATCCCCCAAATTCAGGTTCTGCCTTTTGAAGTGTCTCCTCAATATCCCGCCACGCATCATTGAAAGACCTTAATCCTTCTAAAGCTTTTATCTCTTCCTTTATTGGTGGAACAATGACAGCCACAGGCTTTCCCCGATAAGTGATGGTTAATCGTTCACCCGACCTGACCTTCCTGATGACTTCTCCCGTTTTTTGTTTCAATTGCTTTGCTGTTATTATACCCATAGAGTCTCCTGTCTCCTAAGTGGTTACTTGGATACCATGGTAACCACTTCAGTTCGATATGTCAAGGATAAACTTGGTAAATCTATTCAATAGAGGAACTGGTGAAAGGCAAAATCAGGAGGCTTTACGGCATTACACCTTCGGGGAAGGTCGCCCTTTCAGAGGCAAGAAATAAAGTCAAAGAGCTTTTTGGAGAGTTGTTTGAAATGTAAAAGGAAGATTTTTTATGGATTTAGTATTTGTACTGATTATAGCATTTGCCGCAGCCATGGTATCGACCATTACAGGATTTGGTTCTGCCACCATCCTCACACCATTTGTGGCTATGGTAATCGAGTATTTCGAGGATTAAAATTTGAGTCTGACCCCAGAGGAATAGGCTTCGCATTCCACAGGGCAGACGCAGAAATTGGGCGAAAGGAAGTGTTTTGCAAAGGTCTCAATATAAAGAATATCTAATTACCCTTAAATGCCTTTCCACCGAGATATGCCTCTTGAATTTTCTTATCCGATTTTAGTTCCTCTACGGAGCCACTAATGGAAATACGGCCGTTTTCGAGAACATATCCTTTTTGAGCGATGCCAAGCGCTTTATGGGCGTTCTGTTCTACAAGCAGTATGGATGTGCCCTGGTGATTAATCTCCCGAATAATATCAAAGATCTGTTTGACCAGGATGGGCGCCAATCCTAAAGAGGGTTCATCAAGGAGCAATAAACGGGGTGAACTCATCAAGGAGCGCCCAATAGCCAGCATCTGCTGTTCTCCGCCCGATAGTGTGCCCGCTAATTGGCGCCTCCGCTCCTTGAGAAGGGGGAAAAGGAAAAAGACACGTTCCTTCGCTTCAGCCACTTCCCTGGTATTTTTTCGCCGGGTATATGCACCCAGGTTCAGATTTTCTTCAACGGTGAGCGTGGAAAAAACCTTTCGTCCTTCCGGTGATTGCGAAATGCCCCTCCGAACAATTTCGAACGCGGGAATATCATTCAGCACGTCATTTTTAAATAATATCTTTCCCTTATTAATAGGAAGAAGCCCGGAAATTGCCTGTATAAGCGTTGATTTTCCCGCTCCATTGGCTCCCAGAACGCAAGCAATCTCTCCTTCATCAAGGTAAAGGGAAACACCCCTGAGAGCTTCAATTGCACCGTAAAAGATATGCAGATCCTCAACGATAAGCAGTGGTGCCATATTCAGATTCCTCGTCATCGCTTCCCAGGTAAGCTTCGATGACCCGGGGGTTGTTATAGATCTCTTCCGGACGACCTTCGGCAATCTTTCTTCCTTCGTCCATGACAATAACCCAGTCGGAAATACCCATGACGACGTTCATGTCATGTTCTATCAGTAAAATAGTCACATCTTCTTCCTTAATTAAACCCTTCAGGAATTCCATAAGGTCTTCCGTCTCTCGTGAATTCAATCCACTGCTCGGCTCATCCAGTACAAGTAAACGGGGATTAGTTGCCAGAGCACGGGCGATTTCAAGCATTCGCTGACTTCCGTATGCAATATTCTTAGCCAGTTCATCCCGAGATTCCCATAAACCCACCTGGAGAATTCGCGATTCAGCTTCTTTCCGAACATGCTGCTCTTCTTTTTGCTGGTGGGAAGTCCTGAAGATTGCTCCCCATACTCCGGCAGAACCACGGCAGTGCTGACCCGCCATAATGTTTTCCAGACAGGTCATATTAGAAAAAAGACGGATATTTTGAAAAGTACGGGCAATTCCGCAAGATACGATTTGATGAGGTTTCCGTCCCGTAATGTCTTCACCATTGAAAACAACGTGGCCTTCCTCGGGTTTATAAATGCCGGTCACAACATTAAATACCGTGGTCTTTCCTGCCCCGTTGGGGCCAATGAGACTGCAGATTTCTCCCTCATGTACCTGTGAGTCAAAGTTATTCACCGCCGTTAAACCGCCAAAGATCTTGGTGAGCTTTTGGGTTTGCAGGACTATTTTGTTATTATTGCGACGGTTTTCTTCAGCCATCTTTTCTACCGGTCCTGGCTAAAATAGATTTGAATTCAAGCCCTCCTCTTTTCCGTGGCCAGACTCCTCCCGGTCGGAACATCATCATGAGGATCATGACTGTTCCGAAGACGAGCATTCGATACATGGCGAAGGGTCTGAAGATTTCAGGAAAAAGGCTGATGAAGGCTGCACCGATGATTACTCCTGGAATTGAACCCATCCCTCCTATAAGGACGATACAGAACATGAGACACGATTCCCAGAAGGTAAAGCTCTCCGGTGACACGCACATAAGTTTGCTGGCATAAAGATTACCCGCCACCCCGGCCAGGGCGGCTCCAAGAACAAAAGCCAGAAGTTTGTAATACCTTACGTCAATTCCGTTGGCGCCGGCGGCTACTTCATCTTCTCGTATACAGTTCCATGCACGGCCTATGCGCGATTTCTGCAATCGTATAAGTCCGAAAATACTAAGTGCCACCACAATCCAGATTAAAAAGTAATATTTAATCGAAGAATCAATCACAAAAAGACTGCCAAGAGAGGGGAAGTCAATACCGAATACCCCGTTGGGGCCTCCCGTGAGATCAAAGGGATTGTTAATAAGTGCGATTCTTACGATTTCTCCGATACCAATCGTTACAATACACAGATAATCGCCTCTCAGGTGGATAATGGGGGAACAGACTATATAGGCGAAAAACCCGGCTGCGAGGGCGCTCACCGGAAGTAATACAAGAATTGGAATACCAAACTTTGTATTGAGGATAGCCGTTGTGTAGGCTCCGATGGCATAAAAACCGGCGTGTCCCAGGTCGAACAGGCCTACTTCACCGAGAACGATGTTGAGGCTAAGGCCCAGAAGAGCGTAAATACCGAAGAAAAAGGCAACATCTATATAATAATTGCTGACTATAAAGGGATAGATAAAAAAGACGCCTGATACGATGAAAAGAGTACTCTGCTTAAGGCCAAAAAAACGGTCATATCCAATGGTTTTAGTGTGTTCCATGCGATTACACTTTTTCCGCCATCTTTTCGCCAAAGAGACCGGTGGGACGAAAGATTAAGACCAGAATCAGGATCAGGAAAACAAAAACATCCTTCCATGCTGCTGATATATAAGCGGCGCCGAGCATTTCCAAAACACCCAGGATTAACCCCCCAAACATCGCGCCAGGCAGATTTCCGATTCCTCCTAATATGGTTGCTGTAAATGCCTTGAGGCCGTAATTCCAGCCCATGGTAAAGCTGATTTGACGATAATACATGCCGACCATAACACCCGTTATGGCGCCTAGGGCCGGTCCCAGTGTAAATATGAAAAATATTACCTTGTTAAAATTTATTCCCATGAGGGAAGCTGTGTCTTTATCGAGGGCTGAGGCTCTAATAGCTGCACCGAACGTTGTCTTCTGAATGATCCAGTAGAGTATGCCCATGAGTAGAAATGACATAACGAGAATCACGATCTGGAGGAGAGTGATATGAATATCCCCCAATTGTATGCGAACATTCGGTATTAACGATGCCGGATATGCCTGGTATCGTGGCCCCCAGATAACCATGATAGCATTCTGCAGAAAGATAGATGCCCCGAGAGCGGAAACAACCGCAGGAAGGCGGCCTGCAGGATAAATCGGACGATATGCTGCCCTTTCCACGATAACACCGACAAAGGCAAGGCAGATTGCGGCTACCAGCATAGCCGCAATCATGCCGCCCCATAAGCCAAGGTGAGCGGTTATGACGGCAGATCCAAAAACCAGTACCGTGTATCCGACATAAGACCCCAGGGTAAAGAAATCCCCGTGGGCAAAGTTAATCAACTTCAATATGCCATAGACCATGGAATAGCCCAGAGCGATGAGGCCGTAAAAAGAGCCGATTGTCAGACCGTTAATCAATTGTTCTAAAAATACTTCCACTATTTTCCTTTAGGTGTTTTAAGTTCCCCCTTATAAAAGGGGGAACTTAAAACCTTCTTTGCAACTTGCAATCTCTGTTGTGTATGATTACTTGGAAACTACAATATTTCCCTTATCATCCACGACGTACAGATAAAAAGGTACTCCCTCGCGATCACCCTGTTTGGTGAATCCGATGGGGCCGGTTATTCCCGGAATGCCGTTTGCCTTATCTCTTAAATAGCCGGCAAGAACATTTGAGTCCGTAGAGCCGGTCTTGTCAACGGCATATGCAATGATATTCAGGGCATCAGCAGCGTAAATCGGCCAGGGACTTGAAGGAATCTCGCCAAATTTATCTTTATAAGCCTTCAGGAATTCTTTGGCTTCAGGGTAGGGGAGATCACCCGGCAGAGGTTCATTAGTCATATAGCAGCCTTTTGCTATTTCCAGGCCGGCGATCTTGACGAATTCGCCGTTGATAGCCGCGTTTCCCCCTACAAATGGACAGGTAATGCCAATATCCCGGGCCTGGCTAACCAGGAGGGCGGCTTCAGCATAATAGCCGGTGAAATACCAGACGTCCGGTTTGGTCTCACGTAACTTTGTTAACGGAACACGAAAATCTTTTTCCCCCGGGGTAATTGCATCATAATAAACAATTTGAACCTTTCCCGCGTCGATCATCGGTTTAAGGGCCCTTTTGGTATCATCTGCAAGACCTTTACCAAAGGCTGTATTGTCGTGGGTGATGGCAATTCTCTTTGCACCGAATTTCTGTGGAACACGGTCGGCAAAGAACTTGCCCTGTGAATCGTCACGGCCACAGGTGCGGAAAAAGTATTTAAAATCCCTCTGTGTCAGGCGGACAGCCGTTACGCCGTAGCCGATATTTACCTTTTTAAATTTTTCATAAATATTGGATGCCGGTTCACAGACAGATGATCCATAGGTGGAAACGGAAGCAACGACGTCTTTCTGACCGACCAGTTTTTGAGCTGCCAGGGCCCCCGTTTTTGGTTCACCGGCATCATCAACCACTCTTACTTCTATCATGCGACCTCCCAGAATGCCTCCTTTCTGGTTAATTAACTGAGCCGCAATCTCGCATGACTGTTTTGCCATTTGACCTTCATAAGCCCATGGTCCCGTAATTGGTCCCTGAAGTCCAATTACAACCGGTTTCGGCGCTGCCATGGCATTGAAGGGCATAAACACACACAACAGGATACTAATCATTACCAGATACTTCGTAATCTTCATTTTCCACACTCCTTTTTTATTGTTATTTGGAACCTTATTTTCCTGACATCAATAAGAACAAGCTTCGTATTATTGAGACCTTTGCATAACGTCCCCTTTTGCCCAATTTCTGCGTCAGTCTCAAATTTTAATCCTCGAAATATCCAATATATTCCTGTGGTTAAAATTTGCGCCTTCCTTGAACTTGACCAAAATTGAACATTCTGCAAAGGTCTCTTATGGAAGCCCATAAGGGGTCAGGAAAATAGATAAAGCCCCCCTTTAACGGAAAATGGTTTTTTAGGGATGGGTGACTATAAAAAAGCGATGGTTATGTGTCAAGGACAAAGTAAGAATATATGCTTTTTGCAATCAGCGTCTTCATTATCGGACTACGGCAAATATTTAATTTTTCTTTCGAGCGCGGATTAACTCAGGCGCCAATTCGTCTTGCTCCTTTTGCAATTGCAGCAGCACGATAGCGGCCACCACCAGGATACCGCCTAAGATCTGCAGGGGTTCCAGTACTTCTCCAAGGAGGAAGAAGGCCATGAATGCTGCAGAGATGGGTTCAAGTGTGGCAGTAATCATTGTGCGAGTTGATCGAATATGATTGACTCCGATGAAATAAAGCCCAAAGGGAAGAATCGTTCCTATGATAACGATATAAAGGAGACATACCCACTGGTTCGCACTGTAGCCGGCGCGCAGATAATTGAAAGGTTCGTAAATAATATTCAGTGAAAGTGCCGCGAATAAAAATGCATAAAAGATTACCGTCCAGGGACGATAACGGTGCATGCCTCGCTCTCCAAGAAGTGTATACGAAGCGAAAGAAACTGCGGCGATAAGACCCCACATGATGCCCAGGCGGTTCATATGGAGGAGTTGAAGATCATATCCTCCCACTGCCAGGTAACATCCCGTCATTGCCAGGAGCAGGGCTGTGAGTTTTGATGCGGTCAGACGCTCCTTCCAGAAACAAATTGAGTAGAAAGCGACAAGTATGGGAGCAAGATACTCAAGGAGGATAGCCGCTGCTACCTGGATTTTGCTGATTGCGAGAAAGTAGGATAACTGAACAACGGCCATGGCTACTCCTCCGAGGAGGAGGAAGTAGAACAGGTCCCGGAGTCGGATTTGGAAATAGTGTCTGCTGAACACTCCGAAGGCGATTGCAAGAAAGACTGACGAGAAAGTTACTCGAATCTGGACAAGTTCTAAAGGAGTAATTCCTGCTTGAAAGAGGGCCTTGCCGGCGGTTCCCGATGAAGCCCACATGATGGCTGCGGCAATGACGCAAAGATATCCCTTGATAGAATTTGCTTTTATCTGTTCAGTCGTTTTCATTTTTTAAAAGCTTTGCATAATTGCAGCCCTCGTACTTTGATAAAACGATCTCGGGGTAATTGGTAAAAACTCCATCAACGTCCATCTCTTCCATGCGTGCCAGATCCTCCGGATGATTGAGGGTAAAGACAAACACCTTGAGCCCGCGTTTGTGGGCATCCTCAACGAATGCCTTATTAATAGAATCAATGCGGAGATGTACGGAATATGCGCCAATTCCCTGAGCAAACTCAGCATAGTGGATAGGAACGCCGACTACAAGAGCTCCGATCTTAATCCGGGGTTGGGCCTTTTTTATTTTTATTAACTCATGATGGTTGAAGGAGGATACAATAAATTGATCGTAACTCCAGAAGCGTTCTCGCACATAATTATTTATCAAGGAAACAGTTAAGTGAGTCGTGCCGGGACCTTTCAGCTCAATGTTTATACCGGCCTTACGATCGACAAGATCACATACTTCGGTAAGTGTGGGAAGCCGTTGTCCCTTGCCCGCATCAAGGGATCGTAAATATTCCAGTGACTTTTCCACAACATAACCATAACCGTTCGTAGTCCGTTCAAGTCTCTCATCATGAATAACTATGAGTTCTCCCTCCACGGCATATACGTCGATTTCAATCCAGTCTGTTCCCATTGAAATGGCTTTTTCGACTGCCGACAACGTGTTCTCCGGCTCGTGGCCTGATGCGCCGCGATGGGCAAAGCACAGGAGTTTAGTCATTCCGAAATTTCTCTTTCGAATATCATTTTGAATTTGATCCCCCGTAAATTGACCTTATACTGCCATTTTTGAGCCTGCCTAACAAGCTGTTATTGCCTGAATTCCAATTATTGTTAACGGTTCGTTGTTAGATTCTACCTATTTATTGTTGTTTGTGGTAAATATAGCTTTGAATGCGAAACAGGGATATACAAATGGATAAGATATACGAGCAGGTAGAAAAGATCATCTCTCCCGTTTACATGGTTGGGGGATCTGTCAGAGATGAATTGATGGGGATAGAACCCAAAGATTACGATTTTATCACGCCCCATGATCCTGATGCGATAGAACAAAAGATTCGTGATGTAAAAAGAAAACCATTTCTTACGGGAAAGAGGTTTGGGACAATCGGGGTTAAAATTGGCGGCCATTTAGTTGAGATTACGACTTTCAGGACCGAACGCTATCAGAGAGGAAACAGAAAACCGGAGGTGGAATTCGTAAATGACATCATGGCTGATCTTGGCAGGAGAGATTTTACAATAAATGCAATGGCAAAAAGGGGAGAAAATCTGATAGATCCCTTTAATGGACAGGGAGATATCAAGAAAAAGATAATAAAATGTGTCGGAAACGCGACCTCTCGTTTCAGGGAAGATCCCCTGAGAATGCTCCGGGCTGCGAGATTTTCTGCTCAACTCGGATTTAGTATCGATGAGACAACCTTTAAATCAGCCGCAAAATTAAATTATAAGATTTTGCAGGTCAGTAAAGAACGATGGGTTATGGAACTCGACAGGTTGCTTCTATCACCGTACGTGGATCGGGGATTGAACAATCTCATGGATACGGGGTTGTTCCGGTATATGATTCCCGAGCTGTTTCTGCAGAAGAATTATGACCAGAATAGTAAGTATCATGCCTGTGATTTATGGAAACATACCGTTCGGGTTACTAACCTGGCGCCACTTGATATCAATTTACGATGGGCTGCCCTTTTGCACGATATAGCGAAGCCCTTTGTGCGGATTGAAAAGGAAGACAGAAGTGTTTACGCGAAGCATGATATTTTAGGCCATGAATTGATTATACGTTTGGGAAAGTATCTGCGATGGTCAAATAAAAGAATTGAGATAGTAAGTAGTCTGGTAAAAGATCATTTACGAGATGATAGCCCGCTGAGGGATATAGACAATATGGCTAAAAAATAGGGATTTTTAAACGATGTTCAATCCAAAAAACGATCGGATTCTGGTTACGTAGGCTTTCGTCGTTTCTGGAGAGATGCCTCTTCTTCTGGAATCAATAAATGCCTCAGTCCTGGCACGCCGATCAGCCATGATTTGAGCCAGTTTGTCACTTAGTTCCGGTTTTGCCTTCAATACCGGTTCCAACGCTTCTTTGGGTACATTAATTACTTCAACGGAAGTAAGTGCTTTAACCATTGCAGACCGTGGTTCCCCTGTAAGAAGTGACATTTCCCCGAAGCATTCATTCGTGCCCAACCGGGCTATTTCCATGTGCTGCCCCCCGCCATCTTTTTCTAAAATCGAAACTACACCGGACGAAATGATGAAAAGAGAGTTATCCGTATCATCTTTCTGTATAACCATTTCACCTGGATGAAAGGTCTTGATTTCGCTGGAACCGGCAATTATTTCTATGTCACCTTCCGATAGAGGTTTAAAAATGTTAGTTTCACGGAGATGTTCCAGGATACTTAGCTTTCGGATTTCTTCAATGGGAGCTTCCCGTGTATCAATCTCATATTTTACGGCGGCAGGTGAAATACCGGTTTTGGACAGATAAGATATAATGCTTGAGAACAGATCACTTTTCCCAGCCCAGTGTGAATAATAATCCTGAAAGTAAACATAAACCATGTATTTAAAAGGTTGGGTCGTAGCATCGCCAAGCCGAACAGCAGGCGACGGGTATCTGAGGACGCTCTTGCAGGTAAGAGCAGCTTCCAGAAGAAACTGCGTTACTATATCAAACGGGATGTCGGCATCGACGGAAATATATGTCCAGTATGCATACGGTTTTTCCGGGCGATCATAATTGTGTATTATACTGCTTGCCGCGACATTATTCGGCACTACATAAATGCTGTTATTCCACGAGAGCAGGCGCGTCGATCGCCATGTAATATCGACAACCTTTCCTGTTGTGCCGTCCTTGAGTTCTATCCAATCACCTACACTAAACGGATTTTCAATGGTAATAGCCAGGCCTGAAAAAAGGTCTGATAATACGCTTTGCAGGGCAAGGCCCAGGACCGCTGCGATGATGCCCGTGGAAACAAGGAGACCGGTCATTTCGCGATCAAAAACAGACGTCCATATTCCGTAAAAAGCAAAAATATAGATTGCAGCAGCTACGAGGCTTCGGATTAGAAGTGGACTCTCAGCCCCCGTTTTTTCTTTGAAGGTTGTTGTCCACAAAAAGAGCCTAATTCCCCGTGTTAACAACCACGCGCCGACAAGCCACAGGATACTTGCAGTAACCAATTCTATGTTTCTGATAAAAGTTATTGTTTCAGGGCCAACAATTTTCGTGAGGATTGATTCGATGCAGAGAATAAAAGAAGGTATAAAGACTATATCGATAACCCATATTACTTTCTGGTGATTCTTAAATGGTGCGATACGTGCCACGAATCTGGACGAGAGGATTATAAATATAAATAAACCGGCAGCGGCAACGAAAAGCCACATCCAAGGGTCTTTCATCTCGGAGATGAAATTTTTTGAAAGCTCTAACAAATGGTTAAGCATTTATTTGAAGATCTCCCGGGAATTTTATCGAAAACAGATTCAATGATTACAGCGAACCGTCCCAAAGTAGCGGCAAATAAAAAGTACTCTAAGATATGGATTTCGAAAGGTCAACTCTATTTTTAAAGTTCGCTTGACAATGAGATAATTCACTTATTATTACCCGGGGTAACCAGGAGTTTCTGCCCCGGGAAGATTGCCTGCTTTTCTGTTATATTGTTAAGACGACACAGTTCATCTAATGAGATTCCGTATCGTAGAGAAATTCGATAGAGATTTTCCCCCGCGCGGATCAGATGGTATTGTTTTTCGGTGGGAGAGGTTGGTGTCGTCTGCTTTTGGCTCACACGCGGTTTATCTGTCTTGGGGACAACTGGGACTGTTCTTTTTTGCAGCATATCATCAACTTTTTGGTTCAGCTTGTCCAGTTCCCCGGACAGATTCTGAACAGATTTATCCTTTTCTGCAGCAAGTTGCCGCAGTCCATCCCCTCGCTTTTCGAGAAGGGTCATCCTGTCCGTCATGCCATTAATGTCTGTCAGCTTTTTTTCAAGGCGGTTAAGTTTGGTCTGGATAGAGAATAGATCACTTTTGGAGAGTTTATCACTGTCTCGTGGTAATAGAACGATGAGGACTATCAAAACAAGAACAACCACGCCACCAAGGATCAAAAATTTTCTTTTTGACTTTGAATCGAAAGGTCCTCTGCGACGTTGAATGTTTTCACCCGCTGCTGAGAATCCCATATCATCATCAAGCTCTTCCATCAGCTTTTTCATATCTTTATCTATGTCATCGTTCATAAGTTTTTCCTTTCTGTATGATGTATTTTAAAAAGGTTGAGTTTGACGAATGCATGAAGTTTAATCGAATTATAAAGGACAAGGGTTAGTACGTCAAGATGTAGAAGGGGACTTTTGTTTTTATTTATGAAATATTAAAACTTGAATACCCCGTTTTGTAAACGGGGATGAAA
>CAZGAK010000017.1:0-38156 GCA_964523565.1 uncultured Syntrophaceae bacterium | reverse complement strand
TAAAACAGTGATACAGGCGTTCAAGAATGGCCATCCAGTGGGATACAGCCCGATGGCTGACTTCAAGATCTTCCCGCAATGACTGAAGGGAAAGAAGACTGCCAATACGATCTTCGAGCATGGACGCCAACAGTTCCATTGACGAGAGATCCCTGACGTTTTCAAGATCACGAACATCTTCTCTGAAAAAACGATCCAAGCGTTCTCGCTGCCATCTTCTCAAACTTCGCTTATTCTGCTTCAGGAAAGGCTCGGGAAAGGAACCGAACTGGAATAAAAGAGATAATAGTTCCTGTTCAGTCCTGTTGGGAAATTCAATTTCTTTTCCAGGGACGAGGGTTAACGAGGTCTTTTGTAGTTCACCAACTGAAAAACCGTGCAAACGATGAGCGTGGTAACGTCCCTGCAGAGAATCTCCACCCTTGCGATAGATATCCAATCGGGCACTGCCTGTTATGATAAACCGGATTCGATCGCCGTGAGAGTCATATTCGCCCTTGATCCAGCCTTTCCAGTTTTTATATTTATGGAGTTCATCAAATACTATGACGCTCTCAACAGCCGGCCAATGCGCAGCTAATATCTTCTTTCGATCTGACCGGTTATCCCAGTTATAATACTGATGTTCTTCCCGTTCCAGGAAGGTTTTTGCCAGAGTTGTTTTACCTACCTGTCGCGGCCCGGAAATAAAGACCATCTTTTCTTTGAGATCCTGACGGATCGGCTCTTTTAGATACCGTGGTATTATCATGTGAGTCTATTTACCATAAAGCAAAAAAATACACAACAATTTTTGCTTATGAGCAAAATTATTTATGCTCTCGTACAAAGTCGCGATAATGGAATTTACAGCAATCAGCTGTCAGCAAATAAAAGACAGAGGTAAGGAGAAAGGATATCAATACAATTTTGAATTTTTAATGTTGAATTTTGAATGAAAAGACAGGGAAAAGGTACAAGGTACAAGGTTTCAGGAATCGGGCAAACGAGTAACCTCGAATTGAATCGACCGGGGGAAATGATGCAGCAAGGTATGTGATTTGAAGTTATGCATATGCGGTCAATTCTTCCAGAATGATTGCCGGATTGGTTACGGTTGCTCCCTGGGGAATCGGGTATGGTTCCTTTACTGGTGTGACGATCCACGTCTTCAAGGGCTGTAAGTCTTTCAGGGTACCTGCAAATCCTTTCGATACATGCGGTGACAGCGAGGCTTTGAATTCGAAGGCGAGACGTTTTTGCTTCCTTTCAAGAATAAGATCGATTTCTTCTCCTGATGATGTCCGATAAAAATATGGACGCCATCCAGGCATGGCGCTCACTATCTGTTCAATACACCATCCTTCCCATGACGACCCGAAGACAGGATGTCCCATGAGGTCTTCCATATTTTCGATTTCAAGGAGGGCGTGAAGAATGCCGCTGTCTCGAATGTAGACTTTCGGCGATTTTATAAGCCGCTTTTTGAGGTTTGCCTCGAGCGGCGGAAGCACGCGTACCATGTAGGTCTGTTCCAGTATGTCGAGATATTTCCTGACAGTAGGATGAGTAATTCCAAGCGATTGACCGAACTTTGATGCGTTAAATATCTGTCCATGATAATGGGCGATCATAGTCCAGTGGCGACGTATTGCTGTGGCTGGGATGGCGAAACCAAATTGTGGAATGTCCCGTTCCAGGAATGTTCGTATGAAATCCTGACGCCAAACATAGCTCTGTTTCTCGGAGGGTGATAGAATCGAATCGGGGAATCCCCCCCGAATCCACTGAAACATCACATCGCCGAATTGTGATTGCTGGAATAATGTAAGTTCTCGGTAAGTGAAAGGAGTAAGTTCAAGATAGTGAATGCGACCGGCAAGTGTTTCCGAACTTGTTTTGATGAGTTCCTGAGAGGCCGAACCGAGAATGAGAAATCGCCCAGGTTTCCTGTTCTCATCGACCGAGAATCGTATGATCGGGAATAGATCGGTTACTCTCTGAATTTCGTCAATACAGATAAGTTTGTTTGTCTGCGTGCTGAAAAAGAATTCAGGGTCATCAATTTTGCGCAAATCGGACGGTTTCTCAAGGTCGAGGTAGACGGTGTTATCAACTGAATCGATGATCCGCCTGGCAAGGGTTGATTTCCCACATTGTCGAGGTCCCAGAAGTGCGGTTACCGGAAACGAGTCCAGTGAATTCTGAAGGTCATATTCTAAGTGTCGAGGAATGTATGTTTGCATATTGAAACCTCGCCTTTCAATATACAAATATCTATGCTGATGTCAATAATTAATTTCAGTTGCTAATTTCTCGTTTTAGAGGAATGGATAAATATAATTTTGAATTTTTAATTCTTAATTTTGAATGAAAAGATAGGGAAAAGGTTCCAGGTATCAGGAATCGGGCAAACGAGTAACCTCGAATTGAATTGAGCGGGGGAAATGATGCAGCAAGGCATGTGATTTAAAGTTATGCATATGCGGTCAATTCTTCCAGAATGGTTGCCGGATTGGTTACGGTTGCTCCCTGGGGAATTGGGTATGTTGGAGTATGTTGGAGTCGCATCTTCAATATTAATTATTCATCATTTAAACTAAACATCCATGATACCGTTACTTAATATTTAAGATGTGACCCTGCCCTTCTCGTATGCCAATTATGGTACATCCTCAGAGGTATGAGCAAACCGAAAAAGGGGAGAATATATATGGCCGCGACCGTCGGTTCCAGGGGACCGAAGTACTGTGAGGCAAAAACAATGACCAGAACGTTGTTCATGTTCCCCAGCGTTACTGCTCCGGCAAGTTGATCCTCGACGGGTTTTTTCACCATGCACAGGATACCGGAGACGCAATAAATAGCTGACAGTACGATAGCGGCAACCGTGGCTGTGATAATCATAACCGGTTCGCGATGAAAGAAATCCGAGTAGCGTGAAAAGATGCCCAGATTAATGAAGGCAAAAAGGATAAGAGAGAGGGGAAATCTTATTTTTGTGAGTACCGTCAACAACCTGGGTGCTAAATTCCTTACGCTTTCCGCAACGAGAATGGGAATAAATATTATAAGGGAAAGCATTCGGATCATACCGGAAAGAGGAATTGCTACCGACTGCCCTAAAAGCATTTTGATCAATGCCGGCAGTGTAAAGGGAATCAGAAGAGAGGTGACAACTACCATGACCATGACCAGGGGGCTGTTTGCTTTCACGAGATTTGACATAAACGGCGCCACCACGCCGGTGGAGATGCCTGAGAGAAGCAGGGCAGCAACAGCGTAAGATGGTGCAACGACTGTAAAGACATAATAGATTGCCACGGGAAGAATAACGATTTTCAAAAGAGTCAGACAAACTATCATACGAGCAGAGTTTTTCAGCGTGGACCAGATTTCCGTTATCTCGATTGAGAGAAAGCTGAGAAAGAGGAGTATCATCAGGCAGTATTGTGGATAGTGGCAAAACATTGAACCGAAACGAGGGAAAAGAATGCCCCCGATCATAGAGCCAAAGACGATTATAAGAAGAATAAAATCATTTAAACGAAACACAGTAACCTCGGTTTGATAGTAATTGACCAGTTGATCGCTTCACAAGTATATCAAGATTTTTATAATTGTCATACCGGTAATAGCGGTGTTAGGTCTTGCCTTTTTGCCGCAAGCCCCGCCCGCAGGGGGAGCTTAAATCAAAGGACAACCAAGATGCGCCCCCGGCAATTTATGTAATCAGTACAAATGAATCGCGGTCAACGGACAATAAGCTGCTTCTCGACTGATCAACCGTCAGGCCGGACATTGGCCCGTGACCAGCACTTTCAACATGTAATAAAACACCTTTATTTTTTTCAATGCAATCATTCCTGAGACACATAGGGACATCTGTCCCTATGTTTACAGGCTTTCCAAGTATGCGGCAGTTGCTTCCCGGATAATGAATTATAAAGATTTGATTTTATGGGCAGGAACACTGACAAACAATACCGGATCAAGGTCCGGCACATGGTTTGTCCATGGCACCCCATATTGAGGGTTGGGTTTTGGGAAGTAAGGGCCAAAGCAGAAAATTTTTTGAAAAAAGTGAAACTGTAAGAGCTGCGGGCATGTTATCTATCAGGAATACGAAGACGGTTAGTTTTGGTGGGGAATTTATCCTGCCGTTCACATCCCTCACCGGTAAAACCGAATTTCGTCTATCTTCATTTGTCCCTTAACCGGGGGATTGTTTCTTCCGAGAGCACCAATGCCGAAAAGCTCTACGCGGTCCAGACGAAGGATCTGATCCCCGTGTCGTGCGCCGTACTTTTCAGCCCCTCCCTTTATCCATCCTCGTCCAACGGTCAGACTTTCAAAGGGAATTTTCACCAGTTTCCATTCCGTATCCGCCTCGAATTCTCCCGCCCATGCATCCATAACGTTCGGATCATCGGGGCTTGAAGTCAGGAGGAAGAAATGACCGGTTACTGCTTGCGATGATCGGACGAAAAATTCCACACCTCGATACATATAGAGATCCCGCTTCCTTCGGTTTTCCGCCCTGGCAAAGATTCTTTTGCCCTTCTGTCCTCTGAAATTAAAACTGATTGCCAATGAGTTTCGAGAACCTTCCGCTCCCGCTCCGCGATCCAGTCCGACGTGAAAAGCCCCCCTCATTTTATGGCCTATCTTCCACGATGGATCAGCCACATCTTCCTCGAATCCTTCATTCATGGTACCGGCATCTCTCATCTCCGTCGGCCTGAACAGCACCGTTCGCATCGAAATTGCCGCAAGAGCCCGACCCGTCCTGACATTGATAAGCCGCAGGTTGATATCCCACTTTTCTTTCATCTCTGCCAGGGTTCCTGTCAGAATGAGGTCGGCCATTTGGAGCTGTCCCGTTTTGGTCGATGATGATTCCTTCATGAGCCCGGTCATGCTCAACTCCAGTTCATTTATAATAGACTTTAATTTTGCCCTCTCCACCACATTGAAATGTCCCGAGTCGATCAGAGCCGATGACAGCCCTTCGAGGGTTACTCGTCCCGCTTCTTTCTGGTTGCCCCGAATGACTTCAAAATCGACAATGGCTATCGTTTTCCTGGGGATTTTCAATGCCACCTTTGATCCGACGGAAAAGGCGAGCGGCTTCTCTGCGGTAACGCGAATGATATTTCCGCGGGTTTCCCGAACAACAACGGGCACCGTATCGATGTCAACCGTTATTCCTGCAATAAACAGTCCCTTCTCAACTACCTGCTGCGCTATGTCGTTGATCACCTGATCCACTCCTGGTTTTAAGACAGGCATTGCCACCTTCAGGACCGCTTCACGATCGGAAACGCTTTGGACTGTCGCAGTAATATCTAACTGATATGATTCCTCTGCCTCCTTCGCCGTCCTGGTTGCGGCACATGAACAGACAAAAACAGCCGTTATTATCACTATGAATACTTTCAGGTTCCTTTTCATCTCTTATTACATGCCTCCTTTTAATCAGTCATTCTTTCCCGATCTGTTGTTGATTGTTGTGTAAACAGCCGATTCGGAGTGAATCGAACCATTTTTGAAAAGAGGATGGGCTTGTGAGTTTATGGAATGGATTTGATAGAAGATCTTTGCCCCCCCTTTTTCGTTCCCGTTGACATTTATAGCCTTATGAAAATGAAAATGCAAGGTTAACAGATCAAAGATCTGTAATTTTGAATTATAAATTTTGACAGTTTCGTAAAAAGTCCGAGTTTCTGTAGTTTTGTCATTCCCGACCTAATGCGCAACGAGATGAAATCTCACCGTGGACTGGATACCGGTCTCATCGGTAGCCCTCACAGTTATTGCATGACGGCCGCGGGGAAGCTTGACCCGCGCTTCCCAGAATGACGATCCGCTGGCGGCACGAAACTTCTCTTCGTCATCGAAACGAAATTCAACACGCTGAATTCCTACTGCATCCTTTGCAAATCCGAGGATGCTGAAAGCTCTTCCGGCCGGTACCGGCTGATCTTCCGTGTGTGACGAAACAATGATCTTCGGAGGATCGAGCAAGTCTTTTCCGTCAGCATCCAGGAAGTCAAGAAAGCCCAGCACTCCGGCAACGGTAGGGCTTATGTCTGCAATTTCAACGACTGATCTGACCATGTGTTGTCGTCCCCCCGATGGGTTCAGTATGAGGAGTGGCACATGGTCTTCCGCGCGTTCCCCCCTGCCATGCTGACCATAGTAGATGCTCCCCGAAGGTGCAAAATAATAAGGACTGTGCGCTTCAACCAGGAGATCTCCCGATCGGCTTGATCCGGCAAGCCCCAGGGCTCGCACAAGAAGAAGTTCCTCGCTCTCCCCACAAAGTTGGACCACGATCGGCCCATCATCTCCCCTGGTCAGCTTGAAGATTCCAGGCTCATTCCCGGAGGCTTGAGGCCCAGGGAAGAAAATCCTTGACACGTACGGCTCATTGAGAATGATCGATGCCACTGCATCGAGATCGGCTCGTGTGGGCGGAGCATTCCAGTCGGCTCCCGGTGTGCGGATGGAAATAAGCGCCGCATTACCGTTTGAATTTGACATAACGGCCACGTCAAAGTCGGTGGCATGGTCATCGAGGTGACCGTCTTTATCTAACGGTGTTCGGTACGTGGTTCCGGCTAAAGCCTGATATAATTTTTCGGCATCGATTGCGTATTCTTCTTTGCCTATCGTGTCTGCCTGTCCGTGATCGGAGGTAAAAACGATCACTGTCTCGTTGAGCAGTCCGCGATCCTCAAGTGTGTCTATGAGCATTCCCATTAGAGGGTCAATGTTCTTCTTCACATAGCCCGCCTGGCGATCCTCTGCCCCTCCTACTGGACCGGGTCCATTCGCATGAGACCATCCATCGAGACCGGAGAGCCAGATCCCCATGAGTTCCGGCGGGTCCTCACTCTTGATCAGCTCTATCGCTTTTCTCATGGCAGACGCATCGAGCGCCGCGAATTGATCAACGAATGGCAGGAAGTTCAAGCTTATAAGCGCGTCGAAAATATCCGGATTGATAACTTTATCTGCACCGCGTCTCACGGGATCAAAAACCACTGCAGTCCGAGCCTCTCGACCACGCTTGGCTTCTGCGGCTTCAAATCCCTCGTAAATCGTTCGAACGTCAGAAGAAAGATCCATGTCGTGAACAGGGATACCCCCGAAAGACCAGGCACGACCCAGACCCGGGTCATCTTCAGAACCATACTTGACATACTCCCGTGTTCTCCGGTAGAGCGGTTCGCTGTTATCAAGTGTGCGGTCAAACCATTCGTTACCCGGAACCCCGTGCCGGCCGGGATAGACGCCGGTGAATATCGTCGTGTGATTGGGCAATGTGATAGACGGAAGTGCAGAAAGGCATTTTTCGAAGCGTATCACGCCACGGTTCCTGACAAGACGATTTAGGTTGAAGAGCTCCCCCTCATCGAGCGGACCATATGCCGATTCAGCCCTTAATGCATCCACGACCACCACGATGACACGAGTCCTGATATCGAGACGCTTTTTGATGAGGCGAAACGCCTCGAGTGTCTCCAGACCCGTGATCGGATCGAGAGGCCTGAATTCCGGGGTTTCGCCGGGGGGCGACGCAAAAAGACCAAGATTCCGAGCAAGATCTGCCGCACTCTGGAACCAGACCCCTTCTTTGACATCAGAAAACGGAGAAGATTTGCCCAGCAGTTGCGTCGGCAGCGTCTGGTCTCCGGTGGCCCGGGTAAGCACATCTTCGAGGATCACAACGAATTCAGCACGACTCACGGGGTCGTTCGGACGAAACGTTTGATCGGCAAAGGGCTCAAGTCCCCGTATCCCGAGAGCGAGAACGTGTTTGATGTCAACGCGATAGGGGCTCTCTGCAATGTCTTTCACTGTCGGAGCGATCCCCGATTCCTCCAGTGTCGGTCGCCATGTGGGCGACCCCTGAAGCGCACGGAGCCGGTCCACTCTGAGTTCCTGTATCAGTAAGGCAGCAACTTCTCCCCTGTTCACCTGAGGCATGAGTCCCAGTTTCTTTCCTAAGTCACTGCGCGGTGCCTGCGAGTGAACGGCACGTATTCGCGCGACTCTCGCATCGAGTTCTTTCTCCGGAAATTTGGCTTTAATTCGTGCCCGTTCGAAGGCCTCGAGCGCCTGGGAGAGATGAAGACCACGCTGGAACAGCTCGCCGAGTCTGAGCAGGCTCTCATGATCTTCTGCACCGTTAATCTCGAGAAGCGTCCATTCTCGCTCGGCAATGTCGAAACCATACGGCGGGAGTTTGCCCTGGACAATCGCTTCAGCGAGGATCTCAATTGTCACCCGCGCAACCCTGATCCTTTCCTCTATAGAGCCGGTGCGGATCATCGCCTGGCGAGCTTCGGAAAGTGCAAGCGATATTTCGCCGGATTTCGAGAGAATCTTGGCATGTTTAAGGCGAGCTTTCGTATATTTTGGCTCTTCAGAAGTCTTTAAACGAAACTCCCGGTAAGAACTTACAAACTTCCTGAGATCAAAAAACTTCCGGCTGAACTCAAATTCCATCATTTCCGCCATGGCTGCCTCTTCAGACCATCCCTGGACATGCATGCGGTAGACCGCGGCCATCACCCCGGTCCGGTCTTTTCCATACCAGCAATAAAAGAAAACCGGTTTTGCAGATGGATCCGTGGCAACCTCAAGAAAGCGGCGTATCTGTTCACTGCTCGGCGGGTTAAACGGGGAAAGGGGAATGTGTTCAATCCGGAACCCGAGTTCCTGGGCGGTTTGACGGTTTGGCACCTCACTTCTTAAACAAATCAGCGTCTTGACATGCTCACGGGCTAATGCCCGCAGCCCGCCCGGTGTCGGTGTAGCGCCCCGGTACACACCGGTATCGATCCGGGCAAAATGATCGATCCCGTCAACCTTGATGCGCTCGACTATCGTGGGCATCGGCAGGGTCTCTGTTTTTTTAACCGCCGGAACACCGGCGCAGCTTACCAGCAAGAGAGCTACGACAGTTAATCCAATTACTATGACACCTCTTTTTACGGGCTTCTTTTCATCTCTATTTATCACGACCTTATCTCCCTCAGTTCCCGGTGACTTTATTGAAAACACATTCGTATAACGAGATTCGAGCCACACGGGCAACACGTTACTTGATTGTGTCCAGATCATCCGGCGCGTTTCTGACAGTTAAACAACTAACCGTTAATACTGGTATTTATCCGATAATCTACTGCCTTTCCATTGATGCTGTCATGCAAGTGCTTCCCGGATAAGATTATCGTTAGTGGATCATTTCAGAGATTCAGTATACATAATATGATATAAAATTATAACAATTTATATTGGAGATCATATTTCGAACAGGCGGCACTATACGCAATTCCAAACTTCCGGTCGGAAGAAATATCCCGTTCTGCGTCTTTCAAATCGCGGTTTACGAGTTGAAGGAGATTTATAATTTCTTCTTTGTGATCCCCGCCCTTGCATCCGAGCAGGTGTATGCTTTATAATAAAAAAAATACGGGGGCCGGACAGACATCTATGAAAGTACTCTTGATCTCGACAAATACGGAACAGATCAATTTTCTCCCCCTGGCTCTGGGCCTGGGCTGCATTGCCGCGGCAACCCGCCGGGCCGGACATGACGTCAGGATGATCGATCTCATGTGTGAAAACGACAGTTATGTAGTAATCACCGACGCAATACGGGATTTTTCCCCGGATATCATCGGGATGTCGGTGAGAAATATCGACGATCAGCAAGAAGCAGACATGCACTTTTTTCTGCCGCCCATCAGGGACGTGGTGGAACACTGCCGCACCATATCCGATGCCCCTATCGTTCTCGGCGGCGCAGGATACAGCATATTTCCGGAAAGTTCCCTCGCGTACCTGGGGGCTGACATGGGAATCCAGGGCGAAGGTGAGATTGCCTTTTCCATGCTCCTCGAACGGCTCGAAAAAGGATCCGATCTGTCGGGTGTGCCCGGCCTGTATCTGCCGGGGCGCGGCCTTCAGGGGGAGCGCGTCTACAGCAAAGATCTGGACAGCTTACCGCTGCCCGACCCGCGCATGTGGTCGTTTTCAAACGTGCGTGACCGAACATTTCTTATCCCCGTTCAGACACGGCGGGGGTGCCCCATGAAATGCAACTACTGCTCAACAGGCACCATCGAGGGGTACCCCATCCGCAAGCGGTTGCCGAACGCTGTTGTCGAATGGATCGCCCAATGGGTGCGAGCGGGTCTCAAGGAATTCGCATTTGTTGACAACACATTCAACCTCCCTGCCTCGTACGCCAGAGAACTGTGCAGACAGATACGAGAGGCCGATCTGGATATTTCCTGGCGGTGCATTGTTTATCCGAAAGATGTTGACGACGAACTCGTCACGCTGATGGAGCAGGCCGGATGCAAGGAGGTGAGCCTCGGATTCGAGAGCGGGTGTGAAAAAATTTTTACCATCATGAATAAACGGTTTTCTCTTGAAGACGTGCAGACTGTCTCAAAACGATTCGGTGACCACGGGATTCGCCGTATCGGTTTCCTGCTGCTCGGGGGCCCGGGGGAGACAAAGGAGACGGTCGAAGAGAGTCTTGCCTTTGTCGACGCACTCCACCTGGAAGAGATTCACATTACCGTTGGCGTCCGGATATACCCGTTCACCCCCCTTGCGAAGACCGCCGTAGAAGATGGCATGCTTTCTCCGGATGATGACCTTCTCATACCCCGGTTCTACCTGGTAAAGGAGCTCAGAGAGTGGCTGGCAGACACCGTGGACACGTGGCACAAGGAGCAAGGAGATAAAAACAATTTTTAATTTTGAATGTTGAATTTTGAATGAAAAGATAGGTACAAGGATCAAGGAGAAAGGTTCAAGGTGAGAGGAGAAAGGTGCAAGGATAAAGGTTCAAGGATCAAGGTGAAAGGAAAAAGTGAAATTTAGAAGATAGTGTCGTGTCAAGTCTCGAGTGTCATTGCGAGCGAAGCGAAGCAATCTCCTGCTACTGGGAGCTAACTTGGCATAATCCAAGAGATTGCCACGGCCTTCGGCCTCGCAATGACGAAGGCTTGTGCGTCATTGCAAGCTTGCCACGACACTAGGAGGCAGAAGTCAGGAGTCAGGGGGCTTTTGTAAACCCTGCGGGTTTGACGTTTTTGAGATGATTCAGCATTTTTTCCCAGAGTTTCTGCCACGTTTTCCATGAGTGCCCGCCGGATACGATAAAGACGTTTTCAGGCGGCAATACTTCTGCGAGCACCTGACATGATTCGACAAACCTGTCCCCGGTTCCATATCCGAGAAACACGGACGCCCGCCTTTCGGGGTCCGACACATATGCTCGAATCGACTTCCAGAGTTTACACGAATACTCCCATGCATACGGAGGGCATTCGTCCCATGTTTGCAGCCCTCCCGCCTCACTGATTATTTTCGTCACGAAGGGATCGCTGATGAACGGGGAAAAGAGAAACAACCCATCGATGTCTTGCGGGTATTCCATCGCATAGAGAAGTGCGGCATGTCCTCCCAGAGAGGTGCCGAGAATGTAGATGTGTTCATAGCCCCTGGCCTTCGCCGGATCGATGACACGGGTTTTCATTTTTTTCACGATCCGTTTCTTCAGATAAAGCGTCGGCTGTACGTCAATGGCCATGATATCGACGACGGTCCCATGTTTCCTGATTATGTCGATGAGTCCCTGCCGCTCATAAAGCTTGCCGTGCCCGGCAACCGTGGGCAATAAGACGACGAGCGTTTTTCCCTCCCCTTCCCCGGTCCCTGGATAGAGTTTGATGTTCAATCTGTCTTCACGCACTAACACGAGAATGACTGCAAGTATGGTGATGATGAGCACTATCGCGAAAATTCGTATGACTTTTTTCATTTTATTGTATGAAACGGAGGTAGTTTTCCTGATGGATTACTGTAAAGTCCGCATCAGGATAGTGCGTGCTCCAGTCTTTGGGAGCTTTTGCGGGTACGTTCTTCCATTTTATCTCATACCCTGACAATCGCCCGTTTTGCTCTTCAACAAGATCAATTTCTTTTTTATCGTAGGTTCTCCAGAAGTAGGAATTTGCAGCTGTGCGAGTATATGCCTGTCTTTTTAATCGTTCTGTTATAATATAGTTTTCCCACAGCTCTCCCGGATCATTACGAAGAGCCAGCGGATTAAAGTTTCCGATTACGGCATTACGAATTCCGTTATCCATAAAATAGAACCTTTGATTTTTTGTAATTTCTTTTCGTAAGTTTCTACTAAACCCGCCAAGCCTGTATATGACAAAAACTTTTTCCAGCAGGTCTATATATCGTTCAACGGTATTCTTACTCATTCCCAGTTGACTTCCCAGCTCATTTATTGAAACACCTTTGCCGATCTGAAATGCGAGAAGTTGAAGCAATCGCACCAGCTTATTGGCATAACGAATCCCTTCCAGCGCCAGGATATCTTTAAACAGGTATGAACTGATTATTTCTCGCAGGTATTCCTCACGAAATGTATTATCGGGTGATGTTACAACCTCAGGATATGAACCGTAGATGAGCCTTGATTCCAGGTTTGCCGCAGTTTCATGTCGTTTTTCTATTTGAGAGATTTCCATCTGGGCCAATGGATACAATCTGAGAATAAATTTCCTCCCAGTCAAAGGCTCCCCGACATCTTTTGCAAGATCAAATGAAGAAGATCCTGTCGCAACAACTTTAATATTTTCAATATGATCAACAATGAGTTTGAGATTTAACCCGATTTTTTCTACATATTGCGCTTCATCAACCACCAATAGCGAATGTTTGCCAATAAAGTCTTTCAATTTATTAATGGACTGGCTTTCAAGATATTGCCGCGCCACGATATCATCACCGGTAACGAAGAGAGCTTCAGCACGGTCTTCTTCTAAATATTTCTTTAAAAGTGTGGTTTTCCCCACACGACGCGCACCGTAAATAACTACTACTTTACCGGGCGTTATAAGTTGACGGAGATTTTCGATCTGTTTTTGTGGCACATACATGATTGAATTATCCTAAATACAGTCGATAAACTGACCCAATTATACATATTTGTGTCAATATGTCAACCACAAATTGAATAAAAAGACAGGTGAAAGGAACAAGGTGCAAGGATAAAGGAGCAAGGAGGAAGGTAAAAGGAGTAACTTATCCGGTTTTGGCCAGGTCGAGTCTTCCTTCCCATCTCTTCAGGAGTACCTCTTTCAGGGGTGCGTGCTCCGGTTTTTCCAGGGAAGGGTCGTTTTCGACAAGTGAAAAGGCCTCTTTTCTGGCTTCGTTCAATATCCTTCCGTCACGCAGTATATTCGCTACCCTGAAGTCGGGGAGTCCCGATTGCCTGGTTCCCATAAATTCGCCGGGGCCTCTTATGACCAGGTCTTCTTCTGCTATCCTGAAGCCATCGTTTGTCTCTTCCATTATGCGAAGTCTTTTTCTTGAGGTATCTGACCTGGCGTAGCCGGCAAGCAGGATACAGTAGGACGGAATGTCACTTCTCCCTACCCTGCCCCTCAACTGGTGCAGCTGTGAAAGGCCGAATCTTTCAGCGTGTTCTATGACCATAAGGGATGCCTGGGGAATATCTATACCCACCTCTATCACCGTGGTTGAAACAAGTATATCGGATCTTCCCTTTGAAAAATCCGTCATGATTTCTTCCTTTTCGGCGCCTTTCATCCTTCCGTGTATCAGCCTCACCCGGTATTCCGGGAATATATCTTTTTGAAGGTGTTCAGCCATTCGGGTAGCATCCTTCAGATCCAGAGTTTCCGATTCTTCCACCAGTGGATAAACTATAAAGGCCTGGTTCCCCTTTTTAAGTTCCTTGCGTAATATTTCGTAAACCTTGTCACGGGACTTTTCGTAGAATACTTTTGTACGAATCGGTTTTTTGCCCGGGGGCATTTCATCAATAACGGAAATATCGAGATCTCCATAAACTGTCATTGCGAGACTCCTGGGAATCGGAGTGGCCGTCATAACCAGGACATCCGGATTTATCCCCTTTGACCGGAGAGTTGCCCTCTGGACTACCCCGAAGCGATGCTGCTCATCTATTACAACAAAACCGAGCTTTTTAAACTCAACACCCTCCTGAATCAGTGCGTGGGTGCCTATGATAATATCTGCCTCGCCCGATTCGATCTTTTGAGAAGTATCCCTCCGCTCCGGTGTCTTTTTGCTGCCCGTGAGTATCGCGACTTCAAGGCCGAGCATTTCAGCCCACTCCTTTATATTGGAATAGTGTTGCTCTGCCAGTATCTCTGTCGGGGCCATGATGGCCGCCTGATAACCGTTTTCACACGCGCAGGCCATAACCGCCATCGAAACGGCCGTCTTTCCACAGCCGACATCCCCCTGGAGGAGCCTGTTCATGGGGTAAACACTGCCCATATCCCCCTTAATCTCTTCTATTACTCTCTTCTGTGCATCGGTCATTTCGAATGGAAGTATCCGGCAGAATTTCTCATGAAGCTTGCCGTCCGTCTTGAAGGAGATCCCCTTTTCCAGGATATATCCCTTTTTCTTGAGGGCCATTCCCAGTTCGAAGAAGAAAAATTCATCAAATACCAGTCTTTTGTGTACAGGCGATTTCATGTCGCCCAATGCCTCTATATCCTGATCAAATTCCGGGAAGTGTGCGTTCCTTATGGAATAATTGATGTCGGCAAGGCGCTGTCTTTCACATATCTCCTTCGGAATGGGACTTGAAATGTATTGCGAGTAACCCTCAACCACCTCCATCATTATCTTTCTTATATATTTTTGATGCAGCCCTTCCGTTTCCGAATAGATGGGGACAATCCTCTTGAAATGGAGAAGATCATCTGTGTTTTCATCCTCCCCATCGAGGATTTCGAAGTCCGGGTGAATAATATCCTTGGCGAAGATGAACTCCCTCACCTCCCCTGTAAATATTACCCTTGCACCCTTTTTAAATGTCTTCCGCAGATAGGCAGTATTTCCCTTAAACCATTTGGCCGTGAGCCGGCCGCTCCCGTCATCAATGGTTACTTCAAATACCCTCTTTCTTTTGTACTGTTGTACCTGGACATTGATGACTTCTCCTATTACAGTTTCCCTGCTGCCGATTTGTGCCTGCGATATCTTTTTAACAGAGCGCCTGTCCTCATATCTCCTCGGCAGAAAGTAGAGCATATCCTCTACGGTTTTCAGTTTCTTTTTGCCGAGCAGTTGAGCAATCCTGGGGCCTACACCTTTTACGTATTGAACAGGAAGAGACAGCTTTTCAAAACAGACCTTCAATTCTCCTTTTGTGTCGGATGTGTCCGGTGATTTTTCAATTTTTGTGTCAAAGGAAAGGCGCTGCATCCCCTTTACCAGTCGCAGCGCCCCGGCAATGCGTTCCTTCTTGTCGGCAAGCGAGAGATCATCAAAATTAAAAAAAGTTTCCTCGAGAGCAGAGATGATATTGCTAAATTCATTTTTTGATAAATCTCCATGACTTAACGAAGCGTCAATCGTCTTTAATCTGTCAATAAGCCCCGACATACTGGTTTCAAAGCCTTTAACGAGATGCAGGTTTTTGTACGAATCTTTCGATAGAAAGATCAGGGGGGATTCTATTTTATTTATAATTTCCTTGAGATTTTCCATTATATATTGCCCTGATTGCGAAGTAATTTCGCATATAAAGCGTTAATTTAACTAACAGATATACCTGTTTTTTACAAGGAAAGAATTTGACTTTTCGTATGAATTGAGTTAGTTTTCTCTCATTAATCGAATTAATATTCATTTGTTATCTATGAAATCCGGGTTGCGAGGTATTGTATGGCAAAGAAGAAATCAGTGACGTACAAAGATGCCGGCGTCGATATCGATAAGGCCGGCAGTTTTGTAGAAAAGATAAAACCTTTTATTAAGTCCACATCACGTAAGGAAGTCTTTAGCGATATTGGTGGTTATGGAGGTTTGTTTCATCTGGACACAGCAAAGTATAAAAACCCTGTCCTTGTGTCATGCACAGATGGAGTTGGCACGAAGCTTCAAGTGGCTCAGATGATGGGCAAACATGATACAATCGGGATTGATCTTGTTGCTATGAGTACAAATGATTTGATTGTCCAGGGAGCTGAACCTCTTTTCTTTCTCGATTATTTAGCTACAGGAAAAATAGACCTTGAAGCAAGCGTAAAAGTCGTCGAGGGCATCGCAAAAGGATGCAACGAATCCGGTTGCGCTCTTATCGGTGGAGAAACTGCCGAGATGCCCGGGTTTTACAAAGATGATGAGTACGATCTTGCCGGTTTCTGTGTCGGAGTTGTCGAGAGAGACAGGTTGATCGATGGTTCGGAAATCGGAGTCGGGGATCAGATCATCGGGTTAGCTTCCAGTGGTATTCACAGTAATGGTCTTTCTCTTGCCAGGAAGGTATTGTTTGAAGATTCAAATCTAAATGTCGATGACAGGCTTGAGGATCTCGAAACTTCCGTCGGCCAGGAACTTCTCCGTCCGACAAAAATCTATGTCAAAAGCTTGTTAAATATAATCAAGAATTTTAATGTAAAAGGATTGATTCATATCACGGGTGGTGGATTTATAGACAATATTCCCCGCATATTACCTGATCCGTGCCAGGCCGTTATCACCAAAGGAAGTTGGGATATATCTCCAATATTCAAGATCATCCAGGAGATGGGAAATGTGGATGAAACGGAAATGTACAGGGTGTTCAACATGGGCATAGGAATGATGATAGTTGTTTCCAGGGAAGAATCAAAAGAATTAGTGGAAAGGCTTGAAGTCCTCGGCGAGAAAGCTTATGTAATCGGATCAGTTGCCAAGAGGGGCAAGAATCAACCATCTGTTTTGTTTGAGGAAATAAATGAATAAAATTAACATCGGGGTTATTGTATCCGGCAGCGGGTCCAATTTCCAATCAATCATAGATCAGACCGAAAATGGTAATCTGGATGCGGTGATTAAGGTGGTTATTTGTAATAACCCGGATGCCTACGCCCTGGAAAGAGCAAAAAAACACAACATTCCCTCGGTTATCATCGATCACAAGGATTTTAAGGACAGGAACGAATTTGACGAAAAGATGATCAAAGTCCTCAAATCCTATTCGGTAGAGCTGGTCATTATGGCAGGATTTATGAGGGTTCTTACTCCCCTTTTTATAAAAGCCTTTCATATGAGAATCATGAACATACATCCCGCCATTCTCCCCTCATTTCAGGGTATCCATGCTCAGGAAAGGGCATTTGATTACGGTGTAAAGTTTTCAGGGTGTTCTGTTCATTTTGCCGATGAAGGCGTTGACACCGGTCCGGTTATCATTCAATCGGTCGTTCCCGTTTATGACGACGATACTGCTGACACCCTTCAAGAAAGGATACTCAAAGAAGAACATAGAATATTTCCTCAGGCAATTCAATTCTATGCTGAGGGTAAGCTTGAAGTTGTCGGCCGAAAAGTTCGTGTTAAAAACCACAAGAAGATTGATGAAACCCCTTTGCATAATCCTCCACTAACCAGGTTTTGATGGACATTAAGGGATTAATTGCAAGATCAGGTCCGCTTAATCCTCTAATCCTTAATCCCGGGGAACGGATATGATTATCGTAAGCGCCTGTCTTTTAGGGATTAAATGCAGATATGATGTAGGGAGTCGCCCTGAAAAGCAACTGCTTTCTGTAATATCTGAAGATGTTTTTATACCTCTGTGTCCTGAACAGTTAGGAGGCCTTCCAACACCCCGTTTACCAGCCCGGATAGTAGATGGCGATGGACTGGATGTTCTGAATGGACGTTCTGCAATTATTGACTCAAACGGTCAAGATGTGACGGAACAGTTTCTGAGAGGAGCGGAAGAAGTAAGAAAACTTGCAAGACTGATGCAGATTGATATTGCAATTATGAAGGAAATGAGTCCATCATGCGGAGTCAATCATATAAAAAAAGATGGTCTTATTATCAGGGGAATGGGAGTAACATCAGCACTCCTGCTTACGGATGGAATCAGGGTTATATCATCAGACAGGATAGAAGAAGAATATGTTCGATACCATCGTAATAGGAAATGATTTAAGCTCTCTCATAGCCGCCCTGACTACAATGCACAAGGGAAGGAAAACATTACTATTACGTGAGGGGAATATCCCGGATTTCTACTCGGATTCGGGCTATACCTTTAACATCGATCCTTTTCCATGGACAGGCTTTGGTCCGGGAGGTCGATTTCGGCAGTTATTGTCCGACATGGACATTCCTTTCGTAGATCAAGCCACAATTTACCCTTTAGATCCGGCTTTTCAGATAATCTTTCCGGAACACAGAATAGATCTTTTCAGTGATGTCGGGTTACAGTTACAGGAGATAAAAAGAGAATTCTCTATTGGTGTTGAGGGAGTCAAAACATTCTATGAATCAGTCTTCAGTAACGAGAAGCTGATAGCGAATTTGATCAATGAAAAGCCCTGTATCCGCCCGGAGACAATTCTGGAATATTTTAAATCTATTTTCAATATTCCGGCACTTATGTGGCACAAGAAAGATATGTCAAGAAGGTTTCAACCCATCCGGCAACATCCTTTTTTGAAAAATATCTTCGATGCCGGGATATTACTGCTTTCAAATCTTCATAAAGATGATCCCCCTCCCCTCTCTTTCGCGTATATACTCGCACTTCTTGTGGATAAAATTTACTATCATATCGGCGGTAAACATCACCTTATAGAGGCGATTGAAAGAAAGTTCGCGGACATGGGGGGGGTTGTTATTAAAGGTTGTTCTATCATAAGACTTAACATGGAAGAACAAATTAAGGCAGATGTTATAATTAATGAAGAAGCATTCGAGATTAACAGCAACGATGTAATTATAAGTACAAAATGGGAAAAATTCAAAAGGTTTGTTATTGACGATGAGAGATTTTTAAAGTTTGGGAAAAAATATATGTCTGTTGAAAAATCATATTTTCCATTTACCATACATGTGGGGCTCTGTGATAAAGGTATACCTGAGAGAATGGCAGAATATGTAGTTATTATTGCTGACGAAAAAAAACCGCTCACCGACGGTAATCTTGTTTTTCTTGAGATAAGTGCTCGGGAAGATACCGGGCGAGCGCCTTCAGGAAAAAGGGCAATGAGTGCTTCCGTATTTCTCGAGGACTCTCCTCTACGTCTTGGTGATGACGAGCTGAAAGAAATTTCAAAGAATATCTTGAGAAATATTGAAGATTTCCTGCCCTTTTTCGAGGAAAATCTTGATTTCATAAATATTGACAACTCTATTGGAACATCAAGAAAATATCAGGAAGTTTTGAATCAGAAGTATACGGCGAAGAAAAATTCAATCCTGGGCATTTCCACTCTGTCAAATATAACCCCTGTAAAAAATGTGTTTCTGACAGGTGGTATGATATTTGCCGGTCTTGGATTTGAAGGAGAAATTATCTCCGGATTAAATGCCGCAAATCTGACGATCGGGGATGGGTAAAATGAAAGACAGCTTTTATGATTTTAAGATTAAAAGTCTGGGAGAAAGAAAAATCCCTTCTCCCCACACACCCGGTTATTTCGCAGACGATGACAAACGGATTCTCTTTAATATCTATCAAAAAGATTTTGATACATTAAAAGATAAAAATGATCATTCCCTTACCGTCGAGCTTGCCGGTCCGAGAGAAAAGATCTACTTCGACCCGTCAAAGGTGAAAGCCGCCATTGTTACCTGCGGCGGTCTATGCCCTGGAATCAACGACGTCATAAGATCAGTGGTAATGCAGCTTCACTATCGTTATGGTGTGAAAAATATTGCCGGCATAAAGTATGGTTTTCAGGGATTTATTCCCAAATACGGCCATGATGTTATGGAATTAACTCCGGAGCTTATTAAGGACATACATACTCTTGGAGGAAGTATTTTGGCTTCATCGCGGGGTGGTCAGGACATTGAAGAACTGGTCGACTCTATCTGTCAGATGAACATAAATCTCCTGTTCTGTATCGGCGGTGACGGAACCATGAAGGGTGCAGAGGCAATTACAGAAGAGATAACGAACAGAAATCTGAACATAAGCGTTATCGGCATACCAAAAACGATAGATAACGACCTGAACCTGATAGATAAAACCTTTGGATTCGATACGGCAATTTCCGAAGCAGTCAAGGTGATCCGGTGCGCTCATGTGGAGGCCAAAGGTGCACCCATGGGCATAGGTCTCGTTAAAATTATGGGCAGGCAATCAGGGCATATAGCCGTCAGTGCAACCCTGGCGCAAAATGATGTAAACGTTGTATTGATACCGGAAGTACCTTTCGATCTCGATGGCGAAAAAGGATTTTTAAAAGTCCTGGAGAGTCGATTAAAAAACAGCGCCCATGCAGTTATCCTTGTGGCAGAAGGAGCCGGACAGGAGCTATATACCGAAACGGGACCTGTTGAAACCGACGCCTCCGGAAACGCAAGGTTACACGACGTAGGTCTTTTGTTGAAAGATCGAATCGAAGAATATTTTAAGAAAATCAAAATGGAGATTAACCTCAAGTATATTGATCCAAGTTACATCATACGAAGCGTTCCGGCTAATGCAAGTGACAGTTTATACTGTGCCATATTGGGACAGTATGCCGTTCATGCCGGTATGGCAGGTAAAACAGGGATGGTCGTAGGCTTATTTAATAACGAATATGTTCATCTTCCCATAAATACGGTAACAGTACGGAAAAAAGTTGATCCGAATGGCAATATGTGGATGCGTGCCCTTGAAGCAACGGGTCAGCCCCCATCAATGAAGAATTAGCAAAAAAGACTTGCAAAAGATGCTTTTATGGGGTAGTAAGCAGTTCAATTTTCCAAAGGAGTTTGAATAGATATGGCTCGAGTCTGTGAGATATGCGGTAAGAGACCGTCAGTAGGAAATAAAGTCAGTCATGCCAATAACAGAACGAAGAGGGTATGGTATCCTAATCTTCAAAAGTTACGAGTTATAAATGAGAAAACTGGTGCCGTAAAGAGAAAGAAGGTATGTACGAGGTGCCTGCGTTCCGGTTTTGTTAAAAAGGCAATATAGAGAATCAGGCCAACAATACTCAGAAAGCTTTGCGTAATTGCAGGCCTGGTCATTGCAGAGATATCTGTGCAATTATCTTTAAAATTCTGGATCAAATACATACCGTATTTGATAATTTAATACTCTGCCTGTTGGACTCCAGCCATCTTTTCAAAATCGGGTTTTCCCAATAAGGCAATATAGAGCGGCGCCTCGTTGACGCTATCAACCCCAATAAGATCGGACACCTCATCATCTAAGAAACCCCCGATCGTGCAACATCCTATATCGAGACTTGCTGCAGATAAATAAATATTTTGGGAAATATGACCACAATCTAACCAAGCGAATCGATAGCCCCTTTCCCCATACTTTATTTTTGTCCTAAAAAAGATACCGGTTAAAATTAAAGCAACTGCACAATCTAATATCATTTCCTGCGCATGGACCATCAAATACATTGTATCTGAAAAATCCCCAAGCCTGAGTTCTTCAAGACAATGCTCTTTCGCATTATAGTGATAAATGCCGGGTTCCAGAACATCTACATTAAATATCACAGGATAAATTTCAACTGGATATAAGGCTCCAGCGGAAGGTGCTGCTCTGAAAGCTATATCCATTGTTTGATGATTATAGGTTATGCCATTGGCATGGAATAATATCTGGCTTAAGATTTCGAAATCCATTGGTTCATCAATAAAATATCGTATAGAACGACGTTTTTGTATTATTTCATCAAATGCATAATGTGATGGGATATTCGTATTCGGCAATTTTATATGTTTTACATTAGGATAAGTTTTATACGGGGGCAACGATTGAAGTTGTTCCATTAAAGTGTCATATGCACGGAGAGATTTTCCAGCCATGTAGCTATTTGTCATATTATCCTTAGAATTTTCATGATACAACTCCGCGGCTGATTCAATAATATTTTTACTATTTATGAAATCCCCTTTATCTTCTTTCACTGTGTCTCCTTATTATGGAAATGGATGGGGGTATGGATTTATATCTTCTTCCTTTACTGGACCCCTTGTAAAGCCTAATTTGCCGGGGATTTCATAGAGTCTTTTTCCACCAAGGCAACGGTTTTTATAACCAAGATGCAGCGGATGCAACCCCGGTATTATAACCCTGATAACATGCAGGCCAATTTCTGCAATATCAGGTGTTGTAACATCTACTCCAATAATTTCAAATCCCCTGTCGTGCAAAATATCCAATGATTGCTTTAACTGATCCAGAGGACCCATATTATTTCTTGCAGACTCTTTCTTCAATTTTTTTATATGTTTATTTTTAATCAAGAAGTCAAGGTTCTTAACTGAATCAGGATTACAGTAAAAGAGAACATGGCCCCTGTTGTCTATAATATCTGTATAGTTGTAATCATCTCTATCTTCTGACACCCCCGTTAAATACTCACGCATAAGCATTCTCGCCCAAACCCGAGTATGAGCTGCTTCTTCAATACAACCAAGAAGTGTATGTTCCAGATCGAGCCCCGCCTTTGTGGCTACTGCGAGCGCAGGAACATCATTTCCACTATATTTACTGATAAGAGTCACCATAAATACATTAATCGGAATGTCAAGTGTAATGTCATTTATAATACATTCAATATTGAATTTTTCAAAGTTATCGATACACTGCTGGACCAATGGGAACTCATCGGGATCGAACTGAACCCGGGGCATCGGCAAACGATTTAACCACGTGATGATAAACGCATCACGTTCAACGACTTCATTTATACTCGAAAGCAACGCTTCATCTGGCGTGTTTGCACATGAGAGACCTGTCGATATAGGGTTCACTATTGTTTCTTCAACAGTCGGATATTCGTATGGAATGTATACAAAATTAGCAGGGACAAGAATTTTTCTTGGTTTTAACAGCGAAAATCCATAAACCCAATTAGTCAGAGTGTCTTCCTGAAAAGGGAGATAAGGGAATGAAAATTCATTATATTGCTTCTCCGAAAAGAGATTAAATGATGCCGGATTAATTGCCTCCTCTTTCAGATTTCTGTATGACGACCGGATAAATTCATCAGGACAATAAAAAGCACCACAATAACGCTCAACGCCTTCCCCTATCGCTTTTGTTATTGCTGAATTTTCATCGATTGCTGCTCCACCATGTTCTGTAAAACATTTTAATTGCGTAAACCGAGAAATATCTCCGATCTCAGAGTAGTAATGATAAAATTGTGGATCATCTGGCTGAAGACTGATCGATTCTAATCGTTTTATTATACCTGTAAAGGGAGAAACAAGATCATTACCCTTTCTTACAGTAATTTCAGGATGAGTAAATTGGTTGGATTCCAGTCTAATGAAACTCATTTAAAACTCCATGCTCTTAATGTAGGCATTACATTCAATCGACTGCACATTTTACATCGGGGAACTTTTAAAACTGGGTGTGATTGTATATTCGGACCTTGAAAGTCGATATATAAGAACTTATTCAGCGTCGAGGGTTCAGTATAGCCACTTATAACCTTGACAGCTTCAGATGCAACTAATTCCCCCATCATGGACAAGAAATACGCGGGAGGGCGATAACTGTAATCCTCTTCCGATAATTCTGAAAATGTCTCTGAAATTATTTTATGCTCTTCGTAACTTTCAATATTTGCCATTTCTCTTGAGTGAAAGCATTCCAGACATGAAGTTTCACCTGGAATAACGGTAGGACCGATTTTTCCTGAAAAACCTGTTAAAGTAGCACTAATAAACGGTTTTTTAGCTATCATTGATGCTTCATTGACTCGGGCCGGAATTACATGCCGATTATCTTCATCGCAAAGGATCAGAAAATGAGAGAAATCAAACAAATTGGAATAGGCATCTGATTCCTCGTCATAATCTACTATGCCGACATTGACGTATGGACAAGATTCTTCAACAATTCTTTTCAATACGTATGCTCTTTTCTTTCCAATCTCTTCGGTGCCTATATGAGAACAGAGTTTCGCGTCATCAGAATTGATAGTTCCCTTATCCACCGTTATTATATTGCCGACTCCCATTGCGGCAAGATTAATACCGGCGGACACACCCATCGGACCATTAAATATGAGTCCGACCTGCGAATGTCTCAATAAATGTAAATATTTCTGTGGCTCGATATTAAGATGTTTTACATAATCAACCCAATGCTTAAAATATTTTAATACCTTTTCGGTGATAATATCCTCAATATCGGTATCTATAACCTCAACAAAATCTTTATCTATAAGAAATTCTATGGTGCCGAGGATGTCATCTGGAGGAAGATGAGATAACTTATCTATAATTTCTCTCACAGTCCTAGAGCCATTCATAATAGGCAACAGCTCAGGAAGTATTTTTTCAGCATATTTTCCTTCAACTATAGTTTTCCTATGGGCATTCCAGAAAAGGTATTTAAATCGTTCCATGGGAAGATACTTATAAATAGAGATAATCTGAACTTTTTGATTTAAGAATTCCTCTGAAGAAGTTGTCATATTAATTCTCTCCTATTCGGGACATGCATTGCGTATCCTAAATTACCTTATACTGCTTCGGATACGCACCCAAACGTATGCATTAAATTGCTTCACGTACCTGGATCTTGACACAAATATTGATACTTCAGAACTTCCTGCAATTCTGAAGTTTATTATAAGATTTCTTTTGCCTATAATAGAAGCCTGTGATGTATATGGTTGACAGTATTCAAACAGTATCAGTAAAGAGAAAGGGTCGATCCATACGTAATGGTTCAACCCTTTATAGTTACTACATTGTTATAATACCTGTGACAGTATCATAAGCATTACAATTATATCGTTAAATGTTAATTGATTAGAAACGTTACGAACAGCAACAGCATGGACAGCAACAACAGCAACAACTTGCGCAACTACCGCATCCCGAGTCCGCCAGCTTCTGCATCTCCAACAATTCTTCCAATCCTCTGAGACCAAGATCTTGTAATTCTGACGATCTTATTCCCATAAACTCTTTGGCAGTCCTATATCGCTGGTACGTTGATGTGTATTTATTCCTCCCTAAACTTCCGATTGCAATCTCCGTTAATTTATTCAGATCAGCAACCCTTAAGTTAGGGTTCCTTCTGACTGCAAGCGATCCTTTTAAATACGATAGCTGAGAAACTTTAGTTTGAGGGGTAACTCGTAGAGTCCGCGTCTTTGTCGTCAGAGTTTTCGCAGATAGTGCATTCGTCGCTGATAATAACGGAAGTGCAGCAATACCTGTTACTGCTGTAAGAGATTTCTTGATGAAATCCCGCCTCTCCTCCTTGGTCGTCTTTTTCTTTTCGCCCATGTCTACTCTCCTCCCAAGTATTATAGACAACTGTTTTATGTATAGACAACTGTTTTATGAAAATTACCACATTAAATTTTTGGATGTCAAGATAAATTATAAAAATATGTTGATTAATTATAGCAAATTATCTTTCAAATAATTCACGAGATGCCTTTTCATCTTTAGCGGGTTTTCTGTCAACTCCTTATCAAAGCTCCACTTATATAAATCTGATCTCTTAAATTCTTTTCTTGTGGTAGCCATGATCAGCAGGTATAAGGAATTGATAATTGAATCCGTATTTCTCCTTTCTCTTGTAAAATCTTTATTTAATTCATTGTAAAGCATTTCTTCTTTAATGTAGCCCTCCTTCACAGCCATATCGGTAATTGGATAATTCGGGAAGTATGTTAAAGAAAAAATCATTAATGAAAAAGGAAGCGGAAATTTCAAAAAAAGACATAGAGTTTCTCTAACGTCATCCACGGTTTCAAACGGATTATCACATATGAGTTCATATCGCATATTAATTCTGGAATTTAATATTTTTGCACAGTCAATGATTTTTTTGTTAGATTCCCGACGGCCGAAAATATCCTTTCTTATTCTTTGACTTCCACTCTGAATACCCATGTTAGCATACACAAGTCCCGCTCTTTTCATCAAGTCTACAGCACTACTATTCACCTGACCTGGATAAAAATTGCAAAAAAAAGGCACTTTGATTTCTTCTGAGTATTTCTTGGTAAACGCTTGTAACCACTTCATTTTCATAGGGAAAAAATCATCCATAAATATAATTTGCTGAACGATGCGCGACCGCTTTGTTAAAATGAGCTCATCTATAACATGCCTGACCGATCTTTGCCGGACTTCCTTTTTCTGGTTTAATTTCTCCTGGAGACAACCATTTATACAGAATTTGCACCCTATCGGACATCCACGGGATGTCATGGTAATGTAATTTGCAGAATAATATGGAGTTTTTCTTTCTACTTCCTGGTTCCAAATGATTTGGGGACGATTTCTCGGAACGAATAGTATATCTTTGATATCAACGGGCTCTATCGTTAGAGAGTCTATATTTTCTATTAATACCCGTTCTTGTGAACGATTTTCCGGATCAGAATCTTTATGCCAGATTCCGCGTATTGGACGTTTAAAGTCTTTTTCCTCTATTGCAGCTACTAATTCTACGACAGCTTCTTCTCCTTCTCCGATGCAGACATAGTCTGCATATGGTACACACGATTCAGGAGCAATTATCGCATGAACGCCACCCCAAATTACGATTGCGTTGCTGACATTTCTCACTTCTTGAGTAAGCCTTTTCGCTGCTTCATAATGCGACGAGAGAAGGCTGAATCCGATTATTTCCGGATCTTCAGACTTTATAATCTCTTTAAATAATGCGATATCCTTTTCTATTATAGGTGGAATTTCAGTCGGGAAATTGATTTCTTCGAGAAAAGGATCTGCCTCGATATTAGAAAATCTAGGGGTGTCGTAAAATAGTATTTTAACGTTATGGTCTGCTTTACGAATAGAAAGGTAAATTGATTTAATCCCTAAAGATGCACCAACATCATATAATGAACATAATACAATTTTCATATCCAAAAAGAGAAAAAATTTATTTATTCCAAAAGGAATTATGTATCAAAGTAAAATAACTGTAATTATTTACACGCTCATAAAATATCAAGAATCTCAAAACCACAGATGATTCGGGTTTGACAACAGTTCCTGAATATAGTTAAGAAAATTATAAGGATACAATCTTACATAAATCAATAATCTGTTGTGTCATCGATATCTTTTCATAATCGGTAATAGAGCAAATCTCCTTTTACATTGATCAACGGTTTTACCCAGTTGACGAATTGATTCTATTCTAATATTAAAGCCCTTTGTCTCTATCAGTTTCAAATAATCAATTTTCAGCGGATCCAGACCTATTAAACCAGCACAAACCGCATCTACAGCAGGCAAATTATCACCCATAATAATTAATCCACATTGAACAGATTCTCCATGTAAAGGTCCGTTACCTTCCATGGCAACTACGCCGTCAACAATTGCAAAATCTGGCTTTATACTTACAAAAAGATCAGCAATACTTTTATCAAGTCCTATGACATGAAACAGATTTTTGGGCCATCCATAAATAGTACCGGCAGCCATACCAAGTAAATTCTTAATGGAACAGGTTATTCCTGTAAAATGATGCGTTTTCAACTTCGGCAGAGAAATTAAAACATCAATATCTAAGCCCATACCACCAATGTAAAATTCATCAAGATTAGTGAATCCACCTAAATTAGGTATTGATTGTATTTTGCATGAATTCAAATCGACAAATTCAACGTTTTTCTTTTTTAAAATTCTTCCCAGACCTGTTTGGTATAACAAATTATGTATATCACGACGATGCCCAGGGCTCTCTCCAACAAAAATTTTATAAGCACCCAAATCTTGTAACAAAGTTATCAATATATTTATGAACTGAGGGTCTGTGTTAATCGAAAATTGAGGGTCATACTCAACTATATTCGGTTTTAATAGTATGGATTTGCCCTTGCAATTCATTATAGAAGGAAAATGTTTAATCCCCTCATACATAATGTCAACAGTTAATGATTCATAATTTTTAATTTTGGTAATAAATACTTTTTCTTTCAATGTGATAATCTCTTACCTTATCATTGCAAAGGGGTTAAAGTTTTCAACACACGAACTAATTAATGCCAAAGCAAGAGAAGGAATGTAATTCGAATCCCAACTTGTATATTCACCATATTTATACAATTTTCTTAAAACATCACTATAGTCCTCATTAAAGCAGTAAAGGATTATAACCCCCAATCCTAAAAGATAAGGAGAAATCGTTTGTTTTAAGAACCCTAAAAAAGAATATAATCCTTCTAAGACGATGCTGTTTTCTTGATGATCTTGAAGGGACAACAAGGCAAAAGCTGTCGATGTTGGATACGATGATAAATGTGTATCAAATAGCATCGAATTTCCTGCATTCCATCCGCCTTCATTACAGGCTCTGGCAAGTATGAATTGTTCTGCATTTTTAATAATCTTAATTGTTCGACTATCTGTCGTTGCCCTGTGTTTCAATGCTATCAAAGCATAACTTGTCGGTTCTACCCAACTGGTCGTATTTTTGTACCATGGCCAGCCAAGGGACAATAAATCCTTGTTGCTTAAATCTTGAGAAAATGCCGCACCTTTTCCTCTGTGGGATATAATCCATTTCATGATTAATATCGACTCAGGAATTGCTTCTTCATTAATAACACTCATTAAAAAATAAACCCAGAAAGAAGGCCATGTTGAATTAATATCAATGTTTACAAAAGAACCATTTTCATTTTGTTGATTTAATAACCACCTAAGCCCCCGTTTAAAGCTTTCATCATCCTTTTTATAAAGGGATAATAAAGCATAAACTGTTGGCTCTATAAAGCCTGGACTTTGTTGATAATAGCCCCAGCTCCCATCATGGTTTTGATAGCGAACCAGCAAATCAATTATTAGTTTTTCCATATCCATATAGGAGGCTGTCCGAGAATAGCAATCGCTAAAACAACCTCTTTAAAAATAAGCATCAAATTTAAATTCTTAATTTGGACAAGAGTGAAGGGGAACGGTTAGTTCCCCTCTATTTTTTGGCTCTTACTGACCAATACCATTTTCTTGAGATTTATAAGCTTAATCTGAAAGGTTCCGTATTTTGTATGACCATAGGCCTTGTGGTCTTTTTTCAGGATCAATTCCGTTTTGCTTTTGTCTTTCATCTGTATACGGCCTTTAAGCTCACCATTTTTGATGACAAACAGGATATTCTCTATTTTCTCAAATGGAATGGCATGGGTTCCCTGCCCCTTTTTTCCTTCTAAGAAGGTTTTACCCTGTATGCTTACCTCTTTACATTCCGTAATAACATCCATCTGATCGATATAAATTGCAGTGAAATTATCATCAGGTGTGGGAATTTTATCGGCAGAATCACCTCCGAGGATAGAGCTCCCCATTCCAACCAGAAGAGGTATAAGTAATAGAATAAAAAAAGATTTATATGATCTTTTCATTATCTTCCCTTTCTATGATTAACAATCGATTTCCTGAAAGTCTATTTCTTCTTGTAATGCATCAAGTATCTCATTGATATCAGGCGCGAAATCAGAAGGTATCGTCAGTTCGATAATTGACTCATTTTTGTCAATAGTTGTAATTGTTCCAAGGCCTTCATATCCCTCAAAAAGATATTTCATGTAGGATATGTCTTTGCGGTTTAACTTCAGGACTTTCTTAACAATTCTATCTGACATTGTTTCTTCACTTAACATTCAGCTTTTTAAATATCAAGGAATAATTCTCTTCTTGACATGAGATCGTTCCCTGATAGTATGCGTTAAATAACAATTACCTGTTAAATCTGATAGTCTAAGACACAAAGGTACATAGAAAATGCTTCCCACTACGCGATGGAAATTCCCTGATATAGACAGCAAAAAACAACACATACTGGAAAAAGAACTTGGCCTCAAACCTGTTATATCCCGGATATTGATCAATCGTCATATTGAAGATCCCGATGACGCGAAAAGGTTTCTTCATCCTTCCCTTGAAGACCTCCATAATCCTTTTCTAATGAAGGATGTAGACAGGGGTGTGGATAGAGTAATAAAGGCAATTTCAACCGGGGAATCAATAGTTGTTTATGGTGACTATGATGCGGATGGTATTACTGCTGTAGTCGTTCTCGTGAAATTTCTAAAAAGTATCCACGAAAATATAACATATTATATTCCTGACAGGATTAAAGAAGGATACGGACTGAACAGGGACGCTATAGACAGGATAAAAAAAGGCAAAGTAACGCTCATTATAACAGTGGATTGCGGCATTACAGATTATGAAGAGGTTTCCTACGCGAAGTCAATTGGTATTGATACCATCATTCTGGATCACCACGAGGTTCCTGAAATACTGCCGAAGGCGGTAGCTACTGTCAACCCGCATCGTACCGATTGTTCATTTCCCTTTAAACACCTCGCGGGGGTTGGTATTGCCTTTAACTTTCTAATAGCCCTCAGGGGAAAACTGCGCAAGTCAGGATTTTGGAATGATAAGACATGTCCGAATTTAAAGGAGTATCTGGACCTTGTCGCTCTGGGAACGATTGGAGACATTTCCCCTCTGATTGATGAAAACAGGATATTTGCCAGGATCGGTCTTGGTATTATAAATGAGGGAAGGAGAGTAGGAATTAGAGCATTAAGGGAGAAAAGTGGCTTAGGTCTCAATAATGTGGATTCGACAGATGCATCATTTAAGCTTATTCCGAGGATCAATGCAGCGGGACGGGTGGGATCACCGGAGGATGCTGTTAAACTGTTGCTCACGGAAGATATGAATGAGGCCCAAAAGATTGCTGCGATGCTGGACGGATATAACCGGGAACGTCAGGAAATAGAAAGATCAATCCTTAATGAAGCACTTCAGCTAATTGAGGATAAATCCAGTTCTGACAATATAAATTTTATCGTCCTTGCCTCGCCGGAATGGCATCCCGGGGTAATCGGCATCGTTGCTTCAAAGCTTGTGGACAGGTACTACCGCCCCACTATATTAATCAGCTTAAAAGACGGGGTTGGAAAGGGATCAGGAAGGAGTATTTCCGAATTTAATCTATACAATGGATTAAAGGATAAGTGTGATTCTTTACTAATATCCTATGGGGGTCATAGATATGCTGCAGGAATTTCAATAGAGGAAAAAAACATTGAAAAGCTGTCTCATGCTCTCGACAAAGCTATTCTGGAGGATCTCGACGTTTCGGAACTTAAACCGAAGACCTGTATCGACGCAGAATGCAACCTGCGTGAAATTGATCATGGTCTCATTTCCCAGATTGAAATGTTAGCCCCTTTTGGCAACATGAATCCGGAACCAATACTTTGTGTAAAGAATATCCAGGTAAAATCCCTCATTACTGTGGGAACTAATCATCTCAGGATGCGGCTAAATGAGAACAACATTAACCATGATTCCATATGGTTCAATAAGGGCCATTTTTCCGGTCTTTTGACAGATTCAAGGGTTAATATAGCCTTTACTCCTCAAATCAATAACTGGAACGGAATGAGTAACATTCAGCTGAAGATGAAAGACGTCTCTATAGCAGAGCCTCAGATAACCTTCTGACTCTCTTTTTCAGCAATTACGATCATCCGATTAGTCAAACACCCATAATCTCCCTTCTTTTCATGAGAAACAAAATCTTTCCGGATGTTGACGGAAGAAAAGCCGGCTGATATCAACAACGTTGTAATTTCCTCCTCGCTATAAAGACGGGTGCAATAAGTTTCATCCCGGATCAGACCTTTTTCCTTGGAAATCACCATCTCCCGGCTGTATATGACATCTCTATCCCTGGTTCTCTGGCGGCAAACCACAATCTCCTCATTTGCCTCGTGCCAGGCTTGAGGGGCAGAATTTCTTAATACATGTTCCCTGTCAGGGAGATCCAGAAGAATTGATCCCTTCGGCATGAGCAATCGAAATCCCTCATGAAGGATTTTCTCGTTTTCGCCTTGATCAACAAAATAGCCAAAGGAACTGGCCATTACGATGATGTTTTGGAACCTCTCGCGGGGCAGGCCCGTATCCCGGGCGTCGCCTTGTACAAAGAGGGTATTAAGGCCCTCTTTTTGAGCTATTTCTCTTCCCGTATCGATCAAAACCTCGGAATAATCCAGAACGGTAACATCATGAAAGCCCCGGCGTGAAAGTTCCAGAGAGTGCCGTCCGTGTCCTCCGCAGAGATCCAGGACAGGGTATGACTTCTCTAAATCAAGAACCTCTTCGAGAAAATCCACCTCGCGACAGGTCAGTTCCTCATCACAAACCGATCGGGCATCGGTGATCAGATACGTTTCATCGAAAAGTGTTTTCCACCAGTCGGGATTCAGATTTAACATTTATTATTCCTTTCCCATCAAGTCTGCCCCGAAGCTGAAAAGACCATCAGAAACCATAAGGGCCGGTCCACCTCGCCAGGGTTGCATCATGGCCAATTCTTTTTCCTCTTCACCTATATGCACCACATCATCCAGTTGTCCCTCACGCCAGATTTCTTCCAGCTTGACTGCGTCGTTCCACAGGTTATGGGCATATTGGTTAAGCTCGGTGATATGATCATTCGTCAATAATCTGGGTCTGAGTGAGACCATGATCGGCCCCAAAAGATATGTTAATCCCATTTCAACTGCTTTTTTGTTGACCTCTTCCTGAATCTGGACAAAGGCCCGGTAACCCAGTTTAAACAGGGCCTGATTAATCTTGTCCACTGCCGAGCGGGGGCTCATATCATTCTTTAAGACAGCAACAGGCTGGATTCCCCCGCCTGATCCCACATTCGTGGGAACGCCGCCGAAGCGAGCCAGAAATCCCTGAAGCCCTTCGTCTGTGATAAAACAACGAAAATCGGTCTGCCATTCTTTGAGAAAGAGTGAACCCTCTTCCGGAAGGGGCCATGTACTTTCCTCCGTCCACAATCCCAGTGGAATCTTCTGCTGGACGATATAGTCGCCGGCATCCAGGGCAGTTTTAATATGTTTTTCAGGGTTCTCTTTTTCATCTCCTATAAATATGCCATGGCCTGAGTAGCCGTGAGCCGGTTTTAGTACAAGTTCCCCCCAATGTTCTTTGGTCCACGCCATCAAGTCTTCTATACGTTCCCCCTGCGGGCCGGTAGTGCTCCGGGAATGAAACTGCCGGGTCCAGGGCGTGTGTTTTTGAGTATCATCGCTTACGAGGTCTCCATATCTTTCAATGATCACCTCAAACAATCCTTTTGCACCCAGGGGTTCCATCCCGCGTGGATTCACCAGAATTCCCTGCCTGATAGCCTCCTTGACAGGCCTTATATCCTCGTTCCGGGCGATCTTTATCAGGACATTCATGTTGAAATCCATGAAAATAATCGTGGCTTCCTCTCCCCTGCAGCAGACCTTTCCGTTTTTTAATGAGAGATGTTCGGGACCCGCCAGAGAAGCTTTAACGCCATCCAGTGAGTTCATGTAATCCACAAAGTTGTTATTTTCCAGCACAATCCCCAGGGTTTCTGTTTCGGCCAGGAGTACCGCATGCACGGGGTTTTGCCCGTGAATATTTTTATGAGCTCGCAATAGCATACTGGCAAATCCTGGTACGGCATTAATCTGAGGGTGTTCAAAATCAATATCAACACCAACCTCAGTATTTTCAAGTATTAAACTCCATGCCATTATCCCCAGAAGTTGAACAATGCGTTGATAGTCCCACCCCCCGGGACTCCCCATGTTCCACTCGCCGTGATAGCCTTTAATTGTTTTCATGCAATTTCTCCCTCAGGGTCTGTCATGTGGCATTTTGACAATATCCTTTATGTTTTATGTGATTTCAGCATGTTTTAATTTCGGATTTTGGTCATTCGTATTTGTTTCGGATTTCGAGTTTCGTGCTTCGGATTTATAGAAAGTTAATAAAGCGAATATATTTCTGTAATTCAGGATGTTATCTTTATGAATGACTTAGCTGTGACAAATATATGACAGACAGGTCTTCAGTCTCTTTTCCACAAGATGAAAAGGGATCTCGCCGCCACCCAGAAGAGTATTATGAAAAGTTTTAAGGCCCAGGCGAGAAGAATATTTTTCGCTGAGCCGAACTATCTCATGCATTCCCATGGAATAACAGGATTGATATCCGGGTGTGATGGCAAAACGCCTGATCTGACGCCCTGCCCTCCTGGCGGAAAACCCGAGTTTTTCAATCTTTTTGGCTCCTTCGTCTAAAGTGATCTTGCCGGTTTGGAGTTCGACATCCAGAATGGTCCGCAGATTGCGCCAGAGCTGGCGCTTCAACCCGATAAGTTGCAGGTTCGGATTCCGGACATATCCAAGATCATCTAACAGCTTCTCGGCATAGCAGGCCCATCCCTCGTAAAACAGTGGAGATTCGATCTGGCGGCGGATCGGATTAGAATGATGAATTCTTATGTGATCCAGTATGTGGTGGCCCGGATAAGTTTCATGGGCGGTCAGATAAGGGCTGTTTGCAGATATTAGTCCTAAATCCTCTTCTCCGGGGGTAATATAGAATATGCCATGGTCTTGGGCATTGCCGGTCAGAGGGGCCCTGTATGAAGCTGTTGCCCTGAGGGATTGCAGCCAGGGGGGCGTATGGAGAACAGTTATCTCCTCTCCGGGAGGGAAATTAATAATATCTTGTGAGTAAAAGAAACTGCGGAGATCCCGTACTTCTTTCTCATATATTTCCATGACTTCTGAATGGGAGGATACGTAAGGAAGCTTTTCATATATAATGTCTTTCCAGGTTTTACTGCTGTCTATTTTTCGGGCTAATGCATGGAGCTTTTCCCCTGTCTTTCGATAGTCGTCTTGAGCAATCTCCAGTATTTCCTTCGTGGATCCGGGATAACTCAAGCTTACAGCAAAAATTTTATTGAGGCCTTCTTCTCCTGTTGCAAATGAGCGTCCGGCAGGCAGTCCCCGCAAATCCATTTCGTATCGTTTCCATGCTTCCAGCACTTCTTCGTTTTTTGCAATAAGTTCCTTGTCTTCCCCCATCTTTTCCACAAAAAAAGCCCTGATGTCATCTCTGTGAAAATTGAATGCATCGCGGGCCATATTAACGGCTATCTGAATGGATATTTCCGAAGAGGAGCAAAGATTTTTTATGGCCAGATTGAGAAAATTCGGGATCTGTTTAAAAATGGTTAAGAGGTTTTCCTTTATCCGGTCCGATACCATATCTCTCTGGGAAATAACCTGGTCCGTTGCGAAAAGAGGAATTTTTACATACAGTGTCGGGTCAGATTGCCATACCCTTGCATCATCAAATTCCCTGATAAAACTTTCCATGCTCTGCTTGAGAAGCAGGCGATCAATTTCTTCCTCCGGATCTTCTTGTTTTTCAGGTGAAATTTCGCCTAAAAGATCTTTAACATATCTGATGTGATCCTGAATTTTCTCAGCGTTGAGATCATCCAGACTGCTTAAATGCCGAACAGCAGTTTCGGATCGTGGGAGGAAATAGAACTCATCACTGGCACACTGTTGAGGGAGATGCCTTCCAAGATAACTAAAAAAATCGCTTGCTATTAAGCTGACAGGCCTTTTTTTCATATCCGTACCTTTGCATGACTTTCATATTGAGACCTTTGCATAACGTCCCCTTTTGCCCAATTTCTGCGTCAGACTCAAATTTTAATCCTCGAAATATCCAATATATTCCTGTGGTTAAAATTTTCGCCTTCCTTGAACTTGAACAAAATTAAACATTCTGCAAAGATCTCATATTGTCATTGCGAGCGAAGCGAAGCAATCTCTAATTCCTTTTATCCAGAATCATTTTATCCCCGGTTTCTCCAATTACGGTTTTGTCAATTCTGACCGTGCATATTTGATGAAATAAATCTTCAAAGCGTTTCTGAATATTATTAATACTGTCCGTTTCTTCCTCTGGAAGCTCCAGAATAGCCGTCAAGTAATCCCTGTAATCTTCTCTGGTGATGACAATATTGAATTTAATATTTCCGATTCTTTCACTTACTTCCTTTAACTGGCTCGGGGCTATAAAAAGCCCCCTGACTTTCACGGCATCCCCTACCCTGCCGGCAATTCCATTCAATCTATACGATGTCCTTCCACAGGGACACTTTTCTTCTGTAATACTTGAAAGGTCACCCGTTCCGAACCGGAATAAAAAGAAAATATCATTTAATCTGGTTACCACGACCTCACCTAATTTTCCATCTTCAACCCTCTTGCCCGTTGCGGGATCAACAATCTCAATAATTACTTCTTCGCAGATATGCCAGCCGTTTTTTTCCCGACATTCGTAGGCTATATCCCCTACTTCTGTTGCTCCATACATCTGATAGGTATCGATTCCGTATTTATTTTCAAATGTTTCACGCACGGGTGGTAAAAGAGGTTCGGCCACAAAACTCGCCTTTTTAAGTTTAAAATCCTTTTTGAAATCATGACCCATTTCTTCGGCTTTATTGATGATAGCCATCAGGAAGCTTGGTGTACCCGTATATCCGGTTATTCCCAGATCGCTGATTAATCGAACCTGGGTCTCAGTACCGGAAGTTCCCGCCGGAACAACCGTTGCACCGGTAAGTCGCAAGCCTTCGTGAAAGGTTAATCCGGCGGCGACCATGTGATACGAAAATGTATTGAGGACAATATCCCCTTTTCCAAAACCTGCCGCAAAGTAGCCCCTTGCCCATAATGTGTTTTCTTTAAGATGCGGTTCATAAACCGGGCCGGGAGAGATAAAAATCCTGTCTATATCGGCATCATTGCGACAAAATCCTCCGAACGGGGGATCTTGCAATTCGAGTTCAACAACTTCTTCCCGGGAAATAACGGACAATTTTTCAAGCTCATGAATTGACTTAATGTCTGCAGGCTTAATGCCTGATTCATCAAGGGTTACTTTAAGCTTCTCCGAATGCTCATAACCAAGACGAACCATCTGGGACAACCTTTGATTCTGATCATTTTCCCTTTCTGCCGGAAATCTCGTTTCTTTATCGTCAAAAAAACTGTTCATATATAACTCCTTTTATGAGTTTCAAGTTCAAAGTTTCAAGTTTGAAGTTATCGGGTTATTGTCACCAACTTGAAACCTGAAACTTGAAACTAAGCCACTACAACCACCTTTTCCTTCTTTTGTACGACTTTACATCCTTATAAGATTTTGCTGCACCGGAGGCACCCATGCCTAAATAAAATTCCTTGACATCGGGGTTTTCTATCAGTTCACTCGCTTTTCCTTCCATGACAATTTTGCCATTTTCCATGACATATCCATAATGTGCTATCTGGAGGGCCATGTTCGCGTTCTGCTCAACCAGGACAATCGTTGTTCCCTGTTCTTCATTGACCCTTTTGATAATTCGGAAAATCTCTTTAACTACAAGAGGCGCGAGACCCAGTGAGGGTTCATCCAGCAGCAAAAGCCTGGGATGAGCCATCAAGGCACGTCCCATGACAAGCATTTGCAGTTCTCCTCCACTGCAGTAACCGGCAAGTGTTTTTCTTCGTTCCACGAGAGCAGGAAAGTATTCATAGATCATTTCCATATCTTTTTTGTAAGGCTTCCCCCATCGTGTGGCAGTCCCAACCCTTAAGTTTTCTTCAATTGTTAAATATTTGAATGGCTGACGTCCCTCTAAAACCTGAATGATTCCCATACGTGTGATGTCCTCGGGAGCGGAATTCTGGATTGCCTTCCCGTCATAAATCAGGTTCCCGTCGGTAACCTTTCCATTTTCCGGCTTGAGAAGCCCTGAGATGGCCTTTAACGTGGTCGTTTTACCGGCGCCGTTGCTTCCAAGCAAAGACACTATGTTATTTTCTCCAACGACAAGAGAAACGCCTTTCAAGACCTGGATAACATCGGAATAAACCACGCTGATATTGTTCAGTTGTAACAGCATATTATCCTTCATGTTTCAATCCTTTAATTACGAATAAGGATAAACTGGAAATTCGAAATTCGAAGCACTAAATGCGAAACAAATCCGAATTTCTAATATTCAAATGTTCAAAACATCAACACCACAGAAGTGGCATTAACTCTATTGTCAAAAGTTTAACTCTTTCCCGTTTAGATATTTGTATTTTTGTCATTCGATATTGTTTCGAGTTTCGAAATTCGATATTCGGATTTAAGTTTACAAGGACTTATCAGCTATAAAGAAATTCTTTTACCATCTTTGCATGAACTTTACACTTAAGGGACTAATAAGAGAACGGCCACAGCCT
>CAZGAK010000016.1:0-38953 GCA_964523565.1 uncultured Syntrophaceae bacterium | reverse complement strand
TTTCTCTCCTTTGTCTCAAGATGAGAAATCGACTCTAAAGCAATCTTAACTTGGAAAATAGATCAAAGAAGTGAAAAGAATGAAAGGAACGATATGGATTTCTTAAACCATGGATTGATATGAATTAAATGAATTATAGCTGGTAACATAACTATACTGACAACATAACTGATATCTATTAATTTTTCGAACTTTGATTCGAAATACAATATGTTGTGATAGAAGTTAGTGGTTGTTCCCAATTCTATCTAATGTTCCGTACTTATGCCATAGTTGCGTATCTTCATCCTCAGGGTTTTTCTGTCGATACCGAGGAAATTTGCCGTCTTGCTGATCTGGAAGTTAAAGTGGCGCAAGACTTTTTCTATATGCTCCTTCTCAACATCCACCAGGGTCATCTTGCCTGAAAGAGAATCCACTACAGGAACCTTTGCTCCTCCGTTCTGCCCGTAGTAGAGGATATCGGACAGGCTGACGGTTTCATTTTCACAAAGCACGCATAAACGTTCCATGGTATTTATCAGCTCCCTTACATTGCCGGGCCAGTTGTATGAGATGAGAGACTTCTTTGCCTCTTCCGAAAGGCGTCGCACCTTGCTGTTGTGTTTCTTTATATATATGTCAAGATAATGTTGAGCAATGGGCAGTATGTCGGATTTGTGTTCTCTCAATGGTTTTATATCTACAGGTACTACCGAGATCCTGTAAAACAAGTCTTCTCTGAATTTACCTGATTCTACTTCTTCCCTGATATCCTTATTTGTCGCGGCTATGAGTCTGACGTCTACCTTCTCAGGTAATGAGCTGCCGACCCGTGGCACTTCCTGTTCCTGGATTACCCTTAATAATTTGGCCTGGACGTTAAGGCTGATATTGGAAATCTCGTCCAGGAATAAGGTTCCTTTGTCCGCCATCTGGAAACGTCCCTCCCGCGATTCTGTGGCTCCGCTAAACGCCCCTCTGACATGACCGAAGAGTTCGCTTTCCATAAGGTTCTCAACTAATGAAGAACAGTCAACGGGAACAAATGGCTTGTCTTTTCTCTTGCTGAGACTTAGCATGGTGCGTGCGACAAGCTCTTTTCCTGTACCGCTCTCCCCTGTAATAAGCACTGTGCTGTCTGTCTGTGCTATCCGCTGAATAGTTTCCTTGAGTTCCTCCATGTAATCACTTTTACCGATCAATACGGAAAGAGTCTTTTCTATGTTGCCCATATCATACCTGTCCAGGGCATCTTCTACCGCCTTTTTAAGCTCTGTTGCGCTGAAAGGTTTTGTCAGAAAATTGTGGGCACCTTGCCTCATGGCTTCAACAGCCATTTGAATGGTTCCGTACCCTGTAATGATTATGACACGCGCAGAGATAGAATTCTCATACTTGAGCTTTTGCAGTATATCGAGACCATCCATCCCGGGCATTCGTATATCCAGCAGAACGATCTCATAGATATCCTCGAGTGCCATTCCAAGACCACGGATTGCATCACCTGTACTTTCAACCTGATAGCCTGTACGGGACAGGGTTTGATGGCAACCATCCCGTATCGATTCTTCATCGTCTATAATAAGGATTTTTATTGTTTTATTAACCAACTCTTACACCCTCTTTCCCTTCTCCACCCGCATTACTGTCCGCTTCTTCGAATGCAGGCAAGAAGATGGTAAAGGTTGTCCCCTTTCCGGGTTCGCTTTCCACATCCATAAAACCATCGTGTCTTTGTATTATCCCGTAGGCAATGGACAGCCCAAGGCCCGTTCCCTTTCCGGGTTCCTTCGTGGTAAAAAAGGGTTCAAAGACATGCGACAGATAAGCCCTGTCTATCCCCTTGCCTGTATCTGATATGGTGATCTTCACTGTCTTGGTGCTGGCCAGTAAACATATTCTTTCTGTCTCTGTTTGCACATATCCTTCTTCGGTCACATCCGGGAACCTGCTGAGCAATGTTGTTGTTATGGTAAGTTTGCCTCTCCCCCCCATGGCATCCGCGGCATTTATAAAAAGATTTAAAAACACCTGTTCCAGTCTCGACCTGTCTCCCTTTACATCAGGGAGGTCATCTGCAAGCTGTGTGTCTATCTTTATTCCAAGAAACATGGATTGGTCCTTTACCAGGTTCAGCGATGTGAGGATGATATTATTTATTTGGAAAGGCAGCATCTCACCTGAAGGGGTTCTGGAAAAATCCAACAGGTTCTGTACAATTTCTTTACACCTGTTAGTTTGATATATGATCTTTTCCATGTTTTCCCGTCCTGCCCGATTATCTTCGGGAAGCTCCTCGAGGACAAGGTTGCTGTACAAAAGAATTCCTCCTAACGGGTTGTTTATCTCGTGAGCCACTCCCGCTGCTATCTGGCCCAGGCCGACCAGCTTCTCTGTTCTTGCCAACTGTTGAAATGCTTTCTTCAGCCTGTCATCGCGGTCTTTGAGCGATTTGACCATATTATTGAATGCTTCATCCAGTATGTCGAACTCTGTAAATTTGTCACGTGGCAGTTGGTAATCGAGATTGCCGGATGCAATAACATCGGTAGCTTCTTTCAGGATGCGCATCCTCTTTATGATGGTGCTCCCTATGAAAAGAGAGATGATGAAGGCTATTACCGTGCCCAGAATTGTTATTCCCAGGAACATCCAGATGGTCCGCAACTTCGTGTCTCTGTATTTCGCTTCCAGTATCCCCGTGTAAAGCATCCCTATTATATTTCTGTTTATATCATATATAGGGGTGTAGGAGCTGATGTACCAATCGTTTACAACAAAGGCCCTGCCGATCCAGTCTTCACCTTGTCCAATAACCTTTTCATACACTTCTCTGGATACAATGGTACCGATTGCCCTTTTGTAATCTTTTGTCATCACGTTGGTAGATATGCGCACTCCCCCCTGGAAGATGGTGGCAAAGCCCATATCAAGACCTTTGTACTTCTCGTCACGATATACGGTTTCTTTTATCTTATCCACAATGGTATGGTTTTTGTTCAGCAGAGTACCTCCGACCAGAGCTCCCAAAAGATTTTGTTCATCATCAACAATGGGATAGGCCGCCCTCAATACCATGCCCTCCGAGAGATGGCTTTCCTTAACCTCAACGGACTTGGGAGTTTTTACTATAGCCATTTCAATACGTTGAGAGAGCCGGGGGTTCTCCTTTTTGATAATCTCAAGGGACATGAGGTCAGTGGATACCTGGGGTGTTTTCTCTTCAAGACATTTCTTTACAATGGGGTCCCCGAGGACATTGTCTCCTCTGACTTCCGGGTTAGATGCTCTGTATAACACGGTACCATCGGCATCTACCACGGAAAGCATATCGACGCACATATAAGAATCCCCCCGATTCCCTGATGCGCGGCTTCCCTCATGAATTAATCTGTTTAGATTTTCCAGCATATGGAGATTATTGGAATGAATTACATCATGCAAAGGAAATCGTAATACAGTCCAGCGAATCCGGGATGCCAGTCTTTCCATGTTGTAATTATAGATCAGTTTTGCAGTGTTGATATCCTGTTGTACTTTTCTGTGCACCTCATTCATTATATTCTTGTCTATAGCCCTTATTCCCACAGTGGTGGCTACTACACCGGGAAGGCATACGGCAACCAGAAAACCCAGCACCAGGCGGCTTTGCAGATTTAACATGAAGATTTTGTTCAAAAACCTTTTGATAGATTTCATTTAATCACAGGTTATGCGGGCATAGCAGATCGCTTTCTCATCTCCATCAGAACAATACCCAAAACTATCATGAGGAGGCAGAGCATCTGCCCCATCGTCAGCATCCCCAGGACAAATCCCAGTTGAGGGTCCGGCTCCCTGAAGAATTCAATAAAAAATCGGACCGTTCCGTAACCGATCAGGTATATGGACGAAAGGAATCCATCAAAATATTTTTTCTTTCTTATACTCCATAGAATGATGAAAAGGAATATTCCTTCAAAAAAGGCCTCATATAGTTGAGACGGGTGGTGAAGCTGATGATAGGGGTCTAAAGGAAAATACATCCCCCAGAGCACATCCGTAATACGACCGTAAAGCTCCCCATTGATAAAATTACCGATTCTTCCGAATGTATACCCGAGAGGAATTGCGGCAGCAAAAAGATCGGCGAAATTCCAGAAGCTTATCCCGTGCTTGCGGCAGAACATGAGGGTGGCGAGAAAGACCCCAATAGCCCCACCGTGATATGACATGCCGCTGATTCCGATATATCGAAAACCGTCGGACAGATCAAAGGGAAATATGATTTCGAGGGGATGGTCAAGATAATACCCAACACTATAAAATAAAACGTATCCCAATCTCGCTCCGATGAGAAGCCCCAAAATCGCCCAGACAGAATAGTCCTGGATCATATCTTTTGAATATTTATATCCCTCATCTTTTATTCTGTAAATAACGAGGAGATAGGTAATGAAAAAAGCGACAAGGTACATGAGGCCATAGTATCGAAGCTGGAATGATCCTATGTGAAAAATGATGGGGTTGATATGTTCGGGGATATGCTGCCAGAAATCTATTAATCGGTCCACGTTTATCCTATATTAAAGTAGTTGGATGGTAAATACTGTCCGGTATAAATATTGCTCTTTCCTTCCAGCAGGGCCCGTTCCCCGAACGGGCCGATGAGGGCATCGGCCCCTACAATTTTCCAGTGATGCATTATACCGAACATTATTATTGACTCGCTGACCGGCAAACTGCCGGAATCTGTTAGCCTCAGGTAAAACACGAAGATGTTGAGCAGGTTGAACAGGATCCTGCTGAACCGGCAAAAACAGACATAATTTTTTTTGCCTTTTTCTTGCCACATTCCGGACACTCAACGTCTTTATCGTCAGCATTAGCAGACCGAATCATTTCAAATTCATTGTCGCAGTTTTTGCAGTTATATTCATAAATTGGCATTTTTCTTTTTCCTTCCTAACCCAGATAAACTGGAAATTCGAAGCTCTAATATGCCTGTCCCTTCAGTTCATCCACATACAGCTCAGCAGAATTTGCCGCCGTTGCCCCATCACCACACGCCGTGATGACCTGCCGAAGGGATTTGCTGATGCAGTCGCCACAGGCAAATATACCATTTGCAGATGTCCTCATGTCGCTGTCTGCTACAATATAACCACCCTTATCCAGATTGACAAGTCCCTCGACAAGTTTTGTATTCGGCGTAAGGCCTATGAACATAAAGACACCGTCTACCGGAATTTCTCTCGTTTTCTCAGGTGTTTTGACATTTTTTATCTTCACGCCGGTAACACCGCTGTCACCGAGGATCTCCTCTACGACCGAGTCCCAGGCAAAATCAATCTTCTCATTGGCGAATGCCCTCTTCTGTAAAATTCCCGTCGCCCTGAGACGGTTCCTCCGGTGAATTAAGGTAACTTTACTGGCAAATTTCGTTAAGTAGATGGCCTCCTGAACAGCCGTATCGCCGCCGCCTACAACGGCAACTTCCCTGTTTTTGTAAAAAGGGGCGTCACAGGTGGCACAGAATGAAACTCCGCGACCAATCAACTCTTCTTCACCAGACACACCCAAATGCCTCCACTCGGCACCTGTAGAAAAAATAATTGAGAGGGTTTTATACTCTGCATTATTCGTCTTAACCGTCCAGCCCTCAACATCTTCCAATTGTACCTTATCAATCGACGCCACATGTTCCGATCTGACATCCAATCCGAATCCAACGGCCTGTTTTTTGAATCGATCAATCAGCTCGAAACCGCCTATTTCCGGGATACCGGGGTAATTTTCTATCATATCCGTAACGGTAATCTGGCTGACCGTTGAACTCCCCTCTAACAATAGTGCCTTTTGGCTGGCCCTCGACGCATAAAGACCCGCCGTCAGCCCTCCCGGGCCTCCCCCCACGATAACGATATCGTAAACATCCTCCGGTATTCTTATGTCTGCCATGATTCACCTCTGTATCTATATATAAATAAATTCGCAATTCGAATATCGGAAACCGATTTACGAATAACGATTTACGTTTTGCGAATTTCGATTTCCAGTTTATCCGGGTCAGGCGATGGAGCCTTCACTCTGCCTCCTGAATGCTGGATTCCCGAGTAGTTGCTTCTACCCTTTAATACAACCAACCGCCCTCAGTTTAGCAACTTTTTTCGATAAACCGGCTTTATGAACTACATCGACCACCGCATCTATATCTTTGTAAGCCTCCGGAATTTCTTCCTGAAGCGTACCTTTTCCCGTAGCCATGACAATAACATTCCGATCTGCCATTTCCCTTTGTATGGATCTTCCCCTGCTCGCTTTTTTGGCACGGGTACGGCTCATAACCCTTCCGGCACCGTGACAGGTACTGCCGAATGTTTCCGAAAAGGCCTTCTCCGTTCCCACAAGGACATATGATCCTGTTCCCATGTCCCCGGGTATGATGACCGGCTGACCCACTTTGCGATACATATCGGGCAGCGCCGGGTGCCCGGGAGGAAAGGCCCTTGTGGCACCTTTCCGGTGGACACAGACCTTTTTCATTTTGCCATCTATGGGAAATTCTTCTACTTTCGCAATATTATGACAAACGTCATATAACAGTCTCATGCCGATTTCACGGGGAGATTTTTGCAGGGTTTTTTCAAAAACCTCTCTTGTCCAGTGCATCAGCATTTGTCTGTTCGCCCAGGCATAATTTGCAGCACACGCCATGGCAGCAAAGTATCTTCTGCCTTCATCTGAATTAATATAGGCACATGCCAGCTGCCTGTCCGGCAGGGCAAAATCCAGCTTGTTGATATTTTTTACCATACTGGCCAAGAAATCATCACAGACCTGATACCCGAAACCCCGAGACCCGCTATGGATGACAACGACAACCTGACCCACTGATTCCAGTCCAAAAGCGGCGGCAACATTTTCGTCAAAAATTTCTTCCACCACCTCTATCTCGAGAAAATGATTTCCCGAACCGAGCGTGCCCAGCTGCTGCCTCCCCCTTTCAAGGGCCCTGTCGCTTACACTCTCCGGGTCGGCTCCCTCCATTTTCCCCCCATCCTCTGTGGCAAGAAGGTCATTTGATGAACCGTATCCATTATTTACCGCCCATTTTGCCCCCTCCCGCAAGACTTTCTTTTCTTCACTTATGGAAAGCTTCAAAGTTCCCTTCGATCCGACACCTGCGGGAATATTTCTAAAGAGAGAGGAAACAAGATCGTGCAGTTGATTCTTGATTTCATCGAATTGAAGATTTGTAGTCATTATACGAACGCCGCAGTTGATGTCATAACCGACCCCACCGGGCGAGATTATACCTTCTTTCATGTCAAAGGCCGCGACACCGCCTATTGGGAAACCATATCCCCAGTGCATATCAGGCATGGCCAATGAATAATTAACGATACCGGGCAGATACGCCACATTGGCGACCTGCTTCGGGCTTTCATCCGAACCGATACCTCCCATCATCTCCTCGCTCGAGTAGATTATGCCAGGCACTCGCATTCCCCCGACGGGAGGAATCATCCAGCGGTATTCGTCAAGTTTTTTTATCTTGATCTCAGACATCACAAATGATCCTGCCCTTCCATCCCCCTGGTGTTTCCCGGACTTTCACCTGGTGGTATGTAACAGCCTTTATTTCCTCGTTTATCCTGTGTTTATCCTGATCGAAATATTCCCCTCTTGCTTCCCCGATCAGGTGATGGCTGTCTAATTCGGAAATGGAAAATTCTCTAAGCAACAGTCCTTCTCCGTTAAACATGTATAAGATTTCCCGGAGAAAATTAACAAGGAGGTCCTCTCTGTCGGAACCTTCAATAACCAGCTTTCTTTCCTCCTTGATATCCACATCATCTATATTGGTTATTATATCAAAGAGAGCAAAGGCAGCGTTAGAAAAAAGTTCTTTTTCATCCTTGCCGTATATCTCTAACCCCAGATCCGCCGTGTGATCGAAGATACTATACTTAAGTTTCGAGTTTAAAGTTTCAGGTTTAACGTTCATTTATGTCAACAAGTTACAATTAATCAGAGGTATCATTGTCAGGAATGTGTTCCGGGGAGGGTGCGAAATCGTCTTCGGGGTTATTTTCCTTTTCCTCATCCTCTCTTTCCGCTCTGGCGAGTCCGACCAGGTTTTCTCCCTCATCGAGACCTATCAGCTTAACCCCCTGCGTGCTTCTGTGTAATAAGGAAACTTCTCCAACCTTCATCCTGATGATTTTCCCTCCATTACTGATCAAAATAATATCTTCATTCCCGACTACCTGCTTGATTCCGGAAACGAGCCCGATCCTGGGGACTGTTTTCAGGTTGATGATTCCCTTTCCGCCTCTGGCCTGTATTCTGTACTCGGCAACTTCCGTCCTTTTTCCGTACCCATTTTCCGAAATCGTTACAATGGAGTTCCCGTCACCGAGGATTTCCATACCGACCATTTCATCTTCCTTGCTCATCCTGATTCCTTTGACTCCCCTGGCGGTTCTGCCACTGCTTCTGACGTCCTTCTCGTTGAATCGTATAGCCTTGCCCGTTTTTGTACCGAAAAAGACATCCTGGGTCCCATCTGTCAGTTTCACAGATATCAGTTCATCCCCTTCATCCAGGGTAATCGCAATAATACCACCCACCCGTGGATGAGAATAGGCAAGGAGATCCGTCTTTTTCGCGATCCCATTCTTTGTGGCAAAAAATACAAATTTTCCATCGACAAATTCTTTTACCGAAAGGACCGCCGTTACCCGTTCTTTACTTGATATGCCTATTAGATTTACTATAGCCTTACCTTTGGCCGCTCTCCCGGCCTGGGGGATCTGGTGCACCTTTAGCCAGTGAACCCTGCCTGTACTGGTAAAGCACAGGACATAGCTGTGTGTGGAGGCAACGAATATACTCTCCACAAAATCATCGTCTTTCGTGCCCATACCGACCTTGCCTCTGCCTCCCCGGTGCTGGATCCTGTAGAGTGTTGCAGGGTTTCTTTTAATGTAGCCGTGATGAGATATGGTAACCACCATATCTTCTTCCACAATCAAATCCTCGATATCGATATCTTCGCTGTTCATAACGATTTCCGTTCTTCTGTCATCGCCATATTTTTTCTTTATCTCTTCCAGTTCCTCAATAATAATATCAAGGATTTTCTGCGGGTCTGCCAGTATGCCCTTCAACTTCGAGGCTAATAGCGAAACTTCATCATATTCTTCATTTATCTTGTTCTGCTCCAGGTTAGTCAACCTTTGCAGCCTCATATCCAGAATTGCCCGCGTCTGAATATCACTCAGGCCGAATTTCTCGGAGAGTGTTACGGCAGCTTCTTTTGGGGTGCTCGAAGCCTTAATGACAGCAATTACCTCATCGATGTTATCGAGAGCAATAATCAACCCCTGAAGGATATGCAACCTTTCACTGGCCCTGTTCAAGTCAAAGACCGTTCTTCTCGTTATAATTTCTTTCCTGAAATCGACAAACTTCTCCAGGATTTCCTTGAGATTCAAAACCCTCGGCTGACCATTATCGATAGCCAGCATGATTATTCCAAATGATGACTCGGCCTGTGTATGTTTATAAAGCTGATTGAGAATGACCCCGGCAATCGCGTCTCTTTTCAGATCAATGACTATTCTCATTCCTTCTCTGTCAGATTCATCTCTCAGATCGGAAATCCCGCTGATTTTTTTCTCTTTTACCAGCTCCGATATCTTCTCAATGAGCCTTGCCTTGTTAACAATGTACGGAAGTTCCGTAATGATGATACTTTCCCTGTCACTCCTCGCATTTATCTCGATAAGCGCCCTTGCCCTCATCCTGATAATGCCTCTTCCCGTCTTATAGGCGGAAAGGATTCCCTCCCGACCATTGATAAATCCCGCAGTGGGAAAATCGGGACCCTGAATAAACCTCATAAGCCCGTCCCATTGAATATCAGGATCACGGATCAACGCAATGATGCCGTCTACCAGCTCACCCAGGTTGTGCGGTGGTATATTCGTAGCCACACCGACGGCAATTCCCGATGTTCCGTTCAAAAGTAACCCGGGTATTTTTGAGGGGAGCACCGTAGGCTCTTCGAGGGAACCGTCATAATTGGGTACAAAATCAACGGTATCCTTATCCAGATCTGCGAGGATCTCCTCAGTAATTCTCGACATGCGGATTTCCGTATACCTCATGGCCGCTGCGGAATCACCGTCGATTGACCCGAAGTTGCCCTGACCGTCAACTAAAGGGTATCGCAGGGAAAAATCCTGTGCCATCCTCACAATCGTATCATAGGCCGCTACATCGCCATGAGGATGATACTTGCCGATAATATCACCGACAATCCTTGCCGACTTCTTATAGGATTTGTTCCACCGGTTTCCCAGTTCAGACATGGCGTATAAGGCTCTGCGGTGAACCGGTTTCAGTCCGTCTCGCACATCCGGAATAGCACGCCCCACAATGACACTCATTGCGTAGTCCATATAGGACTTTTTCATTTCGTCTTCAATGTTTACAGGTATGTTACGCTGGTATAGCTGATCCATTACAAATTAATCCTCCTCGGTATACTGATGTATTATGATTTAAATCGGATACGATGTCTGAAAGTGATTGACGAAGGGCTTCAATATTGTGAAATGCTCGATTTATATATCCAGATTTGTCACCCTGAGCGCATTCTCGTATATAAAATTTCTTCTTGGCTCCACCTGATCACCCATAAGTGTTGTAAATATTTCATCAGCGGCCACAGCATCCTCTACTTGAACCTGAAGAAGCGTTCTCTTCTCGGGATCCATTGTTGTTGTCCATAATTGCTCGGGATTCATTTCTCCCAACCCTTTATAACGCTGAATTGTCATGCCCTTTTTCCCAATATCCACCACATATTCTATGAGCGAGGTCATCCCGTCGAACTGTTTTTGTAACCCGTCACCAGCCCCCTTCTCAACTACCTGGTAAGGTGCTTCACCGAGAGCACTTAACGAGAGCATAAGCTCCCTTGCCTCAGTGAATTTAGGCAGGTTAAATATATCCTTGTCATGATACACTGTGACTGTGCGGCCGTTTTTCGATAAATTAAAAAACAGCTTATATCCACCATATTCTTCATCAATTTTAACCAGACAGGAATCAACCTTATCACCCATTGCCATGCTGACTCTTTTCCCAACCCTGGTAAGTGTCTCTTCATCCCTGAAATCGTCTTTTTTAAAAACAGGGTCTCCTGCCAGTAACCTGACTATATCCCTGTTCTTTCCTTCATTTCCAAATTTATTCAATATTGTATCGAGTCTTATTCCTTTTTTAATCAGACCCAGGAGGCGATGTCCCGTAACAATACTTTCATCACCCAAAACAATCTGAACCTTATTGACACCACTATTCAGGATGTAGTCTTGCATTTCCTGTTCTGTATTTATATATATCTCTCCACTTTTATTAGAAAGTCTGAATAGTGGGGGCTGGGCTATATATAAATATCCCCTTTCCACAAGCTGTTTCATCTGTCTGAAAAAGAACGTTAACAGGAGTGTCCTGATATGAGATCCGTCCACGTCGGCGTCTGTCATAATAATGACTTTGTGGTATCTCAGCTTGCTTATGTCATAATCATCATTGCCTATGCCGGCACCCAGGGCAGTCACCATTACCTGGATTTCCCCATTATTAAGCATCTTATCAAATCGTGCTTTCTCAACATTTAACAATTTTCCCCTCAGGGGCAGTATGGCCTGGTTTTTCCGATCCCTGCCCTGCTTTGCCGATCCACCGGCTGAATCTCCCTCCACAAGGTACAACTCGCTCAACGCGGGGTCTCTCTCCTGACAGTCTGCCAACTTTCCGGGAAGTGCACTTACTTCAAGGGCCGACTTTCTCCTTGTAAGCTCTCGTGCCTTCCTCGCCGCCTCCCTTGCCCTTGCGGCTTCGGCCGCTTTGCCCACGATCTGTTTTGCAACAGCTGGATTCTCCTCCATATAGGTACCCATCTTCTCATATACAATACCTTCTACCAACCCCTTGATATTACTGTTACCCAATTTCGTTTTTGTCTGGCCCTCAAACTGTGGTTGTGCCAATTTCACGCTGATGACACAGGCAAGGCCTTCCCTGATATCCTCACCTTTCAGAGACTCTTTTCCATTTTTCAATATATTATTAGCCGTTGCATAATTGTTGATGACTCTGGTAAGGGCAGCTTTGAATCCTGATAGATGTGTTCCGCCTTCGGTAGTATTAATACTGTTCGCGAAGGAAAAAACGTTTTCTGCATATGTATCGTTATACTGCAGGGCAACTTCAACTTGACAATCATCTTTCGAGCCATTTATAAAGACCGGGTTTTTATGAAGGTTCCTTTTATTCCTGTTAATATATTCAACAAAGGAAACGATTCCGCCCTCGTAAAAAAATTCACCTTTTTTATCGGATCTTTCATCCGTAAGGTTGATTTTAACCCCCTTGTTTAAAAAGGCCAATTCCCTCAACCTGTTCGCAAGAACTTCAAAACTGAAGTCTATATCCTCAAATATCTCCGGATCGGGATGGAAGGTGACTTTCGTACCCCTTCTTTTTGTATGACCAACCTCCTGAATGGGTTCAACGGGTACACCCCTTTTATAATACTGCCTGTATACCTTACCATCCCGTCTTACCTCTAACTCCAGATTAGTTGAAAGGGCATTTACAACAGATATGCCAACACCATGCAGACCGCCTGATATCTTATAGCTTTCATTACTAAACTTTCCTCCTGCATGAAGTTTTGTCATCACTACCTCTACCGCAGAAACTCCCTCTGTTTTATGTATATCTACGGGAATTCCCCGACCATTATCATCTACGGCAACGCTATTATCCACCCTTATTTTAATATCGATTTTGTCACAAAATCCGGCTGATGCTTCATCAATACTATTATCCACAACCTCATAAACAAGGTGATGGAGACCTCCCTTACCGGTACTACCTATATACATGGCAGGCCTCTTCCTTACAGCCTCCAGACCTCCGAGTACTTTTATGCTGTCCGCGCTATAATCCTTCATAATCCTTAAAAAAACCCCTCTTTTACAATCTCAATGGCATAACTATGCACATATAGCTATCGTTACCTATAGGCCTGATTATACCAGGTCCATGGGCTTCTCTCATCTCAATGGATATATTTTTTTCCGCGACAACGTCTATTGCGTCTATCATATATCTTACATTATATCCCGTTTCAAAATCTCTACCGCTATACGATATATCTATTTCATCCTGGGCCTCCCCAACATCCGGATTTGTCGAACTTAATATCATTCTACTATCAGCGACCCGGATTTTTACACCGCTGAATCTTTCACTTGAAATGACACCCATCCTCTTCAATGAGTGCAACATTTGATCCCTGTTTAATTGCACCGTGATCCCCTTTTCATCCGGTATAACCCTTTGATAGTCAGGATACTCCGCATCTATTAAACTGACCCTCAATATAGTATTATTCTTTTTTACAATACATACGCCCTGTTGAACCCCCATTTCAACATATTCACTACCATCTTCAATAAGTTTCCTTATCTCACCAACTCCTTTTCTCGGTATAATCATTCCCCCGACCTCGAGTTCAGAACATGTCTCATCATCCATCTGCATTTTCACAATGGATAGCCTGTGACCATCAGTTGCCACCATCGAAACCAGACCTTTTTCCATTCTGAAATATACACCATTGAGACTTGCTCTTGTTTCATCCGTCGAAACGGCGAAAAAAGTCTTATTGATCATCTCTCTTAAAAAACCACATTGTATTTTAAAAAAACTGGTCCCTTGATCACCTGCCACTTCAGGAAATTCATCACCTGACATGCCAGGAATTCTATAAAAAATCTTATCACAGGTTATATTCACCCAATTATTATCTGTTTTTTTAAAATTTATCACACCCCCTTCGATTTCCCTTATCATTTCATATAACTTTCTCGCTGCTACCGTTATATTCCCGGGAACAATAATGTCTGCCTCATAATCAGCTATCAAACCAATTTCTCCATCCGTAGCAACAATTTCTATTTTTTTATCGCCTGTTCTAATAAGAATATTGTTCAGAATAGGCATTGTTGTCTTTCTTTCTACAATACCAAGAGTCTTATGTATTCCTTCCATAAAAACATTTCTTTCCACATTAAATTCCATTTTATCACCTGTTTTTAATAGTTAGTTACAAAAAAAATTAGTATTAGTAATAGCTCCTGTTGATATGTTGATAACTCAATTTAATTATTAATTTCAAACTCCTTGATTGTTTGTTCCTGTTAACAACATAATTATATATTTGTTAAGAATGGTTGAGTAATGTTTTTTCAACTTCTTCTACCATCTTCCTTACTTTATCATCGTTGTTAATTAGAGTTGCAATTTTTTTATTTGCATAGATGACGGTTGAGTGATCCCGACTGCCAATTTTCATACCAATGTCCGGAAAGGAAGAACTGGTCAGTTTTCTCGAAAGGTACATAGCTATCTGTCTGGGAAAAACAAGGTTTTTACTCTTATTAGGAGATTTTATATCAGAAATTTTGATGTTAAATCGGTCGGTAATAGTTTTGAGAATTTCTTCTACAGTAATTGGTTTCTTTTTCCCCTGTCTTAATACTTTTCTAAGTACCTCTTTTACGAGCGCCATATCAATTTCTCTTCCTGTCAGAGAAGAATATGCTGCAATTCTGGTAAGATATCCTTCTAGTTCCCGTATATTAGAATCACCTGAACTAGAATCACCTGAATTAGAGGCAATATAGTAGGCCACATTCCCCGGTAAGATAATACCATTTTCCTGTGCTTTTTTTTCTATGATGGCAACTCTTGTTTCTATTTCCGGTGGTTGAATGTCCGCAATAAGTCCCCACTCGAACCTGGATCTTAATCTTTCTTCTAATTTTGGAATTTCCTTGGGAAATTTATCACTTGTTACGACAATTTGTTTACCAGAGTCGTGCAAGGTATTAAAGGTATGGAAGAATTCTTCCTGTGTCCTCTCTTTTCCAGCAATAAACTGTATGTCATCTATAAGAAGGGAATCTATTTTTCTGTATTTTTCCCGAAACCTGGGCATCTTGTCATAGCGAATAGAATTAATAAGTTCATTCATAAATTCCTCAGCCGATACATACAGAACATTCATATCAGAATAGAGAGAAACCGTCAGGGAACCGATTGCGTTTAATAGGTGGGTTTTCCCCAGACCGACGCCACCGTAAATAAAGAGGGGATTGTACGCACGTGCAGGTTGTTTTGCAACCGCGACAGAAGCAGCGTGGGCAAATTGATTTGATGATCCGATTACAAACCTGTCGAAAGTGTAGTTTGGGTTTAAGGTAGTGTGGGGTTTGTATTCTTTGGTTGACCGGGTTGGAGGTGCTTTATGACCCTTCTTTTTTTCCTGATCTGTTGGTAATTTTACAGTTTCTGACTTATTGACAACTAAATTAAGATTAATGCTCATATCCATTACTTTTGATAGAGAATCAGTGATGATGGAAATATAGTTTTCTGTGATCCAATCCTTAAAGAATTTGTTCGGTACAGACAGATAGATGTTGTTACCCTCGGCAGAAATGATTTTGATCGGATTAATCCATGTTTCAAAATTCTGCTGGCTTACTTCTTCCTTAATGATTTGAAGGTTTCTTTCCCAAAGTGCTTCCACAATAAATACCTTATAAACAGACTTATAAACAGCTGTTGATAAAAAGTTTAACCTGTTTTGTTATGAAACTTATAAATAATATATTATGTTCGATCAAATAAAAAAAGGGATTTTTATATGTTTTCTGCATCTATAATAAATTTGATCAGTCTGTTTAAATCCTCGAGATCGCTAAATCTGATTTGAATGGAGCCTCCAGTTTTTGCCTGATTTATATTCACCGCCGTCATCAGTTTTTCAGATAATTGATTTTCTATATCGAGAACTTCGCTGCTTTTTTTGGGTTTCTCTTTTTTCAAAGAAGCTTCATTAATATTCCTTGCCAGGTTTTCCGTTTCTCTTACATTCAACTTTTTCTTTAAAATCTGTTTTAACACTTCATCCTGTTTTTCTCTTGAGTCAAGAGAAAGAAGGGACCTTGCGTGGCCCGCGGAAATGGTTTTTTGAATTAGCGAGTCCTGCACCCCTAATGGAAGTTTCAGGAGCCTGACCGAGTTTGCTATGGTTGATCGGTCCTTTCCTGCCCGTTCAGAGACTTCTTCCTGTGATAAGTTGAATTGGCTCATCAGGGCTTGATATGCCCTTGCCTCTTCGATAGGGTTCAGGTCTTCCCGCTGGATGTTTTCTATAAGTGACAGCTCAGCCACTTCGATATCGCTGGCTTCCCTAATGACAACGGGCACATTCTTCAATTGAGCTGCCTGGGCAGCTCTCCATCTTCGTTCCCCTGCAATAATTTCATAACCCGAATCTGACTTTCGAACGACAATGGGCTGAATAATGCCGCTTTTTCTAATGGATGCAACGAGGTTTTTATGTTCCTCTCCGTCAAAGAATTTTCTCGACTGGAATTTGTTGGGTGAAAGCTCTTCAATGCCACACATGACAAACGTTGGTTTATCTATCGAATTATCGATAAGATCAGAAAAGATGGCCCCGAGACCCTTCCCGAGAGCATTATTTTTAGGCATTTATCTCCTCCCATCGGCTAAAATTTCTTGTGCAAACTCCATATACGATATAGCACCGCGACAATTAATATCATAAAGGATTATTGGCAGTCCGTGGCTTGGACTTTCAGAAAGTCTTACGTTTCGTGGAATGATAGTTTTATAAACTCTTGAACCAAAGTGTTTTTTTACTTCCTCCGCTACACGATGGGAAAGCCGGTTTCTTTTATCGAACATTGTTAACAAAACGCCGCCCAGTGTCAGTGAGGGATTGAGCCTGGCCTTGGTAAGTTTTAATGTATTCAATAATTGTCCAAGACCTTCCATGGCAAAGTACTCACATTGCAGGGGAATAATTAGAGAATCAGACGCTACGAGAGAATTTACGGTTAAAAATCCAAGAGAGGGAGGGCAATCAATTATAAGGTACTCATAAGAAGAATTGAAACTTCGCAGGACTGCTCTCAACCTCTTTTCTCTGTCTGTAAGGGATACAAATTCCACTTCTATACCGATTAAATCCTGGTTAGACGGAACAATGTCCAGGGTAGGTATGGGGGTACTATAAATAGCGTCTTTAAGTGGAATCTTACCGATAAGAACGTGATAAAGGTTTCTTTCTTTTATTGTGGCCTTATCTATTCCCACCCCGCTGGTTGCGTTTCCCTGGGGATCACAGTCTATTAGAAGGGTTTTCTTTTCTGCCGTTGCTAGAGATGCCGATAAATTAATGGCTGTTGTAGTTTTACCGACCCCCCCCTTCTGGTTAGCTATACATATGATATTTCTCATCTATTTCTGTTCAACCCAGGGAATTTCCAAGATACGTAAATCAGAGGAAGTTTAGCACAAAAAAGCTGAGTTTAGAAGATATAAATTGTTTTTTGTCTGAGAATCCTGGAAGAAATAAGTTGTGTCAAAATTCTAACGGGAATGTTTTTTAAACAACAGGATTTTTCTTGGATCTCCTGAAATGGGAAGCTGTAAGTCGTGGCAGTCTGTAAGATATAATCCCGTTTTTTCACATACTTTCGCGGCCTCTTTCAGCTCATCGTCAATATTTTTTCCTTTCATTGCTATTAAGGTTCCTTGATGCGAAAGAAAACCGACACCTGTTTCGATCAACTGGGGAAGCTTGAAAGAGGCTCTGGATATAACGACATCAAAGCCCCCCTGTTGTGTTGCCTCTTTCATAAATTGTTCGACGCGCATGTTAATAACACGTGTATTATCAAGGTTCAGCTTTCGAATGATATTTTTTAGAAATGATGTTTTTTTTCGGGATGAATCCAGCAGGGAAACATTAAGTGAACCCATAACAATCTTTACGGGTATTCCAGGAAATCCGGCACCTGAACCGATATCTAATAAATTGCATTTCTTGTCATGAATAAACGGCAGAACGGTCAGCGAATCTATAAAATGTTTTATCGGTATATCGAGGGGGAATTTTATCGAGACAAGGGACATTTTCTTATTCCACAGTAGAAGCTCCCGGTAATATTCTTTAAAGAGGAATATTTCCCGCTTTCCCAGATGTATGCCGAGTTCTTTCGATGCTGTAAGCAGTATGTTGTCCAGATCTTTCATAATATCTTAAATTTGATTGATAACCGATTTTAGGATAAAAGCAGGACAAGATACAAGAAGAATTTTTTTGATAAGGAAGAACGACACGTGAATATCAGGACGAAAACAGGCAATATTACGATAATTCTTAACAAGCCAAAATATTCCGGCAATATAGGATCTGCAGCGCGATGCTTGAAAAATATGGAAATTGAAAGACTCTGTGTTGTTGGCCACAAGGACCCTGATTTAGAGACAATGCAACAAATGGCAACCCATGTTGCGGCAAATATAATTGACAATATTCAGTACCATGAAAACCTGCAGGAGGCACTTGCAGATTTTCATTATATTGTTGGAACAACTGCCAGAATAGGTAGCAAGAGTGCACGGCAACCGGTTGTTGAACCGCGTGAAATGGCAAAACAGCTTGTTGATATATCACAAAATAACAAAGTCGCTCTTGTTTTCGGCCCGGAAGACAGGGGGCTTACCAATGAAGAATTGAAATACTGCCATGCCCTCGTGAATATACCGACTTCAGATAAACTTAAATCTGTAAATCTGTCCCACGCCGTTATGGTATGCTGTTATGAAATTTTTGTCGCCTGCAGTGAGCCTGTAAAGAGGTTTTCCCCGCGATTGGCCACCTCGGCTGAGCTGGAGGCAATGTACGAACATCTTAAGAAAATGTTCTTAAATATCGAGTTTATCAATCATGAAAATCCAGAATACTGGATGATGTTTATCCGCCGATTTTTTTCACGGATGAAATTATACTCAAAGGAAGTAAGAATTATACGGGGGATTTGCCGTCATGTCGAAAGATACGCAGAAAAACAAAAAACTTGACATTACCTGATGAGAAACTTACTTTTGAGTACTACCGATTCGGATGATTTATGTGATCTAACCAGATAAGGAGTTTATATCAATGATTATTGTTACCGGCGGTGCCGGCTTTATAGGAAGCGCCATAGTATGGAAACTCAATTCAGAGGGAATCGATGACATAGTTATTGTTGATCGTCTCGGAACATCAGAGAAGTGGAAGAATATCGTCAACAGTAAATATGCAGATTATTTCCATAAAGATGATTTCATTAAAATGGTATGTGAGGACAGGGTACCCTTTGCAGTTGAAGGGATTATTCATATGGGGGCATGTTCTTCCACAACGGAACGAGATGCCGATTACCTGATGGAAAATAACTATCGTTACAGCCGAAAGCTTGCCGAGTGGGCTGTTAGAAAGAATATCCGGTTTATCTATGCCAGCAGCGCGGCTACCTATGGTGACGGGTCTCCCGGTTTTTCTGATGATGATCACGTAAGCAAAACACTCCAGCCGATCAATATGTATGGATATTCCAAACAGGTATTTGATCTTTGGGTTTTGCGAAATCAATTGGAGCGGAAAGTCGCAGGTATTAAATTCTTTAATGTATTTGGACCTAATGAGTATCACAAGGGAGACATGAGGAGTGTCGTTCATAAATCTTTTCGACAGATAAAAGAAACAGGCAAGGTACGACTCTTTAAATCCCATAAGTCGGAATATCAGGACGGGGAGCAGAAAAGGGATTTTATCTATGTTAAGGATTGCGTAGAGGTCGTCTGGACGTTGTTCCGGAATAGGGAGGTTAACGGAATATTCAATCTTGGAACCGGTTATGCCCGGACATGGAATGATCTTGTAAGGGCTGTCTTTGCAGCTATGGGCCGCAAACCCGAGATTGAATATATCGAAATGCTTGAAGCCATCCGAGATCAATACCAGTATTTTACAGAGGCAAAAATGGACAAACTAAGGTCTGCGGGAAATACTATGCCATTCCAGTCTCTTGAAGATGCCGTTTCTGACTATGTGGTAAATTATCTGGAAAAAGGCGACAGGTGCCTGTAAGGCTTGTATCAGGGACATATGTAGGTCCCTTAATTGTAAAATTCTTGTAAAAATGGCAAAAGAATTAAAAACAATCACGAAACCACGAAGAAAAAAAGTTTTACCCTATTGCGCCATAAAAGACTCGCCTAAATTCCTTATTCGGAGTTTTACAAATTCCTTGTTCGGAGTTTACCCGTAAGGGTTTTACAAAAACTTATCGCGAAACCACGAAATAACTGCGAGGAGACAGGAGAAAAAATAAAACCGTTTTTATTCTGACTACTGACTTCTGATTTCTGACTTTTGGTTCCGGCTTGTCCGGGTTAGGGAAAAGGTTGTACAATGACGAAAATTATCGATTCACACATGCACTGCGGCATTCAACACGTCAATCAGCCCATTGAACTTATCAAGGGCTATTTAGACAGGGGAGGCATTCAGGGGGCCTGTCTTTACGCTCCTGTCGAAGATATCTACGACAGGTATGATTACAATTTTGAAGATACCCCTTACTGGATGGAATGCAGACAGCGCGCTAATGAATATTTATTGGAAGTCCAGGAAACCAGCGAAGACTTCTATGCCTATTATTTTGTTTGGAACGATTTTAAAAAAGAGGAATTAAAAAAGGGATATAAGGGAATCAAGTGGCACCGTCATGAATATGAACCAATTTACCATTATGATGATCCCGGATGTGAAGAATTTCTTCAGGAGGCATATCGCCTTCAACTTCCCATAGTCCTTGAGGAACCATTTGCAAACACCCGCTATTTTATTGAACGTGTAGCAGGAAGGGCTCCCATTATCATTCCCCATATGGGAGGATTAAATGGTGGTTTTTCTTCGCTGTTTCGTGCAGGTATCTGGGATAATGAAACCGTCTATGCCGATACGGCCCTTGCCTCTGCCGGAGAGATGGCCATTTTCCTTGAAAAATACGGGACAGAAAGGCTCCTGTTCGGAAGTGATTTCCCGTTCGGTATTCCTTATAATGAATTGCTCAAAGTGAAAAGTCTGAACCTCGATGAGACAGATTTCGAAAAAGTTGCCAGTAATAATATATTGAGATTGATCAGGGTTGTGGATTGATTGGAGAATAACGTTATATGAAAATAATGGATGGCTTGCATGCCTTTATGTGGCGCGATGTTACGAGAAATAACTGTAATACATATTTTATTGATGGTTCAAAAAAAATTCTCATAGACCCGGGTCTCAAAAGTCTTTTCAGCCATGTGGAAAAGAGTTTTGAGAAACTGGATGTTTCTCCGGAAGAGATGGATCTGGTTATAGCAACGCACGGGCATCCAGACCACCTTGAAGCAGTTCAGTTGTTTGAACAGCCGACCATGTTTACCATGAGTCAGGAAGAGTACCGGTTTTTTGAGAAAACTGTCGGCAAATATTTCAAACTGCCGGACCCGGCCTTTTTTCTGCAGGAGGGCGATCTGACTATAGGTGATAATAACTTTCAGGTTATCTCAACTCCCGGGCATTCACCTGGTTCCATAAGCCTTTACTGGATCGATCGCAAGGTATTGTTCAGCGGCGATGTTATTTTTAGTCGCGGGATTGGGCGCACCGATTTACCGGGCGGGAAGGGCGGACTGCTGAAAGAAAGCATTAAACGATTGGCGAAGCTGGACATAGAGTATCTCATGCCCGGACACGGGGTAATTGTGTCAGGCAGGGAGGCCGTGCAGGCAAATTTTCAAATGATTGAAGAAACCTGGTTCAGTTATCTTCGATGAGCTGTATCTTTTCTTTAAATTCCTCTTTCAAATTCAGATAATAGCCATTCCATTCTTCGTCATTGTCGAGATTCGGGATAACGGCGGTGCCGGAGATTCCTTTTTCATTCAGCCGGTTTTTCATCGCATTTATTTTATTTATCTTTTCTGTGTCCAGCATTTCCTGAAACTGGTTTATCATGTTTATAATGGATTTTTTGTTAATGCCGAGAATTTCTTCCAGGAGTTGTAATAGCCGGGTGTTGTCTTCATCTGGTTCAATACGTTGTATGATCTCTTTTCTCAGGGGTTTTTTGAGTTCGGCCCGACGATCTTTTCCTTCTTTTTGAATCTCTGACTTAATAGCTTTCAGGTTTATAACATTATCCTGGTATTGTTGAACCCAGCCCTTGATTTTTTCGTTTAATTCTTTCCGCCTGATCTCTTCTTTTTCATCTTCTGTGAGGACCATGTTCTGCGTTTTTTCCATGATGAGATCCAGAGTGCTCTTGATTTCTGCCATTTCTCGTTTACTCCGTATTTTGTATCAAATTAATTTTTTGCTGAACTTTATCAGCCTTTGCAGCTTCCCGGGTTTTCTTATAAAAAGATTTTATTTCTTCCAGGTACGCCAGAAGGACTTTTTTCCATCCTTGAGCAGAAGCAACATCTAATGCTGCTTTGAATGTTGATTCATTGTATCGACCATGTTTTACCGACAGGCCGACAGTGATAAGTCGGGACAGGGGATCTTCTATTTTTACAATTTCACTATTTAGATCTTCAATGGTATCGGTTTTAATAGACTTAAAGAACTTTTGATATCTTTCAGGCAGTAATTCACCAGCTACATTATCAAAGTTGCCCTTTAAAAATGTATAAAAATTATTATTTTCCCTGTTCCCCTCAATGCCTTCTATCACATTGAATTCGTCGCAGTTTATTTCCTCAAGTGCGGCAACGCTTACGGCGCATTTTGTGAGGTAAGCTTTTGCAAGGATGTCCAGATTACCACTCTTCTTGATTTCTTCTACAGCTTTCGCAAAATAAAGTTCCGACCTTCTTTCATCACCTGTTAAAAAATACTTTTTAAAACGCTCCATGTGTTTGAAACTGTCATTTTGCCAATCCGGCACAGTTTTCGGGCCGCATCCACTCAAACCCAGAAAAAGAATTAACAATGCCAATACAAAAGAAATATTTTTCATGGAATTTTTATCTCTCTTCCCCTTTTTCCCGGCAATATCCTGTCAATATCTTTAAGTAATTCACTTGTCGAGTCTATTGTGGCATCGATATCCTGTCTTAACTTATCGAGATCGCCCGTCGATTTAGATACCCTGGAGCTAATTTCAGGCAGGTCATCGATGGTGGCATTCAGCCTTTCCAGTTTGCCTATTATATCTTTGAGGATTGTCCTTACCAGAGGGAGAAGTCCATCCGCGCCAAAAATGCCTTCATCGGTTTTTGCGGTAAGAGAGACAGCCTTTTTGAGAATCGAATCTAATTTATAGCCAATATCTTTTGATTTCTTGAGGAGCTCATTGATGGATTTTACACTTTCCCTGTCTCCTACAGCCATTTCCAGAAGGGTTTCTTTTCCGGAGAGGTTGGTTGTGATTTTTACCGAATTTGCCAGAATAGTATCGATTTTTTTGAGAATGGGCTGAACCTTTTGGATGGCCTCGTTTATACTGTCAACGGGGTAAATCTCGGGAACCATCTCGGTGGAAAGAACAGGGCTGTTCAGATTTTCTGTATAGACAACAATCTTTGCTGAACCTATCAGAGGCCTGTCAAGTATGAATATGGTATCCGATCTGATCCATTTGACATGCCTTTCCGGGACTTTAATTGTTATTATCACGACACCTTTTTCGTTAAGTTCTAAACTTTGCACCTTGCCAATTTCAAACCCCGAAAAAACCAGGGGCATGCCTTCACTAAATCCCTCGCCAGATTTCGAAGAGAAGGTGAAAGTGTAAACCCTTGAAAAAACATCCTTTTTATATGCAACATATCCCACCAAGGCAGTAATAAGAAGGACAGTTACCACAATAAATAATCCCACCTTAAACGCAATATTCTTCGGCATCATTCATCCTGTATCTGTTTTTGTTCCATGTATAGTCAAAGATATAACATTGTGTATACAAAGTGTCCATATTTATCAAGATGTTATGTATAAATGTGAAGTCTTTCATAGCAGGCAGCAGTTTGAAAGGTTTGTATATAAGAATGACAGCGTCGTTTACCATAGCGGCTCGTAATAGCAACCCACAAAACCGCTCTTCTTCTTTCAGGTCAGGGTTCCGTGTATTCGCAATACTTTCCAGGTTCAACTGCCTGAGGTACTGAATGGCAAGATTTTTTGCGTCTTTTTTAGAGAAGTTTTGTTGGTATTGCTTAATAAGAGCCATGTTTTCCCAGACATTCAGATTTGAAAGCAGCGGTGTATCAGAAGACACGAGTCCGATATTCTGGTATTTTTTCGAGAAATCTCTAAGTGCTTTTTCTAAATCTGTATCGCTTTCGAAAAAATTTATATGAATTTTGCTATTAATGACAGCACCTCTATCATGACAATAGCGCTAAAAACTCTGATCATACCGTGCAACACCGATATGGGGATACTGGTGAGCTCATAAGATGCTCCCATGCCGTGTCTTATGGGAATAAGTATAATAAAAAAACCGAATGTCAAACATTTTACGAACAGGATTACCATATCAGATAAATGAACGGAATTTGCCAGCAGATTTGAGTACGCGTTTAGCCCCATTCCGAAGATGGTTTTTGAAAATATAAATCCGCTTGTCAATAAAACTATAGAGAAAAGCCCGCTTAAAAGGACAAGGGAAATCATACCATTAATGATTCTTGGCAGAAAAAGATAGATGTTCGCGTCAATATGGAAGGATTTAAGGGAATCCAATTCTTTGCTGACTTTCATCGTGGCGATTTCCGTATTGATGGCCGAACCGGAACGCAATGCCAACAATAAAACGGTTACAAAAGGGGATAGTTCCGTAACAGCAAAACCCATCAGAATATTGCCCAGGTATTGGTCGAGCCCCATGTTTTTAATGGTTTGCAAGACTATTCCCATAATAAGTGTTCCCAGGGTTACCGAAACAATTATAAATAAAGGTAGAATCTCAACAGAAGTAAAATAAATCTGATTTATTAGAACGGAGGTTGTTGCGCTGTTGTAACTTTTTTTATCAAATATTTTGAAAGTCATTTTAACAGCAAAGGAAAGCGTATCAAAGAATGATTTTGATATGTCAATCGTGGCATGTCCTATATTTTCTATGATTCTGCTCATCTATCATCTCTGGTCATGGACTGAGTTTTCAAAGGTTTAGTTGTATATATGAATTTATTCTCTATAGATGTCAACCACTTTTGATACTTATTACATAGATCAGATACCTTTTTGTCATGTATAAACATTTGTTTATTGAATTTTCATTTTTAATGATTATAATATTTAACATTGTGTTATTATTTGTGAGTTCGAAAATAAGGGAAGTATTTTATTTCGGAGGAGAGCGTAATGAAAATTGTAAGATTCCTTTCCGGGGATGAAAAACTATATGGGGTACTGGATCCTGACAGGCCTGGTAAAGCGATAGTTATTGATGGAGATATTTTTGGGGAATTCAGGGTAACGGGGAAGTCACAGGAGATCGAGCAGCTTCTTTCCCCTGTGAGCCCGCCAAATGTTTTTGCTCTGGGATTTAACTATGGCAAACATGCAGAAGAAACCAAAGTACAGTATCCTGAAAATCCAGTAGTGTTTCTTAAGGCCACCAACAGCGTTATCGGTCACGGCTCACCTGTCATACTTCCCGGTGCAGGTCCAAAAGAGGTTGATTATGAAGCAGAACTCGCTATCGTGATTGGGAAAGAGGCTAAAAATATTTCACGAGACGATGTCAATGAATATATCCTGGGGTATACCTGTGCGAACGATGTAAGTGCGAGAGACTGGCAATTTCACAAGCAGAAAAACCAGTGGACACGGGGAAAAAGTTTTGACACATTCTGCCCGATAGGGCCCTGCCTGGTCACCTCGGATGAAATTCAGGATCCCGACAACCTGAGGGTTCGGTCTATTCTTAACGGTGAAGTCATGCAGGATTCGAACACTTCTGATATGTTTTTCGATGTTGCGGCGATAGTGAGCGACCTAAGCCGGTCTATTACACTGCTTCCGGGGACGGTTATTTTAACGGGTACTCCCGAAGGTGTCGGTTTCACAAGAGAGCCGCCAGTCTTTCTCAAGGATGGTGACACCGTTACTGTCGTGATCGAAAATATTGGGGAACTTACAAACCCCGTTATAATGGAACAATAAAGAAAATCGGATCTTTCGTAATAGGCTTCCTCCTTTGCAATGGGAGGAGTGAAGATCTCAACTTAAATGCGAAAGAAGAGATTTTTTATAATTTCTGAGGAACAATGGAGGGTATATATGAATACAGAAAAGAATAAAATGACACGCTTTATCACTTTTATTTTCGTGGTTTTTATTGGGGTATTTGCAATTTCTGTGGCAGGGGTAATAAACTTCTCTTCAATATCCTTAGTCTCTCCCGCTGAGACAGCTATTGCTGCTTCCACGAGTGAAATGGCAACAGCACCTTTGTCTTTCGCTGACTTGGCAGAGAAACTAAAACCGGCAGTAGTTAATATAAGAACAACAAAGACGATACAGACGGGCGGAATGGATGTGCCCAGGTCTCCATTCGGCGAGGAAACTCCGTTTGATCGGTTTTTTGGTGACGATTTTTTTAAACGATTCTTTGGTGATATTCCAAAAAGACAGTTCAAGCAGAGAAGTCTCGGATCGGGTTTCATTATCAGTAAGGATGGTTATATATTCACAAATTATCACGTAGTCGAGAAGGCTGATAAGATTCTGGTCAAGGTATCCGATGGTAAGGAATATGATGCCGAGATAGTGGGGAAGGACAAAAACACAGACATAGCGCTTTTAAAGATAAAGCCGTCCAATAGCCTGCCAGTTGTTGAACTTGGCGATTCTTCCAGGTTACGGGTCGGAGATTGGGTCATTGCGATAGGAAATCCGTTCGGCCTTTCCCAGACGGTAACCGCCGGCATTGTCAGTGCCAAGGGGCGTGTCATCGGCGCGGGACCTTACGATGACTTTATACAAACAGATGCATCCATTAATCCGGGCAACAGCGGAGGCCCCCTTTTCAATCTTGCAGGGGAGGTTGTCGGAATAAATACAGCGATTGTCGCACAGGGACAGGGAATAGGTTTTGCCATACCGATAAACATGGCAAACTCAATCCTTCCCGATCTTAAGACAAAGGGGAAGGTGGTACGCGGTTGGCTTGGTGTATCTGTTCAGGATATAACGGAAGACATTGCCAAAAATCTCAAGCTGAAAGGTCGAGAAGGTGCCCTTGTTTCGGATGTGTTTCAGGGGGATCCGGCAGATAAGGCAGGTATAAAAACGGGGGATATCATTATTGAGGTGAATGGGGAAAAAATCAAAGACACTCATGACTTATTGAAAATTGTTGCGACTTTCCGCGTGGGTAAATCTGTTGGGGTCAAAGTGTTGCGAGACGGCAAGCCGAAAACAGTTAGCGTAAAAGTATCAGAGCGTCCGGAACGGGAAAAATTGGCCATGGCGGAGAAAACGGGAAAATACTTTGGAATGACCGTTCAGGAAATAACACCTGAAATAGCAAAACACTTCGGACTTCCCAATACGAATGGAGTTATTGTCAGCGAGGTAAAAGAGGGAAGCCCGTCAGGGGAGGCGGGAATACAGCCGGAGGATATCATCTTACAGATTAATAAATCGAAGATATTTACATTGAAAGATTATTCAAGAGAGATGTCAAAAGCAGACAGGAAAAACAGTGCACTCCTTTTGGTAAAGAGGGGTGCCGCCAATTTTTTTGTTGTCATACGCAAATGAGAGACACAGGGGGGAAGCGACATGAATCCTTCCCCCCTTGTTTTATGCAAGGCCGCGTTATTATCTTGTCCGGTATTAACAGTTTCATGAAAAGTCAAAAACCTCCATTTCCCTTTACAAACCCATCAAGATTTGTTTACAAAGAATCTTTATGAAATCATGCTAGAATATCCCGTGCTGTGCACGAGAGCGGCCTGTTCGGGGAACAGGCCCTACATGTTTTGGGTTGCTTTGTAGGGGCCGATGCCCTCATCGGCCCGTTATTTGCTTTTTACGAGAGTGCCAGATGAAAGGCATCCTTATTATTCCCTCTCCCCTGGGAGGCTGTGCCGCAATAGGGTGAAATGTCATTCCGAACGAATGTGAGGAATCTTAACGTGTTAAATTTATTAAGCATTAAGATTCCTCGCGGAGGTTATGCTGAGAGAAGCGTGGTGCTCGAAATTACAAAAAAAGGAATTACGACACAGCCTCTGGAGGGAGGGGGAAGCGGGTAACATCATAGATATCAGGAGTGTTGAAAGAAAGTGGCATCAGGTGGATCACTGCAGGCGGGCGAATATCTGTGGAAAATTTATGAAGCCCTGGATCGACATTTCGGAAACCTCCACTGGTGGCCCGGCGAAACACCTTTTGAGATTGCCGTTGGAGCCATACTGACACAGAACACAAACTGGAAGAATGTGGAGATTGCCATAAGAAAGCTGAAATCCAGGGGACTCCTTGTTCCGGACAAGCTTTTGGAAACAGAAGATAATGTCGTGGCAGAACTTATAAGATCTTCAGGATATTATAATATCAAAACAAAAAGGCTGAAGGCCTTCCTTCATTTTTTAGATAGTGAATATGAGGGAAAAATGGAAAAACTGTTTGAAGAAGATCTGTGGGCACTGAGGGGTAAATTGTTGGGTGTCAAGGGTGTTGGAGAGGAAACAGCCGACAGCATTCTTCTATACGCGGGTAACAGGCCGATTTTTGTGGTGGATTCATACACCCGAAGAATTTTGGAGAGAGCGGGGATCATTAATAGAGGGTGGAGCTACAGAAATATTCAAGAACTTTTTATGACCCACCTTCCGCATAATGCCGAACTGTATAATCAGTACCATGCCCTTTTGGTAAATACGGGCAAGCATTTTTGTAGAAAAAAACCTTTGTGTGAACAATGCCCCCTCGGTGAAGTGAGAAATTCTAAACCCGAAAAAATATAGGTAATTAAAAAAGGGATCATGTTGAAACTATATGATTATACAGGTGTAATACATTTTCATTCGGAATATTCATTTGATGGAAGAATTCCGGTGGGAGATATTATAAGGGCTGCCCGGGAAAACAGCATTGATTTCTTGATGCTCACGGATCACTCCTGTCTTGATGCAAGGGAAAATGGCCTGGAGGGGTGGAATGACGACGTACTGCTTGTTGTGGGGCAGGAGATAACACCCCGTTTCAACCATTATATAGCCTTTGGTATTGATGAGCCCCTGGTGGTTGGGGAGGAGGATGAAAACATTCCACCCCAGAGCTATATTGAGAAGGTCAGAAGAATGGGTGGCATCGGCTTTATGTCTCACCCGGACCATGAAGGTACAGAAATGTTTCACGTGAAACATTTTCCATGGGTCGACTGGAACGTCTCAGGCTACACGGGAATAGGAATATGGGATTTTATGACGGATTGGCAATCGACATTGAAAAATTATCCCAGGGCGTTGTGCAGTTATCTGTTCCCGGCCCTTTTCCTGCGGGGGCCGAGATCAGTGACGCTGAAACGATGGGATAGGCTGAATCAACAATCGAAAATCGTCGGTATCGGGGAACTCGATAATCACGATACTCCCAAAAAAATATTTGGCTTGAATATAAGCGTTTTTCCCTTCGGAAGGGCATTCAGGTTTATTCGTACGCATATTTTGACTGACAGGCCTTTTGAAAAAGATGAAAGAAAAGATATAGAACTTCTTTTTGAATCCCTCAAAAAGGGCAGGGCATATATTGCTATGGAATACTTCAGGGAGGCAAAGGGCTTTTTGTTCTTTATTTCTGATGAAAGCGCGGGTGCTACCATGGGTGATGAATTCCACCTGAAAAAAACCGCCACAATTCACGTTGAAGTTCCCGAAAAGGGGAAGATTCGAGTCGTAAAAGATGGCCATACCTTCCAGGAAAATGTAAGCGATGTTTTGGAGTGTAAGATAGATAAAAAGGGAATCTACCGGGTTGAGGTATTCCTGAAGAAATTGGGGAAATACAGGCCCTGGATATTTTCCAATCCAGTCTATGTAAAGTAATCATGAAAAACAAAAGTTTAAGGATAGGTTCCGGTACCGGTTATGTTGTAAGGTTTTCACTTGTCAAATCCGATTTCCCTGGCGTACCCAAACTGTCTTTTCCAGGGGATAGAGGGGTGGGCTCGGTTAAAAATATTCTTGCCGATGAGTTTAATGGATTCCCTGTCCACACTAACGGGATGGTATCCTCCCAGAAATCCTGAATCGTTAGCTATTTCAGGGTTGTGTCCGGGCATACAATCACAATCGGCGGTTATTTTAAGGAGGGCGTTAATCAGCAACGTTTTGTTGCTGATACATTTCCAGACTGCAGCAGCAGTTTCAACCAGTTTTTCCTGAAATACCGCGATATCCGTGTTCCAGAAAATTTTCAGTGCCATTTCAGGGCACATTGCAATACACTGGGCGCATCCAATGCAAAGATCCAGATCATATTCGGGATATTCATCATCCGAAAACGCAGCTGCTCCGGTGGGGCAAATATCGATGCAAATGCCGCATCTGGTGCAGTTTTCCCGATTTAATGCGGGGTGTGCATCAGAGTGCATTCGCTGCTTTTGTGCCCGTGAGGCGAAGCCCATAGAGATATTTTTTATGGCGCCCCCAAATCCGGATTCCATGTGTCCCTTGAAGTGAGAGAAAATAAAAAAACCATCAACCTTATCCACCAGAGAAGTAACCTGAGCGGTTTCAAAATGCCTGAAACCTGCTTCTATGTCCACCACATCACGCCCGTCCAGCCCATCCCCGATTACAACGGGGCACCCGAGAAAATCACCTGTAAAACCATGTTCTTCTGCAGTTTTTAAAGAATCTTTTCCTGTACGTCGGCCGCCGGAATAGAGGACGGTGGTGTCGAAAATAAACGGTTTGACGCCATGTTCCCGGAGCCAGGATACGACTTCTCTGGCATAGTGAGGTGGCAGGAAACTTGTATTGCCCCTTTCTCCCCAGTGAAGCTTGACAGCGACCGAATCACCCTTTCCATAGGGAAGTTTAAGCTGTTCCAGGAGCGAACGAAGCGAGATAAGGTGATCTTTCATGTTTCCGTCGGCCTTCTGGAAGATGACGTCGTTCATAACAACTAAACTCCATTTCGTGAATTAATCAAATCGGTGAGATTCTTTTAGATATTCGAAAAATTCATCGGGAGATTTTCCGATTGATGCTTTTTCAAAGGGGCACATTCCATCCCCTTTCCTGTTGATAATATAGGGGACAACTTTTATAAAAAAACAGGGAATACTGAGCTTCTCCAGGGTTTTCAAAGCGATCTCGCTGCCAACTGCGGAGTAAATCATTTTGCAGCACGCTGTTTTCAACAGCAATGCAGCCGCATTTCCGACCACGCGATCGCAAACGGTAACTTCATCGGCAGAGGAACCATGTTGGTGGATGTATTCGATTAATGGTGCTATCCCCTTTTTTTGAGATTGAAAAATTACCTGTTCTTCCCTGCAGACCCAGATGGTTTCTTCACTGTTCAGAAATGAATTGAAAAGACCGTCATTACTGTTTTGCATCTGTTTGCCCGGTTTTTGCGAATAATCGTTCTAACCCTGCAGAGATCAGGGGAAGAAGGGCTAGCTGAATCACAATTCCCGGCCATCCCAGTTTAGCCGCTTCCCAGATTAAGGCGAAAGGATTTGCCGCGCCCCAATAAATGATAAACACGGCCAGTCCTCCTGCGAAGCGTCCTGCAATCATTGCTCCAACAAGAGACCAGAATACATTCATCTTAAATCGCTCACGAAGCAATCCTGCAACCAGTCCATAAAATACAGCCTCAGCGAAGATTCCGGGTAAAAGCGGCAGGGGAGGCATCCCGGAAATACCATAACTTATAAGAGGCGTAAAAGCTCCTACAAGGAGACCTGCTCTCCAGCCGAACAAAAGTCCAGCCAGTAAAATAAAGAAGAACATGGGAAGAAACATGGGGCCGGCCAGGGGATGAATCCAGTGACAAAACCATGGTATTATTACATCCAGTGCGACAAACAGAGTCACGAACGCATAAAGGCGAAGATTTGTAAATCTTAAAACACAGGGGAAGACGGGAGTTCTTGTTGAAATCAGGGCTGTATTCATATTTGTTATCCTTGAGCGATTGTTTTGATTATACTTATGTTCTATAAGGAAGAAGCAGCGGTGAGTCAAGGCAAAACTGATGGCTTCGTAAAAAGTCAAAAACTCGCTAATCTGTCATTCCCGCGAAAGCGGGAATCCAGTAATTACACGCAGTTATAGATTCCCGATCAAGCCTGTCCTCGGCTACGATCGGGGATCGGGAATGACAAAACGGCAAAAACTCTGACTTTTTACGAACTTGTCAAAACTGATTTGTAAAAATCTGCTAAGTTACCTACTTAACGATTTTACCTTTTCCTGAAGTGCAATATCTTCCGGATCAACAGTCTCAATAACAATTCCATGCGGAGCAGGGCGCCCATCCTTGTCCACATTAATAAAGCTTATAAATCCTTCCAGCAGGAATTCATCGTTTTTACTGAAAAATACTTTAACATGCGAAACCAGTCGGGTTCTGCCTGAATATACGACTTTACTTTCGAAACGAAGAATGCTTCCCTTTTTAACAGGTTTCGTAAAAAGCATCCCATGGATATTCAAACATAAGATGTTTTCAGGACTTGTAATATTCGCAGCGGAAATGAATCCCGCCTCCACAAACCATTGTGCACTTCGCCCCGCGAACAGGGTTCCATGATGATTCAGATCCTCTCCTTTTACGAGTCGGTTCGTGATATAGGTCTTAATCTTCATAATATTACTCCTTTTTCTCGTCCATAAACTTTTCAATTTTCCCTTCCACTTCAGTCCATTCATTATAAAGAAGTTCGAGTTGACAGGCAATCCCGTCGTGCTCGATATGAAGAGATCTGATAGTCATTTCGCCTTCATAGGTCTTTTGATCGGCAAAGGCCGCTTCAATCTCAGCTTTTCTCTCTTCAGCGAGGACAATTTCTCCTTCGATTCTGTTTCGCGTATCCTTGAGAGGTTTCAGCTTCTGGTATGATTCCTGTCTTTTTTCTGCCTGTTGTCTTTTTCGTTCCTTTTCATGGTTAATGGGTGTTTTTCTCTTTGAGGGGTCTTCAGGTTGGGACTCACCGCCTTCGTCTCGTTGAAATCTTGACATGTAGTCATCCACTGTACCGATATAGAGATCAGGCTTGCCATTCTTGATGAAGATAACTTTATTAATCAGTGGTGTGAGAAAATCCCTGTCGTGTGACACGATTATATAATTACCGGTGAAATTTTCCAGACTTTGCTGCAGAATGGCTTTAGATTGTGCATCAAGGTGGTTCGTCGGTTCGTCAAAGATAAGGAGATTTGCAGGTATCAGGAGCATTTTTGCAAGAGCAAGTCTGCTTTTTTCCCCTCCCGACAGGACGGAAACCGGCTTAAACACATCATCTCCCGAAAAGAGGAAACAGCCAAGCAATGTTCGGAGTTCCCTCGGAGACCTGGAAGTAGCCATTTCGTCCACTGTTTGAAATACCGTTTTGTCCGAGTTTAATGTCTCTGCCATATTCTGGGCATAGTAAGAAACGCTAACATTGTGCCCGGGTTTTCTCTCCCCGCCCTGGAAGGACTCAATGCCCGCGATAATGCGTGCAAGGGTGGATTTACCGGAACCATTGACTCCTAAAAGGGCGATTTTGTCCCCCCGCTCTATCCGAAGAGAGGTTTCTCTGAATACCATGTTGTTTCCGTATGATTTGGTCAGCTTATCGAGCTCCATTACGGTTTTTCCTGGTCGTGGAGTTTCGGGAAAATCAAATGAAATTGTATTTCCAGCCTGTTCAACCTCAATCCGTTCCATTTTTTCCAGCATCTTTATTCGACTCTGAACCTGCTTCGCCTTCGTGTTTTTGTATCGGAATCGTTCTATGAACCTGGTTGTTTTTTCTATAAGTTTCCGCTGATTTTCATAGGCCGCTTCTAATTGTTGATAGCGCAGGTTCTTCTGCTTCAGGTAAGAGGAGTAATTGCCGGTGTACAATGAAACTTTTCCCATGGATATTTCGACTATTTTATCGACGAGATTATCGAGGAACCGGCTGTCGTGAGAGACAAGGACAACTGAACCGCTGTAAGATTGTAAATAGTTTTCAAGCCATTCCAATGATTCAATATCAAGATGATTGGTCGGCTCGTCAAGAAGGAGAATTGAGGGCTCTAAAAGGAGAAGCTTGGCAAGCTCAATCCTCATCTGCCAGCCACCGCTGAATTCTTCAGTCATGCGGTTCAAATCATGTTCAGTGAAACCAAGACCGGACAGTATCAGCTTTATCCTGGTTTCGATATTGTATCCTTCCTGATGTTCTATCGAGTGCTGAACTTTGCCTAATTCTTCGACAAGTTCGTCCAATTGGGAGGATTTCGTATCTCCTGCCTCGGTACGCATCCTTATTTCATGACTGATCTTTTTGATTCTTTCGTGGAGGAAGTTCAGGCCTTCAAAGGTTGAGGCTACTTCTTCGTAGAGTGTTTGACCTCTGTGGTAAACACCATCCTGGGGCAAGTAGCCCGCTGTGTTGAAGCGAGATTGGGTAATTTTGCCTGAGTCGGACTCAACCTGGCCGACAATGATTTTCATTAATGTGGATTTGCCTGCACCGTTCGGTCCAATAAGGGCAATACGATCCCCGTCACCTATATGGAGAGAAATGTTTTGAAAGAGGTTCTGTCCGCCGTATTGTTTTGATATGTTCTGGAGTGAAATCATTATCCGCCAACGGTGCTGATATTGAGAGCATACTGAAGCACCACGTAAGTTACATAGACGCCAAGGAGCCAGGCGCCCTGCCATCTCCTGAATCGACCGTGCCGGTTCATGAAGATAAAAACCCGGAAGGAGTAGAGAATTAAAAGCATAGCAGGGAAGTGAAATAAGAAGAAGTTGGGTGAAATTACCAGTGGTCTGGCCGCTGCCGCGGCACCTATTACAAAGAGGCAGTTCAGAACATCCGCGCCCACAATGTTGCCAACGGTGATTTCAGGATGTCCTTTACGGACAGAAGTTATGGCCGTCATAAGTTCCGGCAGGGAGGTTCCGAGGGCCACTATTGTGGCTGCAATAATATCCTCCGGTACGCCGATCCTCATGGCTATTTCTGCAGCGCATGGCACAAGTATTCGTGCGCCTGTAACGACCAGGAATAAACCTCCCACAACCATTAACCAACATTTCCCCAGGCTCAACAGCTCAGGATCTCCCGATTCTGCCTCATCCATGCCCGCGGTTTCCTGCTGTCTGGCCCAAACATATGCCATGTACATATAAACTGCCAGCAGAATTAAAAAGAAAATACCCACCCACCGGTGCAGGATCGGCTCTCCGGGCGTAACGGCCCAGGCAAGCACGGAGATGAGAACTAACAGCGTGGCCACTCCAACCTGCACCCAGCCAGTTCGATTAAGGATAAAGCGGTTTACCGGCACGGAGGCCGCCAGCAGGCATGTTAGACCGAAAATCAACCCTGTGTCGGCAATAATGGACCCGACACCATTCCCGAGAGCCAGACCGGCGTCACCCATCCAGGCGGCCATTACTGATACGAATGCCTCCGGCATAGTAGTTCCAAGGGAAATGATGGTGGCGCCGATGACGATTCTCGGCAAACCGGTACGATGGGCCAGGCTGACGACCCCGTCAATCATCCAGTCCGCACCTTTCAACAACAGCAAGATACAGACAACTACCAGAATGACCAGGACGAACGTCGGTAATCCTGCCACAAGGTTACGTAAAAGAGTTTCATCACCAATCCAGCGAAGGATCTCCATTCAACATCTCCATAACTATTTTTATCCCCGCCCGCAAATCCCTTTACAATCCCTTGCCTGCCATTAAATTCGCGAGATCGGCAACACGGCAGGAGTAACCCCATTCGTTGTCGTACCATGTCACAACCTTGGCCATGTTGTTTCCGAGGACCTGCGTAAATTCCAGATCCACAATGGATGAGTGAGAATTGCCCATGAAGTCCGATGAAACAAGTTTTTCCTCTTCACAGGCCATAATTCCCTTTAAGGATCTCCGGGCCGCATTCTTTAATACTGCCCTCAGTTCTTCCGTCCCGGTCTTTTTCTTCAGCTCGGCGGTAAAATCCACGACGGAGACGGTTGGCGTAGGTACTCTCAGGGAGTAGCCGTCGAACCTTCCCGCAAGCTCCGGGATCACCAGGGCCAGAGCCCTTGCCGCTCCCGTTGTTGTGGGGATAATATTCTGACCGGCAGCTCTGGCCCTGCGAAGATCTTTGTGAGCGAGATCCAGGATACGCTGGTCACCCGTATAGGAATGAACAGTTGTCATCATTCCCTTGACAATACCGAATGCCCTGTGAACGGCAAGAGCCGGCGGAGCAAGGCAGTTAGTCGTGCAGGATGCATTAGAAACAATATGGTGTTTTTTTGGTTTATAATCCCGATGGTTTACACCCATGACAACGGTCAGATCGATTTCTTCTCCCGGAGCGGTTATAATTACTTTTTTGGCCCCTGCTTCAAGGTGGGCAGATGCTTTGGGACCTGTTCGGAAAAGACCGGTACTCTCGATGACGATATCAACGCCTTCATCGCCCCAGGGAATGGAAGCGGGGTTGCGCTGGGCAAAGTTTTTGATAACCTGATTATTAATGAAAAAATGGTCTTTCTTTATCTTGATATCCGCATTGAAGATGCCGTAATTCGTGTCGTAGCGTAACAGGTGAGCATTCGTTTCCACATCAAAAAGGTCATTAATTGCAACGACCTGTAAGGTTTCAGGATATCTTTCCATGACGGCCTTTAGAACCTGCCTGCCTATCCTGCCAAAACCATTTATACCGAGGCGAATCATATAGCTACCCTCCTTAATTATCGTCCAGGCGGTATTTATGGGCCGCCATTAAATCACAGTTGATCTGCAGGGTTTCGTGAAGCCGGGCATTGTCTATGGATATGGCGCTTAAGTTTGCAACGGCCTCAAGAAATTTGATCTCCCGTTTGTCGAACTCGCGCGTCTCTGATGCATAAACCCTGAGGACACCGATGACTTTCTTGTCAACCGCAAGGGGGACAACGAAAACCGACTTGATGCCCTCGGCCTTTGCCTTTTCTCCATACTGGAACTGTTTGTCTGTTTGAGCGTCTTTTATCAGGATCGTTTTCCCCCCGATAACCTTTCGGTCCAGTTCGCTTTCCCTGATGAGAATTGGTCCCTTATGTCGATAATCTTCGGAAAGTCCGTAACTTGCTCCCATTTCGAGCCTTTCTCCGCCGCCGGCAAGAAGCCGCAGACTGCAGGCCTTAACGTTCATCGCCTTTGTTACGCATCTTACGATTTCTTCCAGTACCCGGGATGTATCAAGTGATGCGTTAATCACCCGCGCCACATTATACAGGGCAGCAAAGTAATCGAACTCTCCCTTTTTTGTGGTTTGCTTTATTTTTGCCATGCCAAAACCTCCAATCATTAAGAGAAAGGTTCATGAAACATAAAATTATATTCGTAAATTAATAGGTTAGTTATGTATAAGTGTTGATAAGAACTTGCTTTTTTGCGAGAGAAGTATATGGGATTGATGCTTGTGTGTCAACAGAGAAAAGAACCCTCGTCATCACCCCTCAATATGGTGTTCAAGGACAAAGTGACACGAGGGCGCGCCGTTGGCAATCCTGTTTCCACAGCCATTGCGATGGAAGGTGACATCTTCCGGCAGATAGACATTGAAAATTGCGTTGTCAACCGAACACATCACCGCAGTTAGTTCTGGAATCCCTATCCGGCTGAAAAAGTCGTAAAACATGCAGTTATGTACACGAAATTCGTATTTAGTGTCGTTCTGCTCCAGTATTTCCATCTTATTCCAGCGCGTTGGCCCTTCCCGGTTGGTCTGTTGCTGGTAAGAGATCAGGTTTTCAAAAGTGCGAGGTACTTCAACGGCCCTGAAGTTGCCCAGTTGTACCGCCATCCCAGCCGTCAGAAAAACGTTTCTTATAATTTCAAAGGCCCGCTCCTGTCCCAGGCGTTCTTTCAAACGGATATATAACCAGGCCGGGAGGGCTGCAATCTTCACAAATTCGTCTGGAAAGTCAGGGGGTAACCGCTTCTTGAAATGGGGAAATCTGAAGGCTGTACCCAGAAGGAAGGACATTGGGTTTCTGAGGTAGCCTTTCAAGACGCCCAGCACGATCAAAAAAGTCGCAGGTCTTGCGGGATTTTCTATGCCGGTTTTTAGCATGTGAGACTTCCTTTCATTAAAGCTTGATGCCGGGTTGAAGTTATTTTCACCTTTGTCCCTCCTGCCTGGTTGACTCAGGGTTCCGTCACGTTAAGTAATCAGTTCCCCCGCGTTTGGCCCTGGCGACACATCATAAACCTCGGTAACTTTGATGAGAATGATCCCCTTGCATTTCAAAGAAATGTTTTTGCTTTTTGCGTATGCCGCCACCCCGCTGACTGCTTTCTCGTATAATTCCCCGGAATTTTCAATGACGCAATTACCCTTAATCTGATACCCTTTGATACCTTCCCAGAAAGTAATAGCAACCTGGGGATTCTTCTGCATATTTTTGAGTGTCTTGTTCATAAACTGATTCGTAATCATAATGGTTTCATCATCAATGATGTGCTTGGAATGGATCGGGACTACATTTGGAATACCATTCGGCGTTGCTGTCGCCAGCACAATGGTTCGTTGTTTCGTTAAAAGCTCCTTAACTTGCTCATTCATTTTTATCATAAGAAATGCTCCTTCTGTAATGTTACACTGCGATAGCCCTCAGGGCTTCCGTTTAAAACTGTGATTTTCACTTTACCCTCGCCTCTTTGATTTATTCAGCCACGCGACGGCCGCGAAGCGTTGCCTGTTTCACCTGCTATCGGGTATTTCTATCCCAATAT
>CAZGAK010000015.1:0-40501 GCA_964523565.1 uncultured Syntrophaceae bacterium | reverse complement strand
CGGGGATCGGGAATGACAAAACGACAGAAATTCGGACTTTTTACGAAACTGTCAATAATGAGCCATGAAAAATATTATACGCAATAAAAACTTTTATATAATGCTCATTCTGGACGCAGCCCTTGTGACGGCGGCCTATATCTCGGCCTATCTGTTGCGGTTTGACGGCCACATTCCCTTACAAAATTGGGTACAATTTAAAAATACTCTGCCGTTTGTAATTCCACTCAAGCTGTTTTGTTTCATTGTGTTCGGGCTTTACAAAGGAATGTGGAGGTATACGAGCCTTGCGGATTTGAGGAATACCTTCAAGGCAACCATCCTGTCCTCGATAATCATCTTATTGGCTATCCTCTTTTTATATCGTTTTCATGGGTTCTCCCGTTCTGTGTATGTTATAGATTTTGTATTCACGTTTCTGCTCGTGGGGGGAATTCGAGTTGCTATTCGACTTTTCATTGCTGATCATTATTTTTCCTTCTGGACATTTGGACGGGGAAAAAAATCCTCTGCAAGCAAGTTAATAATTGTTGGCGCGGGCGATGCGGGTGAAAAGGTGCTCAGGGAAATTCAGGAACACGCGTCGGTCAATATGGAACCTGTGGGATTCCTCGATGATGACCCGGATAAAAGAGGAAAAGCGATTCACGGGGTTCCGGTTCTGGGTGCAGTGGATGAAATTAACAAAATCAGGACGGAATTTGATGAGATTTTAATTGCAGTTCCTTCAGTCAGTGGTGAGAAACTGCGGCGGATTGTTTCCCTCTGTGAAGAAACAGGGAGGCGGTTTCGCACAGTACCCGGAATCTGGGAACTCATCGAAGGAAAGGTTTCAATAAAAACAATCCGTAAGGTACACTTGGAGGACCTGCTGGATCGTAAAGAGGTGCATCTGGATGAAGAAGAAATAAGGAAATATTTGAAGGACAAACGTATCCTGATTACAGGGGCCGGGGGATCCATAGGGTCTGAACTTGTAAGGCAGGTATGCCGTTTCCATCCTCAGGCGCTGGCCATTCTGGAGTTTAGTGAGGAAAATCTTTTCCGGATGGAGATGGAGTGTAAGCAGCGTTTTGGTTTTATTCCAACATCAGGGTTTCTTGTGGATATTAAGAACCGGGATGTTTTAAAATCGATATTTCGGGAATTTAATCCCGATGTTATATTTCATGCGGCAGCTTACAAACATGTGCCCATTCAGGAGTTGCACCCGTGGGAGGCAATATATAACAATATCCTGGGTACACGAAATATGGTTGAGATGTCTTTTGAGCACCAGGTAGATCGCTTTGTTCTTGTTTCGACGGACAAGGCCGTGCGACCCACTAATGTAATGGGTGCTACCAAACGGGTGGCAGAGATGCTCGTGGAATGTATGAATGGAAGTGATAAAGCCCGCTTTATGGCTGTACGCTTCGGAAATGTCCTCTGGAGTTCCGGATCGGCCATTCCACTGTTTCAGAAACAGATCTCTCAGGGTGTTCCCGTGACCGTTACACACCCGGAAATAACCCGGTACTTCATGAGCATCCAGGAAGCGGCACAATTAATTCTTCAGACAGGAGCCATGGGCAAAGGGAGTGAGATATTCATCCTGGATATGGGCGAACCCATACGCATTGTTGACCTTGCCCGTGACCTGATCCGTCTCAGCGGGTTTGAACCGGAGCGTGACATTCCCATTCAGTTCATCGGTCTTCGGCCGGGAGAAAAGCTGTATGAGGAGCTAATCACGGAAGGGGAGGGAATCGTAGCCACAAATCATGACAAGATACTTGTCCTTAAGGGGAATACCTGCGACAGGAATGCTCTTAATGCGAAAATCGACGAGCTTCTTGCTGTCGCAGGAACTTATGATGCCACAGCCATAAAGAAAAAACTGAAAGAAATTGTGCCGGAGTATACACCGCAGTTTTGAGCAATGAGCAATGAGCAATGAGCAATGAGCAATGGTTTTAATAGGGACACTTCCCTATTTAACAAGTAGGTGTAATTACTCAGGTATAAATAGATGAATGGGTTAAATAGGGAAGTGTCCCTATTAAGGAGGTATCTTTAAGTGAAAAAGGCTTTTATTACGGGGATTACCGGTCAGGATGGATCGTATCTTGCCGAGTTATTACTCGGTAAAGGATATGAGATCCATGGACTGATCCGGAGATCCAGTACGTTTAACACTGACCGAATCGATCATCTTTATAAAGATCTTCATGATCCGGAAGCGAGGATGTATCTCCATTATGGAGATCTTTCCGTGTCGGGTCAGTTGATGGATTTGATTCATGATATCCGGCCGGATGAGATCTATCATCTGGGTGCACAGAGTCACGTCAGAGTTAGTTTTGATATGCCTGAGTATACCGGTGATGTCACGGGTCTTGGTACCTTACGGCTGTTAGAGGCAATTCGCAAGACGGGTATTAAAACAAGATTTTACCAGGCCTCATCAAGTGAAATGTTCGGGGCGGCGCCACCCCCTCAAAGCGAAGATACTCCATTTGAGCCCCAAAGCCCCTATGCCGCAGCTAAAGTCTATGCCTACTATATAGTAAGAAATTATCGGAAGGCATACAATATCTTTGCATGCAATGGTATTCTTTTTAATCATGAGTCTCCCCGGAGGGGGGAGACATTCGTAACCAGGAAGATCACCCGCGCGGCTGCGAGGATTAAACTGGGTCTTCAGGATAAACTGTATCTGGGTAATCTTGAAGCAAAGAGGGACTGGGGTTATGCCGGGGATTTTGTTGAGGCTATGTGGCTGATGCTCCAGCAGGATGAGCCGGATGATTTCGTGATTGCCACCGGAGAGACCCATTCGGTCCGTGAGTTTGCGGAAAAGGTTTTTCAGAAATCAGACCTCGATTATAATGAATATGTGGCCATAGATCAAAAGTATTTCAGACCGTCAGAGGTGGATGTTCTGCTTGGGGATGCCACAAAGGCAAGAAAGAAATTAGGGTGGGAACCAAAAGTAAAATTTGATCAGCTGATTGACATGATGATAGAGGCGGACATAGAGCTTGCACGGAAGGAGAAAACACTGGTTGACGCCGGTTTTGAAAACGGAAGTAACAGGATTTAGTGACATGAAAGCGAAGCGCATTACCGTTACCGGCGGCAGAGGTTTCCTGGGCAGGCATTTGATTGGTAAGCTGAAAAAACGGGGATATAAGCATATCTTCAGCGCCGACCATTCAGGGTATGATCTGATAAGGCATGAAGATGTACAGCGGATGTATGATGATTCAAATCCCGATGTTGTAATCCATCTGGCTGCTAAAGTAGGCGGAATCGGTTTCAATCAGGAGAATCCTGCGACCCTCTTTTACGATAACCTGATGATGGGGGTACAGCTCCTCCACGAGGGATATTTAAGGAAAATTGAAAAATTTGTAGCCATCGGAACGATATGTGCCTACCCGAAATTTACACCTGTTCCCTTTAGAGAAGAAGATTTGTGGAACGGTTACCCTGAGGAGACAAACGCCCCGTACGGCCTGGCAAAAAAGATGATGCTCGTGCAATCTCAGGCCTACCGCCAGCAGTACGGGTTTAATTCCATATTTCTTTTGCCTGTCAATCTTTACGGTCCTGGTGATAATTTTGACACTGAATCTTCCCATGTTATCCCGGCATTGATCAAAAAGTGTGTTGATGCCAGCCTGAATAATGAGAATGAGATCCTCGTTTGGGGAACTGGCGAAGCAACGCGCGAGTTTTTCTATGTGGAGGATGCTGCTGAGGCGATCATACTTGCCATGGAAACATACAACAAAAGCGAGCCAGTCAACATTGGAGCCGGATTTGAAATATCCATTAAGGACCTTGTCGGGTTGATTGTGGAATTGACCGGTTTTAAGGGTCATGTCATCTGGGATACCTCCAAACCGGATGGTCAGCCGCGAAGAATGCTCGACACTACAAAGGCACTCAAGGAATTTGATTTTAAGGCAAAAACAACCTTTAGCGCAGGTTTGAAAAAGACCATTGAATGGTACAGGGGGATCGTAAAGCGTAAAACGTAAATCGGATAAAAGAAGTTTCGAAAAGTTATTTGACTTGCCCAATTCTTTGTGCTAACAGCACGTTTCGTCAATGAGTAAAAAGAAAAAGAAGAAGATAATAATATTCGAGATGGCATATGCCAGCAGCTTGGGCATTGCCTTGGTCATTGCGGTCTTTGGATGCCTTTTCCTCGGGTTATATATTGACCGGAAACTTGGAACGGGTAGTATATTCACTGTACTGTTTCTGGTAATAGGGGTCGCTGCGGGTTTTAGAAATTATTATATTTTTATAAAGAGACTTGCATCCGATGCTAAGGATCCGGATAGAGAAATAAAAGATGAAGCACATAAAGAAAACGGCGCTGCAAAAAAAAATTGAGCTGGTGAATTGGATAGTTTTAGGAGTATGCCTGGTTCTCAGCTTTGTTTTTTTATCATACAGTTTTGCTCTCGGGATACTGCTTGGTGGCCTTATCAGTATTGCAAACTTTTACTGGCTTTCAAAGGATTTGGCAAATCTCTTCCAGCGTTTTTATGATACAGCCAAACCGAAACAATATATATTGATGAGATATTTCATGAGGTTCATCGTCACCGGAGTTGTACTTTTCTTCGTTATAACTCAGATGCCTGTGAGCGTGATTGGATTGATCCTTGGCCTTTCAATTGTCGTTGTAAGCGTTATACTCACCGTGCTGATTGATAATGTAAAAAAAAACCCTTTAAGGAGGTTCAGAGGAAAAAATGCATCCCTTGTTATTTTTAGCTAATCCGTATTTCCCCCCCCATGTGACATATACGTGGTTTATCATGTTGCTTTTGATTGTATTGTCTTTTCTGGCGACCCGTCGGCTTGATATCTATCCGGGCAGGATGCAGAATGTTTTCGAAGTAGTGGTAGATGGCGTCAAAACTCTGCTCGTCGATACAATGGGACCGGAAGGGCTTAAGTTTTTCCCTCTCGTTGGAACAGTAGCTCTTTTCATTTTGACTTCTAATTTGCTGGGCATTATTCCGGGGTTTGAATCTCCGACATCCAGTCTCAATACGACACTTTCCATGACACTGGTTGTATTTGTGACGACCCATGTCGTTGGAGTACGGATTCATGGGTTTAAATATATAAAACAATTTTTAGGACCAGTCTGGTGGTTGATACCTATTATGATGCCCATTGAGATCGTAAGTCATCTTGCCCGTATTGTCTCTCTTTCGGTACGACTTTTCGGAAATATCATGGGTGAAGATCTCGTGTTGCTCATTGTTCTCATGCTGGTTCCCTTTCTTGTACCTATGCCTGTTGTTATCCTCATGATATTTACATCGATTATCCAGACACTTGTTTTCATGATGCTGACAATGATATATATTCATCTGGCCATGCAGGAAGCGCACTAATATTAGGATTAGAGGATTAGATTCTTTATTCACAACAACTGCGGTTTTTGCGCAGATGTTGGCGGAAAATAAATTCGAAATCCGAAGTACGAAATTCGAAACAATATCAAAATCTTAAACTCGAATGTCCAAAACTGTTTCGAAAATTTGTTATTTGATATTCGAATTTCGGATTTGCGGCTTTGCCGCTTTAGGGATTAAGGGGTTAAGATTCGTGAGGATTTTAACCCCTTTTTTGATCACGAAAGCACGAAAGGATGAAGGGCGAAAATCCTCGTTTTGAAAACTATTATCCTGCGGGTTGAAAGAAATGAAACTTCTTGAAGTGATTGTAAAGGTATGATAGTTCAGTAAACGTATGGGATGTAATAGACGAAAAGGTGAAGCGGATGGCTCAGCCGGGAGAAGGTGCGGAAAAAGTTTTCCGTAATTTTGAAGCCGAACATGATAATAAAGAAAATGAATTTTTGACGGCAGACAGAGAGATAATCATAGACGGTAGAATATTGAAAGAAAATGATAGAATATACGAACTAAGCGATGTTATTGAAGAAAGTCCGGAAAATTATCAATACGACAAGATATTGAATGATGAGATAATAAAAAGAATTTCCGAGGTTTCCGAGAAAATCGCGAGAGAAATGTTTCCCCGGATTGCTGAGAAGATTATCAGGGAGGAGATAGAGAAATTAAAGAAGGACGCAGAAGATACAGAAGTATAATAAGGAGGGTTATCTCTTGAAAAAATTATTTTTTGCTTTCTTTGCCGTGTTATTGTTTTGTGTGCTTTCGTATCCTGTTGAAGTATTTCCCCAGCAGGAAATAAACACAAGGATAATCGAGGCCGAAGGTGCAGGTGTCGTAATTAATAATGATATGGCCCTGGCACGAGACAATGCTATAAATGATTCTCTCAGAAAAGCGGTGGAACAGGCGGTTGGTACGATTATATCTTCGGAGACGGTAGTAGAGAATTTTGTGGTCATTAATGATAGTATTTATTCAAAATCGCAGGGTTATATTCAGAACTACAGGATTTTAAAAGAAAATGTGAGCGATAACCTCTACAGGGTTAAAATAAGGGCCACTGTATCATTAGGAAGCATAAAAAATGATCTCCAGGCCCTGGGTTTTCTTATGGCACGGAAGGGAATGCCCAGAATTATGGTTCTTATTGCGGAACAGAATGTAGGGCAGATACATCCATACTACTTTTGGGATTCAGTAGATCTTTCGATCTGCGAGAATGTTATTCAATCGAATTTCCTGAAAGATGGATTTACGTTTGTTGATCGTGCTTCACTGGAGGGTAAGATCAAGGGCATTACCCTGAGAGGATCAGATTTGAACAATAGTGCCGCAGCACGTCTTGGAGGCCAGGTTGATGCGGAACTTGTCATTGTAGGGAAGGCGTTCGCCAAGTATGCAGGAAATGTTGCAGGAACGGCGATGAAATCGTTGCAGGCGAATGTGACGGCGCGGGCCATCAGAACAGATAACGGAATGGTTATTGCTTCGGCCAGTGAGCATGCGGCGGCTGTTCATATAGATGATATTACAGGAGGAACAGAGGCCATTAAGAAAGCGGCAGAAAAACTGGCAGAGAGCCTGAAAGCGCAGATTATTGATAAGTGGCAGGCGGAAACAAGCTCAACGAGTCTGATTGCCTTGACGGTTCGGCAGATAAAGAGCTACTCTGATTTTATGAGATTGAAGGATGTATTGAAAAATGAGGTGCGAGGGGTAAAAAATGTTTACGTCCGGAAGATGGAATCGGGTGTGGCCAGAATGGATGTTGAAGTAGAGGGAAGCGCCATGTCACTTGCCGATAAGCTGGCCGTAAAAAAATTTAAAGGCTTTTCACTGAATATAACAAGCGCTGGCCAGAATAGCCTGGAAATGAATATTGTCAAATAATGGCAATTTTGAATTCTTAATTTTAAATGTGTATGATGTTGTGTCTTGTAAATTCAAAATTCAAAACTAAAAATTTAGAATTATAAGTATTTAGGAGTATGAGTGTTACGATACAGACTTAGGAACATATTGTTACTTATTATAATTATTTGTTTTATTTTCGGCTGTGGCTCTAAAATTTCCCGGACAATCATTCCCGATTACGATAAAAAAGGTATAAGACTTGTAGCATTGCTGCCCGTTAAAAATAAAACAAATGATACTCAGGCTGCCCTGATACTGAGGAAAGCCATTCTCGAAGAACTGTATTTCAAGGGATATCCCAAGATACCGTTACATGTAGTTGACGATAAACTAACCCGGATTTGTGGAAAAAATACAGCGTGTGCAGATAAAGATATTCCCCCGGAGGCTGTTGGAGAAATTCTGGGTGTAGACGCGGTTATGTACTGTACCCTTGCCGAGTGGAAGACGTCTTTTGTCTTTGTTTATGCACCTACCACTGTCTCTGTTTTCTTTGAGCTGAGAAGTGCGAAGACAGGGGAAACACTGTGGAAGACAAACTGCAAAGTGGTAAAGAGGGATTATGATTTTACTGAGAAAGGGCTCGAGATGAAATCGTATCAGACGTCTGAGTTAGCAGCTCATGAGATCGTGGATAAAGCCATGTCAACTCTTCCCAACGGTCCCGATTTCCCGGGAAGCCCTCCTCCCAAAAAGCGTAATTTCCTGGGGTTGCTGTGATATGAGAAATCTTGTTTTAAAAGAACAATGGAGTGAAAAATATGAAAGTTAAGACAATATATGCGGTCGTATTTTTTCTTATCTTTTTCTTCGTGCAAGATGTGGGTGCAAAGAGGCCCGTAGCGGTTAAGATAGGGGAAGGTGAAGCGCGAGTTGCCCTGATCGAAGGTTCAGCGGAGTTTATGCCGGCAGGGAAGGATGTATGGTGTCCATTGAGGGTTAACAGTATTCTTGTGGATGGTGACCAGGTGAAAACAGGCCCCAAATCAAGGATGGAGATAATTTTACCGGATGAATCTTCACTGCGCTTTGCCGATAATACACGCTTTAGAATTGTTAAGATCAGGGTATGTGAAAAGACGACGACAAGAGATGTTAAGTTTAATATTGTCCTAGGAAAAACGTGGGCAAATGTAAGCAAAGCCCTTGGCGTAAAATCGAACTTTGAAGTGTCGAGTGAAAATGCTGTTGCCGGTGTGAGAGGCACAATCTATAGAATGAATGTTCATGATGATAAATCGGCACTGGTGAGGGTTTACGATGGTATAGTTGCCGTTACGGGTGGTGGAAAGGCCAAAACGCCGGCAGACATTCAAAAAGTATACACAACTCCTCATAAGGTTGAAGGACCGAAACCTGTTCCGGGACCGACGAAAGTAACCATGGAAGAGTGGACATATATTATCAAATCGATGCAGCAGATCAGAATTCGGGCGGATGGTGTAGCCGAGAAACCAAGGGATTTTACGGAAGAAGAAGACAGAAATGACTGGGTTGATTGGAATAAGGAAAGGGACAAATTGAGTAAGGATTAAGGGATAAAAGCTAATTTTGAATTCTAAATTTTAAATTAATCCTGTAATCCTATAATCCAAAATACAGATATGAATATTCCCAATTTATTGACTCTGTTTCGCATCATGCTGGTACCGGTTACCGTCATCTTTTTAATAAAAGGTGCCTTTTCCAAGGCCTTGATCGTCTTTGTTATCGCCTGCATTACCGATGGTCTTGACGGTTTTTTCGCGAGGATTCTAAAGCAAAAAACGATTTTAGGCTCGTATCTGGATCCACTGGCCGATAAGGCATTGATAGATTCTTCTTTTATTACCCTGTCCGTTCTGGGTGTTATTCCGAGCTGGCTCACGGTAATCGTTATAAGTAGAGATTTTATAATCCTCCTTGGTATTTCAGTACTTTCTCTCATGTCGATTTCCTTTGAAGTTCGGCCGGCTTTCGTAAGCAAGGTGACAACGGTCTTTCAATTTCTTACCATTTTCCTTGTACTTGCTTTTAATGATTTGCCAGGTTATCTGAACCCGGGAGTGATTAAAATCATTTATTTGGCAACTGCTTTATTAACAGTGATTTCTGGATTCAATTATATGTTTAGAGGAATAAAGCTCATAAATGGGAAGAATATATAGGGTTTAGGGAATCATATCGAGGAGAAATATTTGTCACAGGCAAGCATAGAATTGATAAAATTTCTTGACATAAATACTTTTTATTGTTATGCGAATGCGGTGTTTTATGGAGATAAAGCAATATACAGGCACGTAGCTCAGGGGGAGAGCGCCATCCTGACGCGGTGGATGTCCAGGGTTCAAATCCCTGCGTGCCTACCATTTAAATAGTTTGCTGTGTAGGTATATGGAAGGGCATCACGAAGAAATTAACCGATGATGCCCTTTCTTTAATCGTAAGTGTTTCAATACTCTATAGATCTAATCATTTAATTTCTTTTAACCGATTGGGGATTGTATCATGAAAGAAATTCAGATTACATTGCCCGATGGTTCCGTTGTAAAGGAACCCGCGGGAAAAACGGTAAAGGAGATCATATCATTCTGGAAGGAAGATGTGCTTAAATCCGCCGTAGCGGCAATGGTCAATAATACTATGGCAGATTTGAGTTTTCCTGTCGAAGAAGATGCGTCTATAGAAGTTGTGGATATTAATTCTCAGGAAGGATTGGCTGCACTGCGGCACAGTGTATCTCATGTAATGGCCGAGGCGGTTCAGGATATTTTTAAAGGGGTCAAGGTTACCATAGGTCCTTCCATTGAAGATGGTTTCTATTATGATTTTGAATATGAGGAGACGTTTACTCCTGAGGATCTCGAAAAGATAGAGAAAAGAATGGCGGAGATTGTCTCAGCCGACCAACCCTTTGTACGTAAGGAAGTCTCCAGGGAAGAAGCCGTTGCCCTGTTTCAGGAGAAAGGGGAGTCATACAAGGTCGAACTTTTGAATGACCTTCCCCCGGATGTTACAGCGGTGAGCCTTTACAGCCAGGGCAATTTTGTTGATCTGTGCAGGGGGCCCCATATACCTTCCACCGGTATGATCAAGGCATTTAAGCTCATAAATGTGGCAGGGGCGTACTGGCGTGGTGATGAAAAGAATAAGATGCTCCAGCGTATATACGGTACGGGGTTTGCGAGCAAAGAGGAATTAGCCGAGCATCTAAGGGTGATCGAAGAGGCAAAAAAGAGAGATCACCGAAGGCTGGGGAGAGAACTTGACCTGTTCCAGGTAAACGATGAAGTTGGGCCGGGGTTGATCATATTCCATCCGAAAGGTGCTCTGTTGAGAACGATTATCGAGGACTGGGAGAGGAAAGAACACCTGAAACGTGGTTATGATATTGTTATGGGGCCTCAGATCCTGAAGGGAGATCTCTGGAAGAAATCCGGTCATTTCGACCATTATCGCGAGAATATGTATTTTACCGAAGTGGAAGGTCAATTATATGGTATAAAGCCGATGAACTGTCTTGCCCATATGCTGATCTATAAGTCGAAAATACGAAGCTACAGGGATTTGCCTATCAGGTATTTTGAACTCGGTACGGTCCACAGGCATGAAAAGACCGGTGTTCTCCATGGGCTTATGCGTGCCCGGCAGTTTACTCAGGACGATGCCCATATATTATGTACTCCGGAGCAGCTCAATGATGAAATAAGGGCCATTGCCGATTTTGTTGCTGATGCGATGAAGGTATTCGGCTTTGAATACGAGGTCGAACTGAGTACAAGACCTGAGAAGTCTATAGGCTCGGATGAAGATTGGGAATTGGCCACGTCGGCTCTGGAGCAGGCCCTCAAAGATAATAAGATGACCTATGATGTTAATGAAGGTGATGGTGCCTTTTATGGACCCAAGATCGATTTTAAGTTGAAAGATGCCCTTAAGAGGAAGTGGCAGTGCGCAACAATACAATGCGATTTTACATTACCCGAAAGATTTGATCTTAATTATATTGGCCCTGATGGAGAGAAACACAGACCGGTGATGCTTCATCGGGTGATACTGGGTGCTATAGAGCGATTCATGGGGGTGCTGATTGAACATTATGCAGGTGCCTTCCCGGTGTGGCTTTCACCCGTTCAGGCAGTAATTCTGACTGTTACGGACAGACACAGTCCTTACGGGGAAGAGGTTTATAAACAGTTATTAGATGCGGATATACGTGTCCAGAGGGATTTCAGAAACGAAAAGTTGGGGTATAAGATCAGAGAAGGGCAGATGCAAAAAATTCCCTATATGCTGGTCATCGGTGACAGGGAGGTTGAATCCGGAACAATTTCACCTCGACAGAGAGATGGGGGAAATCTGGGTTCTATGAGTATTGATGATTTCGTATCGCTCGTAAAGGAAAAATGCAACAAGTATGAGTAACGGATAGTTTCGGGTTTCGAGTTTTAACTTTAAACTCGAAACTTGAAACTCTTCAGGAGGTGGCACATAGCTAAGCACTATAAAATTAATAAGGAAATCAGGGCAGAGAGTGTGAGGGTGATTGATGCTGATGGTAATCAGCTGGGGATCATATCTTTTGCGGATGCCCTGGAGGCGGCGGCCAAAGCAGGACTTGATCTTGTGGAGGTGGCTCCCAGCTCTTCTCCGCCGGTCTGTCGTATTATGGACTATGGGAAGCACAGATATCAGCAGACTAAAAAACTCCATATGGCAAAGAAGAGTCAGACCACCATTCAATTAAAAGAGATTCGGATCCGGCCTAAAACGGAAGAACATGACAAGCAGGTCAAGCTCAAACACATTAAGAAATTCCTGGCTCAAAACAATAAAGTGAAGATAACCATGATGTTCAGGGGCAGGGAGATTATATATAGTGATCGTGGAAGAAAAATAATGGAAGAGATAAAAAATGAATTGGAAGATTTATGCAATATAGAGCAACATCAGAGACTCGAAGGAAGAAATATGATTATGATCGTGTCTCCAAAGAAACAACAATGAAAAGGTGACTAAATGCCGAAAATCAAAACACACAGAGGAGCTGCCAAGAGATTCAGCCTTACAGGGACAGGAAAAGTAAAGAGAAGTAAGGCTTATGCAAGCCATATCCTCACTAAGAAAAAGCGTAAGAGGAAAAGAGCTCTTAGAAAAACAGACTTTCTGGATAAGAGGGACATAAAAGGAATTAAAAGATTAATTCCCTATGCATAAATCGAAAATCGTAAAGCGGAATTTGGAAATCGGGGGTTGAGTCTGCAGGTCTGACCCCTGAAAAAATAAATATCGGGAGTACTGGTAACGATGGGTAGAGTTAAAAGAAGCGTAAATGCCAAAAAGAAGAGGCGAAAGATCCTGAAGCTGGCAAAAGGATATTTTGGGGCGAGGAGCAGGTTATACAGAGTTGCTACCGAGGCAGTAGAGAGGGCGATGAAGTTCGCCTACAGAGACAGAAAAGTACGGAAAAGAGATTTCAGGAGGTTGTGGATAGCAAGGATAAATGCTGCCACCCGAATGCAAGGTATTTCGTATAGCAAGTTCATGGGGGGGATCAAGAAGGCAGGTGTAGAGATAGACAGAAAGATACTTGCCGATCTTGCAGTCAACCATCCCCAGGACTTTTTTAAGGTAGTGAATATTGTTAAAGGTGAGCAGGCTGCATGAACAAGGGGCTCGAAGAGCTACAGAAAAAAGCGAGTGCAGAACTGGATTCTGCAAGGAGCAGAGAAGAAATTCTGGCAATAAAGACGAAGTACCTTGGCAGGAAAGGACTTCTTACTCAATTTCTTCGAAAATTAAAGGATGTCTCCGCTGAAGAAAGACCCCTCCTTGGGAAACTTTCCAACGTCATAAAAGATGCTCTTTCTACGCAGATAGAGAATCTGTTACGGGATATTGACGTTGTAAGAAAAGATGAAGCCCTGCAGGGAGAGAAGATTGATGTAACCCTTCCCGGGAGAGGTGTAAAGTACGGAAGACTCCATCCTATAACCAGAATCTCCAATGAGATATGCGAAATTTTTTCGAACCTCGGGTTTACCGTTGCAGAAGGTCCCGAGGTAGAGTTTGATTATTACAATTTTGAAGCTCTGAATATTCCGAAAGATCATCCCGCCAGGGATATGCAGGATACATTTTACGTGGAGGAAGATATTGTTCTCCGCACGCACACCTCTCCTGTTCAAATCAGGGTCATGGAAAAACAGCAACCCCCGGTGAGGATCATATCGCCCGGCAAGGTATACAGACCCGATTCAGATATATCACACACCCCCATGTTTCATCAGATTGAAGGACTTCTTGTAGACAAAGGAATCACATTTGGTGATCTAAAAGGTGTTTTAACGTTTTTCCTTCAAGAGGTCTTCGGTAAAGATACAGTCCTTAGATTTCGTCCCAGTTTTTTCCCGTTTACCGAGCCAAGTGCAGAGGTTGATATCCAGTGTGTTATGTGCAATGGTGCCGGCTGCCGGGTTTGTGGGCAGAGCGGGTGGCTGGAAATTCTGGGTTCCGGCATGGTTGATCCTGAAGTCTTTAAGATAGTAGGTTACGATCCGGAAGAAGTTTCAGGTTTTGCCTTTGGCCTTGGAGTGGAAAGAATTGCCATGCTCAAGTACGGTATATCGGATATTCGATTGTTTTATGAGAATGATCAGAGGTTCTTGAAACAGTTTTAGGAGACCAGAAGAAGTATGCAGGTAAGTCTCAGATGGTTAAGAGATTATATTGATATTGAATTAAGCCCTGAAGAACTGGCCGACAGATTAACGATGGCGGGGCTTGAAGTTGATTCCATTGGTGAAGTAAGCCCCGGATTTTCCGGTGTCGTTGTTGCCCAAATTCTTTCCATAAAGCCACATCCCGGTTCTGAGAAGCTTTCTCTGTGTCAGGTTACAACAGGTGAGGAAACGTTTCCTGTTGTATGCGGCGCTAAAAACATCCATGCAGGTGACATTGTTCCTCTTGCGAAGGTGGGCGCAACAATACCAGGAGGCTATACAATCAAGAGTTCAAGATTGCGAGGGGAGCCTTCCGAGGGCATGCTTTGTTCCGAGGAGGAACTTGGAATCGGTGAAGACGCCACCGGTATCATGATGCTGCCGAAAGATCTAACCCTGGGCGCGGATCTTTCCTCCGCCCTCAACCTGAAAGACATATCCTTTGATATAGGAATTACACCTAACAGGTCTGACTGTCTAAGTATTATTGGCGTAGCGCGAGAGATTGCAGCAATAACGGGCAAGAAAGTACGATATCCCGGGATAGATTTATCTGAAGGGACAGATGACATCAATGATTTAACTTCCGTGGAAATACTGAACCCCGATCTGTGTCCCAGATATACTGCCCGAATGATCAGAAATGTCAAAGTCAAGCCGTCTCCCGGTTGGATGCGAATGAGACTTGAAGCGGTGGGTCTGCGCGCGATTAATAATATAGTCGATGTAACAAATTTTGTTATGATGGAATTTGGTCAACCCTTACATGCTTTTGATTTCAGGCACCTGGAAGAAGGGAGGATCGTCGTCAGGGGATCGTCAGAAGGAGAAGAATTTATATCTCTTGACGAAAAAACACGGGTATTGAGTGCCGACACATTAATGATATGTGATGGTGTTAAACCTGTTGCCGTAGCGGGTATTATGGGCGGATTGAATTCTGAGGTAGTGGATGATACCGAAACAGTGCTTCTGGAAAGCGCCTATTTTGATCCTTCGACAATTCGCAGGTCGTCAAAGCGGTTTGGGATGGGTACAGATGCCGCCTTCCGTTTTGAACGTGGAGTAGATCCTGAAGGTGTCATAAGGGCTTTAAACAGGGCTGCCCAACTGATAGCAGAACTTTCAGATGGATCGATTTGCAAAAACCTGATTGATCAGTATCCGAAAAAGATCAAAACGGCTAAGGATATTCCTCTCCGGATTCACAGGGTTAATGAAATCCTGGGTACAGAAATCGATGCAGAAGAAACGAAAAATATCCTGGAAAGCCTTGAAATGAAAGTGAAAAAGTCGTCTCAACCGAGTTTGCCGAAGTCGGCTCGGCTGAGCTCGTCGAAGTCTGGCGAAGGGGACTATGCGGTGACCCCCCCAAGTTTCAGGGTCGATATTTCACGAGAGATAGACCTGATTGAGGAGATTTCGAGACTTTACGGATATGACAACATTCCCATTTCCCTTCCCCCGGTTTCGTCGGGACCAGAGGTTAAGGATAGAAAGAAAACCCTGATAGATAATATAAGAGTTATTCTCAACGGTTATGGTTACTCGGAGGTAATAAATTACAGCTTTACTACTCCTGAATCAGCAAATATTCTTCGTTTTAAGGGAGACGATAAAAGCCGGAGATTTGTCGGGATTAAAAATCCTCTCGTAGAAGACATGTCTGTTATGAGAACAGGTCTGGTGTATGGTCTCCTTGATACAATGAAAAAAAATGTGAATGCCGGAAATTTTGATCTGAAGATATTTGAAACAGGTAAGGCTTTCATCGGCAAAGAGAATGGGGAACTTCCCGTCGAAGAGGAGAGAATTGGCGCTCTCCTTACCGGTTCACGATATGATGATCTCTGGCACTTTAAAGAGTTGCTTTCCGATTTTTACGATTTGAAAGGATGTGTTGAGAATCTTTTTGATGCCCTTGGGATTCACGATATTCAGTTCAAATCTGATGTAGATTTAGCTTTTCTCCATCCGGGTAGATCCTGCAGAATCCTGGCAGGCAAGAAAGATGCAGGTTTTTTAGGAGAGATTCATCCGAAAGTTCTTGAGAAAATGGATATAACGCCGAGAGCTGTTGTTTTTGAACTTGATCTTCATGTGCTTTTAGACATGTTTTCGGAGAAAATGTCATATAGAGAGGTTCCACGTGTTCCATCTGTTTCAAGGGATGTGGCATTTGTAATTGATAAGATGATGGAAAGTAAAGAAATATTGATGCTTGCGTTGAAGAAAGGCGAAGAATTGCTTGAAAATATAGAAATTTTTGATGTATATTACGGTACAGGTGTTCCTGAAGGAAAAAAGAGTCTTGCCGTAAGATTTACCTATCGCTCTTCTGACAGGACTCTGACAGATAAAGAAGTAAGTGAAGTACACGAGAGAGTTATAAAGAAAATCATTGATTCAACGGGTGCTAAAATCAGGGGGATGGATATTTAAGGATGGAAACGATGACGAAGAATGATATTATTCAGAATGTTCATGATAAATTGGGTTTTTCAAAGAAGGATTCTGCCAAAATGGTAGAGCACGTTTTTGAAATTATGAAAGATAACCTTACCCGTGGTGAAAAGATAAAGATTTCCGGATTCGGCAGCTTCGTGGTGAAAGAAAAAAATGCTCAGAAGGGAAGGAATCCACAGACCGGTGAAGAAATATTGATTTCCGCGAGGAAGGTTTTAACATTTAAAACGAGTCAGATATTGAAAAAAGCGCTGAAATAGTTAGTGACTTTCCCCAATAAACGTTAGGACCATGATTATTCCCGATAAATCATATTTTCGTATAGGTGAGGTTGGAAAAATACTTGGTGTTGAGCCTTATGTCATACGATTTTGGGAATCTGAGTTCAAAACGGTAAAACCAATACGTACCAGGTCTGATCAACGTCTTTACAGGCGGAAAGATGTTGAGGAGTTGTTAGCGATCAAGATTCTTTTATATGAAGATATGTTCACAATTGCCGGGGCGAAAAAGAGGCTATCCAGTATGAAGAAAGAAAGATCCGGCATGGCTGATGATCATTACAGGATATTGAGTGACGTTAAGAAGAAACTAAGGGAGATAAAGAAAATTATAAGCTGAAGATAAAAATAAAAAAATGGGACAGGCTACTTTTTGTCTAATAAAAAGTAGCCTGTCCCATTTTTGCTATTTGCGACCGCCTCTTTTTGAGGCCTTCAACGGGTTAATTTTTTGATCTCCTTCAGCGGTAGCTTTTTTGAGATGTGTTGCTGCAGGACATCCTCCGATAGCCCATTTGCTGGCCGGGTCAGGATAAACCATACAATACTTTCCTGTAGAATGCTCTAAAATCTTAATGCAGCCCTCACACTTATCGATAATTTGATAGCAATTACCACCATTAAATCCGCATCCTTTCGTGGTCATGAAGACACATTCAGTGCCGGTTTTTATGGTTTGACAAACCATGGGAATCACCCCCCTTCCTAAAATTTTTCAAAAAAATTCGGGGCACCTTCGGTCAGCATCCCGATTTTCTGCTGCTCACAATTTATGTTAAGCTGGAGCTACCTAACAGAAAAAATATTTAGTGTCAACGAAAAAGTATATAAAAAAGTAAAGAAGATGTGTAGAATAATTGACTTAGTATTTTAATCATGTTAGTGGAAATATTCTAAAAATTGAGCAGTTATGAGTATAAAATTTATAAAGAAATAGAAGAGTGGGTGTAGAAAATCAAGAATGGCTGATTTTAAGGAACATACTAAATCAGAAAAGGTAAGCATTGGTAATCTGGCAAAAATTTTTTTGAGGTCACTTACTATTCAATCTTCGTGGAACTTTTCCAGTATGCAGAATATAGGTTTTGCATTTTCTCTCATTCCTTTTATTGAAAAATCGGGAAGAAACAGGGAACAGAGCGCCCGTATTTTGAAAAGACATCTTGAGTTGTTTTCTACACACCCCTGTTTATCAGGGCCGGTTATGGGCTCCGTCGTGAAGCTGGAAGAGGAGTCTTGTGAAAGTAATGGTTGTGCGGAAGCGGTAAATTTAAAAAAAGCACTCATGGCACCGTATGCAGCTATTGGAGACCCCTTTTTTTGGGGTGCCTTGAAACCGTCATCGGCCATTGTCGGAGTCATTATGGCAATAGAGGGGTTCCTTGTAGCTCCACTGATATTCCTTCTCCTGTATAATTCATTTCACATATGGGTGAGATTGAGGGGATTTATTGAAGGATACAGAGATGGAAGGGGTGCCATTAATTTTATCAGGGCACTTAATCTGCCGAAAATGTCCAGAAAGACAAGATGGATATCGGTGATTCTTCTCGGGATTCTGGCAGGTGCAATAATTGCGGTTCCACCTGTGCCATATGCATGTGGTGCAGGTTTTTTTGCAAGAATCCTGCTGTTGATAATCATCCTGTTTTGTTTCTGGATGGTAAAAAGGGGCATTTCTCCTCTGGTCATACTTTACGGGACTTCTATTATTTTTTTGATGGTAGCTGTGTGAGATGAAAGAAACAAAAACATTTGTCTTAAAAAATGAATTAGGGTTGCATGCGAGAGCCGCTGCGATGATAGTTAAGGTGGCAACCAAATATAAATCAAAAATATTGTTTGAAAGGGATGGCAATGAAATTAACGGCAAGAGTATCCTGGGGATATTAACTCTTGCATGTCCCAAGGGATGTAGTATCATGGTCACTGCGGAGGGTGAAGATGCCCGTGATGCCATCGAAGAACTCGGAATACTTATAGAAGATAAATTTGGAGAGGATTAAGTTGGTTTCTAATGAGATAAAAAAAACATCTGTTCTTACGGGGATTGGTGTATCCCCTGGCATAATCAGTGGCAAGGCTTATCTGTTCAATTGCCTGGATTTCCAGACACCTTACTATAAGCTGAACACGAACACCCTTGTTTCAAATGAAGTCAAAAGATTTAAGAAGGCCTTGAAGGATTCCGGGCAAGAGCTGTTGGATATAAAAGAGAGAATAAGTAACAGGGAGGGTATCGACCCGATATTTCTTGATGTCCACATCATGATCCTTAAGGATAAAATGTTTGTTCGCGAGACAGTGGAAAATATAAGAGAGCAACGGGTCAATGCCGAGTGGGCGTTAAAGTTGACCTTATCTAAGTATAGAGAGATATTCAGAAAGATGGAGGATGAATATCTAAAGGAACGAATAAATGATGTAGAGTATGCTGGCGATAGAATTTTAAGGAATCTCTCCGGAAAGACGTGTGAGAGTATCTCGGAGGTCGATGAAGAAGTTATCATAATCGCAAGAGATCTGTCTCCTGCTGATACAGTTCAGATAGATGTTCAGAAAGTCCTGGGTTTTGCTACGGATATCGGCGGAAAGACATCCCATACAGCTATTATAGCAAGATCTATGGAAATCCCGGCAGTTGTTGGATTGAAAAATATTACAAATGAGGTTCAGACCGCGGACAGGATCATCGTTGACGGTACGGCAGGTGTTGTTATTATCCATCCCGACCCGGAGATATTAAAGCGATACGAAGACAAGAAGAAACACTACGAGGTTATGGCGGAAGATCTCATTAAAGATGCCAGTCTTCCCGCCATAACTATGGATAACCACAGAATAGATATCGGTGCAAATATAGAATTTATTGAAGAAATTCCCTCCGCAGTTAGTCACGGGACTGACGGCGTCGGTCTCTACAGGACGGAGTTCATTTATATCAACAAAGAACAGCTTCCGACAGAAGAGGAACATTTTTCCAGCTACAAGAGGGTAGTAGAGGGTGATGGTGTTAAATGGGCGACCATCAGAACCTTTGATCTTGGAGGAGATAAGTTTGCCTCCGACCCGAGGCTGGCTGAAGAGATGAATCCCGCAATGGGATTGCGGGGCATCAGGTTTTGTCTTCATGAGGTTGAATTGTTCAAGGTGCAGTTGAGAGCCATCCTGCGCGCCAGTGCATATGGAAAAACGAAGATCCTCTTTCCCATGATTTCCGGCGTTGCGGAGATTCAAGCAGCTAAAAAGATCTTGAGAGAAGTAAAACATGATCTTTCATCTGAAGGTATTCCTATAGACGAAAATATAGAGATCGGTATCATGATAGAGGTGCCATCTGCCGTCATGATGGCGGATAAGCTGGCAGAAGAGGTGGATTTTTTCAGTATCGGCACAAATGACCTGATACAGTATTCCCTGGCAATTGACAGGGTAAATGAGAGAGTAACTTATCTATATGAACCCCTTCATCCCGCTATATTGCGGTTAATTAAGCTGGTTGTTGAAGCTGGCCATAATGCGGGAATTAAGGTTGCCATGTGCGGTGAAATGGCAGGTGAACCTGCCTATTCGCTGATTCTACTTGGCCTCGGACTGGATGAATTAAGCATGACTCCTCTGGCCATACCACGTGTAAAGAAGATCATAAGAGGTTCCACGTTAAAGGAATCCAGGGAATTGCTTGATCGGGCGATGACTTTTTCCACGTTCAGGGAAATTGAAGAATATGTGAGAAGATATATGATCAAGAGATTCCCCGATGATTTCCCGTTGAGCGATCAATAAAGGCTGCGATACACAAGACAATGGAATCAATGAGACAATCATGGAGAAATAAAATCAGGGAATATTACAGTGGTTCTCTGTATGACCAGAGAAAATCTCTCCTGTTGTGGCTGTTTGAAAAGGTTCTGTCCAGAGTAAAAATGGCTGAAGAATATGCGGAAGATTTAAAGAATCTTTCGCAAAAGGGAATTGTTATTTATGCCCTGAAAAATAAGAGTCAGTTAAATTCTTTGATTCTCTGGAATCTCTCAAAGCGAGAGGATATAAGCAGACCCGTATATTGTCATGGAATCAGTATGATTCTCTGGCAGCCCTTTGCCGTCGCCTTCAAGGTTTTTTTGTCCCGCATTTTTCATAACCCTTACAAACGGAAGATTTTAAAAAAAACAGCTAAGGAAAAGAATAGTTCCATTATATACCTCCGTGGATCGGAGTTTATCGGGAGTAAGTACGTCAAAGATCCTTTAGTTGAATTAATTTGCGCACAAAAAGAACTGGATGTTCCCGTATATCTCGTACCGCTGCTGGTAGCCTATGGCAGGAGGAGAGAAAAAAAGGATAAAACCTTAACAGATCTTCTGTTTGGCGAAGTTGAGAATCCTGGAACGATAAGAAGGCTGATTAATTTCATGAGATTCTCTAAAAAGGCCTTTGTTGTACCATCGGGACCGGTTAATCTCGCCGAATTTTTAGAAGAAAACAGCGGCTCATCCCTAGACACGGAAACGGTTTCCTACCTTTTAAGAAGAAGGCTGATTGGAAGGATTGATGAAGAAAAAAGGACGATTGTAGGGCCTGTTTTAAAATCCAGGGAAGAGCTGATTGAAATAGTCCTGAGGGATTCCGGACTTGTTTCATATATGAAGGATATGGCGGCGAGGGAGAATAAAGATTATGAAGACATCTTAAAGCAGTCAAAAAAATATCTCTTCGAGATAGCAGCCGATTATAATGAAGCCTACATCGGAGTGTGGGATAAAGTACTGACCTGGCTGTGGAATGATATCTATGATGGTGTTGTAATTGATAAAGAGGGACTCGTGAAAATTAGGGATGTTTCCAGAAAGATGCCCTTTGTTATCGTGCCCTGTCATAGAAGTCATATCGATTATCTTTTTCTTTCTTACGTTTTTTTGCACAACAACATCCAGATGCCCTTTATCGCTGCCGGGACCAATCTGATGTTCTGGCCCATGGGGCACATCTTCAGAAAATCGGGCGCCTTTTTCTTACGCAGAACTTTCAGAAAAGATATCTTATATGGAGAAGTCTTTGCCCAGTATATGAAGGTACTCTTACAGGAGGGTTTCCCCATAGAGTTCTTTATTGAGGGGGGTAGGAGCCGTACCGGCAAGATGATTATGCCAAAGTATGGTTTACTCTCGATGATCATTCAGGCATACAGAGAAGGCGCCTGTGATGATCTTGCTGTCATACCTGTGTATATAGGGTATGATACCGTTATAGAAGAGAAATCTTACTTGAAAGAGATTGGAGGGGGCAGGAAAGAAAAAGAAAAGACATCATCTCTGTTTAAAAGTAGAAAGTTGTTAAAGAAACGTTATGGAAGCGTTTACCTTAACGTAGGTGAACCTATATTGCTGAAGTCGTATCTTGCTGCTGAAGAAATACAAATTGAGGAAATGAATGTATCGGAAAGACAGTGCTTCTACAGGAAGATTGGTTATGAGATTGTAGGGGAAATCAATCAGATATCTGTCGTATCGCCATTATCTCTCTTATCCGCCGGTCTGCTCGCTCATTACAGGAGAGGAATATCCCACGATGATTTGATGAATATTCTGGATGAGTTTTACGACTACCTCGTCTATAAAAAGGTAAGATTTTCTTCTACATTCGCAAACAAAGAAAAGGCCTTGATCGATGCCTTGAGCCGGTTTGAATCGTTGGGTCACATCTCAAAGATGGGTCCGGATGAAGATGAGGAGGATGAGTTCGAAGAAATCATATATTCCGTGGATGATGACAAGAGGATGAACCTGGAATATTATAAGAATAATATTCTTCATTTCTTTGTTCCCCTTTCTTTTGTCGCTACATCCATTCTTTCCACCAGTGAAGATGTGATCCCTCTCTCGAAGATCATGGAGGATTATAGTTTCTTTAAGAGATTGTTTCGACATGAATTTATCTTTGATGATAATGTAGACGATGTGGAAGAAGTAAATGACGTCCTGTCGTATATACATGATATAGGCATGGTTGTAGGCAGGGAGGTTGATAATGAGGCGTGGATAGAGGTGAAGGGTAAGGGAAGAACGAATCTGGTTCCCTTCGCCGGCCTTATTCATAATTATATTGAATCCTATTGGATTGCCATGAGAAGTTCGTCACAACTCAAAGACAAGAAGAAACGGGAAAAGGATCTCGTGAAAAGGATTCATAAGCTGGGGACAAAGATGTACAAGAAAGGGGAAATATCGAAGGCAGAAGCCCTTTCACGATTGAATTTTCAAAATGCCGTTAAATTTCTTACCGATGCGGAAGTATTATCTGTTACAAACGATAAAGACGAGAGAAAGAAAGAAGCGAAAACGTTTTCCCTCACCGAAGATAAAAACCGGATAGAGTCCCTCCGGTACCGATTGTTCAAATTTATGTGACAGGACAAAGGAAAAAGGATCAAGGAACAAGGATCAAGGACAAAGGTTCAAGGATCAAGGACAAAGGTTCAAGGATCAAGGTAGTTTACCTTTTACCTTGTTCCTTGAACCTTGTTCCTGTTTTTTTACCTGATACTGTAAAAGGCGTTTTTACCTCTGTAGACGGATGAATCGCCCAATTCCTCTTCTATCCTCAGGAGCTGGTTGTACTTTGCGAGCCGCTCGCTTCTGGATACTGATCCGCTTTTGATCTGTCCGCAGTTTGCAGCTACAGCAACGTCAGCCATAAAACTATCTTCCGTTTCGCCCGATCTATGGGAAATTACGGTCGTGTAGCCGGCTTCCCTGGCTGTCTCTATTGTTTCCAGTGTTTCACTCAGTGTGCCGATCTGATTTAACTTGATCAGGATGGAATTGGCCACTCCTAAAGATATGCCTTTCCCCAGTCTTTTCTTGTTGGTTACAAAGATATCGTCTCCGACGATCTGAATTTTCGAACCCAGCTCATCAGTCATAATTTTCCATCCGTCCCAATCGTCTTCCGCATGGCCGTCTTCAATGGAAATGATCGGATATTTTTCTACCAGATTGCTGTAGAATTTTACCAGCTCTTCCGAGGTCATAGTCGGGTTTTTCTCTGCAGACAGTATGTATTTCCCGTCTTTGTAAAAGGAGCTTGCCGCGGAATCAAGGGCGATGAAAATATCTTTTCCCGGTTCGTACTTTCCCTTTTCAATGGCCCTTATGATGAGCTCTATGGCTTCTTCATTCGATTGAAGGTTGGGTGCGAAACCTCCCTCGTCTCCAACTCCTGTTGCATAACCCTTTTCCTTGAGGACGCTTTTTAGATGATGAAATACTTCACTCACCATGCGGAGCCCTTCCTTGAAGTTGGGAGCGCCGACAGGCATAATCATAAATTCCTGAATATCGACATTGTTGTCAGCATGTTCCCCGCCGTTGATAATATTCATCATGGGAACTGGGATATCTTTGGCGATGACACCTCCTATATATTTGTAAAGGGGGAGTCCTACTGCTTCTGCGGCTGCTTTGGCACAGGCAAGGGATACACCCAGAATGGCATTGGCGCCAAGGGACGCTTTATTTTCCGTACCGTCCAGTTCGATCATGGCGTAATCGATTTCTCTCTGATTGAGACAATCCATCCCGATAATTGCAGGTTCTATCTTATGGATTACATTGTCGATAGCCTTCAGGACGCCTTTTCCTAAATATCTTTCGTTATCACCATCCCGAAGTTCGAGCATTTCATGTTCCCCGGTCGATGCGCCCGAGGGTACGGAAGCCCTTCCTACTATTTCCGAACTCAGCGTTACCTCTACCTCGATAGTGGGGTTTCCTCTTGAGTCGAGAATTTCCCGTGCATAGACATTAATAATTTCAGTCATATCCCCTCCTGAGTAAAGTATTTGATTATTAAAAATATTCCACGGGGAGTCCTGAGGGGGATCCCCTCAGAGTGAGACCTTATGCAAAGGTCTCTTGTTATCTAACTTGCGTCAACATATATGAATACGCAGGATTTTTCAATTTTATTTTAGTGGCCGGTTCTTATATAATTTACAATGTACCTTACGGTTTCATCGATTTTTGTGTTAGCACGTGCCTTAATCTGAGAAGCCTTTTTCTTTGATCCTTCCATCTGTTTGGCAGCTTCTTCTTCGGCTGTATTTATAATCTTGTTTTGTTCCTTCGTAACTTCTTCCATGGGTAAATCCGATGAGAGAATTTTATTCGCCTCTGATTTTGCATCTTCCAGGACTTGCCTGACCCTGGATCTGGCTTCTTCAAGGATTTTTTCCGCATCTCTTTCAATATTTTCTATAGTCGTCTGCATTGTTTCGGGCATAACACGAATCCTCCTTAAAAATCTTAACCTGGCTGGTTCAATTCTCCATATTTCTGAATGACAATGTACAGACCGTGATCGAACAGTCTTATCGTTTTATTAATTGTTTCTACAGCCTGTTGATTATCTAAAGGGGTAACAAACATTGCCTGGAAATCGGCAAAGAGCCACATGTGTCTTCTCATCATAATGAGTGCGTAGGCAGCTTCATGCAGGGGAATACCTTCCTTGAAGCTCTCTTCGGCGTACCTTGTAAAATATTCGTTCACTTCCGTGTAGGGTTTCGCGCTGAAATATATCCGTCTTAGATTCTTATAGAAGTCCTCGGCGTGAAGAACGCACTGCTCCGGTGTCATAGGATGGTATGAAGGGGTTCTGGGATTTGTTCTTACGGATTTGCACCATCGCCTTGACATCTCATCGGAATGGCGTTCGGTGATTTCTATAAGCTTATCTGCAAATGCTTTATACATGATCTCAGTCCTCACAATTTTCAGGGAAAAAAGACATATTGTGTTGTTGTTTTTAATGCATTCCTTATAACACCAAGTTGTGGTCTGTATATTGTTATTTTGTTTTGTTTGCAAATAACAGACATATCAAGAATTGTAGAAAATATCTTTGCCTCTGTTTCCCCCTTCGTCCTGATGATTATTTCTGCCCGATCCGATGTAATTTCCATAATGATGGGGAGCAATAGAGATCTTCGCTCATCGTCGTTTACCATCTGCGACAAAGATTCGAGTTCTTTTTTCCTGAAATAATGTGCATTTCCGTCGCTACAAATTACATGAGGGTGTTCCTCTTCAAGTAATTCGGAGAGTGATTTTCGCTTTCGCGGTATTTGGGCATTGAGCACTCTGGCTTCATCTTTTAAGTATCCCGTAATCAGCCTGTCAGGAGGAGGATCAGTAGGCATATGCTTCTCTCTGTTCGATTAATGCCTTAACGTGTTTGAGCCGGGCAATTTCCTCGCGGTCACGTTCTTCGAATTTCATGGTCAGATATTTTATGGTCACATCGAGTCCCGGGATAACGATGTACTCCAGTGCGTTATTTATCCTTTTTACCTTGTTGATCTCGGCTCCGAGAAGCTCCAGTGAATTTTCAAGCTCAGCCAGTTGTATTATTGTTTCCAGACATTTTTGAGAAAGTTCTGTGCTGTGATCCAGAATTGAGGAAGTATCGCCGGCATTTTTCATTTTTGATTTCACGGGGTCGACCTTTTCAATTTCAAAGAGCGGCATCCTGACTCCAGCGACATTTCTTGTTCCGGCACTTACCTTAACCGTCATTTCAGACACGAGAAGCTCTTTTTCCAGGGGCACATATCCATGGTATCCGGTAGTTATAGTCAATGCCTTATAGGCTTCCGCAAATTCTGCAAGAAGGCTTTCTTTAACGGATGCGCATTCCTTGACCGTCTGAAGAAATTCCATGATTAATATGGAAAGCCTGTCCTTGACAATTTTCTGGATCCTCGTAGCCAGCTTATAGCGGCGCTTAAGGCGTGCCAGTTCAATTTTTGTTGGTCTTGTGACCTCTACCTTTGCAGCCATAGTACCCGAGCCCTCTTTTGCTATTTCGATGTTTCCGGAAGATATTTTTTGATATACTCTTCCTGGATCAATTTCAGATCCTCCACCGGGAGCATGGAAAAAATATTCCATGCCGTTTCCAGTGTTTCCTCTACCGATCTTCTGTAAAATTCGTCCTGAGAAATAAATTCCTGTTCGAATCGGTCCGAGGCGTCAAGATAGATCCTGTCCCTGTCGCTTAACGCTTCAGAGCCGATAACAGTAGAGATTTCTCTCAGGTAGTTTCCCTCGGCGTAAGTCGCATAGGACTGCATGAAAACGTTATTGTGGTCTTCTCTTGTGTTTCCTTCCCCGATTCCCTCCTTCATCATTCTGGAAAGAGAAAGGAATACGTCGATCGGGGGATATATCCTCTTTCTCTCAAGAGCTCTGGAGAGGACAATCTGGCCTTCGGTGATATACCCTGTAAGGTCGGCTATGGGATGAGTGATATCATCGTCGGGCATGGTCAAAATGGGTATGATTGTTATCGAACCTTCTCTGCCTGAGATCCTTCCAGCCCTTTCGTACAAGGATGCAAGGTCTGTATACATATACCCGGGATATCCCCTCCTGCTCGGTATTTCACCCCTCATAGCGGCAAGCTCGCGAAGAGCATCGCAATAATTAGTGATATCCGTAAGAATAACGAGGACGTGCATGTCCTGTTCCCATGCGAGATATTCAGCTGCTGTCAGGGCCAGACGCGGTGTAGATAACCTTTCTATGACTGGAGATGAAGCCGTGTTGATAAAACCGACAGCCCTGCTCAATGCACCTGTTTCTTCAAGATTGGAAATAAAATAACCGGCATCGTCGTAACTCACACCAATTGCCGCGAAAACAATGGCAAACTCTTCCGTTTTTCCTTTTAGTGAAGCCTGCCTGAGGATCTGGGCAGCGATCTTGTTGTGAGGCAGGCCCGATCCGCTGAAAATCGGCAATTTCTGGCCTCGAACAAGGACGTTCAATCCATCTATGGCAGAAATCCCCGTTTCAATAAATTCCGCGGGAGGCATACGGGACGCTGGATTTGCCGGTATTCCGTTAATGTCATGATAATCATCTGCCACGATTGGAGGTCCGCCATCAATGGGATGACCGCTTCCATCGAAGATTCTTCCCAGAAGGTCGGGGGAGACTGGCAGTTTCAGGGTTTCGCCCTTGTATTTTACTTTGCTGCTAAGCAGATCAACCTCGCTTACACCACCAAACACCTGAACCACCGTTGTTACCTTGCCCACTTCAATGACCTGTCCGATTCTTGACTCACCGGTACCCAGCACGACCTCGACAATTTCATTGTATCTAATCCCCGGAATGCTTTCAATCACAAGGAGTGATCTTCTTGCGGTACTGATTGCCTTTGTTTGTCTTGTAAAGAGTTGCAGCGATTCCATTACAGCCCTCCTTCCTGAGCGATCACACTTTTTTCCATATCAGACCATAAGTTCTTGACGAAATCGTCAAATTCTTCGTTCGGTACGTCTTTCATTCTCGATATTCGTGGTACTATCCTGGAAGAAGAAATCTCGCTTACCAGCATACCCGAGTCTGCCATTTCTTTTGCCATGTCATAGAACTTGATGATAGTACTTAACATTTTATGGGCCCTTTCAGGGGTCGAATAAGTGTCAACAGGGTGGTAGGCACTCTGCATGAGAAAATCTTCCCTGATCATTCTTGCCGCGAGGAGAACAAGTTTATCCTCTTCAGGTAATGCTTCAGGCCCAACGAGCCGAACGATTTCTTCCAATTCTGCTTCATGCTGCAACGTAATAAGAGACTTGTTTCGTATCTCCGTATAGTCGGGGCTGATCTTTTGCCACCATTTGTCCACTGAATCTGCATAAAGGCTGTAGCTTTGCAGCCAGCTTATCGTCGGAAAATGCCGTTTGTTGGCTAAAGCAACATCAAGGGAGTAAAGAGCATCGACGATCCTGAGGGTCGCTTGAGTTACCGGTTCGCTGAAGTCGGCCCCCGGAGGGCTGACAGAGCCGATTACGGTAGCCGAACCCATTCTTGAAGGTTTTCCTGTACATTCAACTCTTCCCGATCTTTCGTAAAAGGCGGACAATCTCGAACCGAGATAGGTGGGGAATCCTTCTTCACCGGGAGTTTCTTCCAGTCTTGCGCCAATCTCCCTCATCGCTTCAGCCCAGCGTGACGTTGAATCGGCGACGAGAAGAACATCATATCCCATATCTCTGAAATACTCGGCCATGGTGATGCCGAGAAAAATGCTGATCTCTCTTGCCACAACGGGCATATTTGAGGTATTTGCAATAAATATTTCCTTTTCCTGCAGTAATCTGTCTGTGGCAGGGTCTCTGAGTTGTTTGAAACTATGGAGGACGTCTGCCATTTCGTTTCCGCGTTCACCACACCCAACGTAGATGTTTAACTGGGTTTGAGACCACCGCGCCATCTGTTGAAGGGTGACGGTCTTGCCGGTACCGAAACCTCCGGGTATGGCTGCCTTGCCTCCGAGGGCTAATGGAAAAAGGTAGTCCATAATTCTCGTACCCGTTACAAGCAGATCTTCCGGAACAAATCTCTTTTTGTAGATTCTGGGTTTCCTTGCCGGCCAGCGCTGCACCATTGTGAGGGGCTTTTTCTCACCTTCATATTCTAAAACCGCAATTGTTTCTTCAATAGTGAAATCTCCTTCGAAGATTTCGACAAGAGTACCTTGAAGACCGATGGGTATCATTATTTTATGTTCTATGAGCCCCGTTTCGGGAACACTGCCGATGATGTCACCTTCGGAAACCGCATCACCTGCTTTTACAGTGGGGGTAAATTTCCATTTTTTCTCACGGTCGAGAGCCGGTGTGCGGGTTCCTCTTATGAGGAAATCACCGATGTCATCCATCATCGTAACAAGAGATCTCTGAACACCGTCATAGATGTTTCCCACCATGCCGGGGCCGAGTTCTACCATTAATATTTCGCCCGTTCCCACGACCGGTTCTCCAACCCGCAGTCCCACAGTATCTTCATAAACCTGAATAACCGCCTTGTCTCCTTCAAGTCCGATGATTTCTCCTGTGAGCCTTTCATCTCCGACGTCAACAACTTCGTATACCTGAGATCCTCGCATATCATCAGCGATTACAACGGGCCCTGAAACTCTCCAGATCTTACCCATAGGTCATGCCTCTCTTTGAAAGTTTAAAGTTCCAAGTAGAAATTATCTCACACCCAGGCTACGGGTAACTGGTAGCAAGAAGCATCAAGTGACCAGTAGCCAGTATCAAATTTTTATATTTCTATGTTAAATCCTATTAGATTCCTGGTGTAAGTTTTGTAATATTCTCTTACATTCTGTTTTTCCGTTTCAAATTTAGAAGGAAACTCGATTATAATTGTTGTTATTTTCTTGCTTTCCTTGATATATTTCACAAGATCCTCTGCGTGTACTGTCCAGTTTTCCGGTATCATAATGATTCCGATAGAGGCATCGGCTGAAAATTCTTTCAGAGATTCTCTGACTTTTTCTTGAAAGTCGTGGTCATCTTCTTCTATAATCTTGTATTTTTCAATGCCAGCCAGTCTCATGAGAGCCGTCTGATTCCTGTTTCCTATAATGGCAATATTTAATTCCTTGAGATTCATCATGACCCAGTCACCAGATAATCTCTTATCTCCGATGACGGTATGCCGTCTAACAGAGTTTTAAAGATTAATCGTACGTTACGTATCTCCAGCTCTTTTAAAAATAAATACCACAATAAATTGCAGGGAGATAAGGCCCTCGGTGAGAGCAAATCGCTTAAGAGCCTGAATTTGTACTTTTCGACGACTCTGTCAACAACAGTGACAGCCCCTTCTTTTTCATAGGTTTTATATACTTCCTGAGCTACTGGATGGTATTCTGTATGTTCCAGTCGACCTGTTATCTCGCTTATTTTAAGGGAGAGTAATTCTTTTATAGTATAGCCAGGCAACATATGGCCTCCCTCGAGAACAAATTCACCGATAGCAGAGCTCTTTTCTCCAAGGGCGGCTCGAAAAATGACCTGAATATTCGACAAATCGATCATAATGCCCAGAGCTTTGGTAAGTACACTCCCATCGTCCATCTTCTTCAGTGCACCAAGCACAGTGTCATAGTACAGGCTGTCCAGTTTAAATTCACCCTCGAATGTCGATCGTGAATCTTTCTCTTTGATGTCTTTTACAATTGAGGCATAGTCACTCAAGTTAACCTTGATGAGTACGTCAGCGATCTCATCGAGGCTTTTTGCATTTGATAATTCTTCCAGGTAACCATGATCGTGAATCGCACCCACAGATACCATGAGAGCGGTTTTTTCCATTAAAAACCCCCGGAGTGCGATCTTGATATTAAGAATATCATATTTTTTCATGTACACATCTAACATTTCTATCATGTCGGAAGGAAGTTTAAAGCGGAGGAGGCGATTCACGCATTCGCCAAGATATAGCCAGAGGCTTTCATCTGTATCGTCAAAGGTATTCAAGCCGCCCGGGACCGATTCCAGGAGATATTCACCAATATCGGTATCTCTGATGATTTCCAGGGCATCCTGTATGGTCTTCGATCTTTGAAGTAATCCATCCAGGTGATCGGATATAATACCCCTGGCCTCTTCACCCTTGAGATAGGCCGATGTAAATGCGTAACGTGTACTGACTAGATTCAATGTTCATCAGCTCCAAAGAGTTTTTTGCCGATGTCTGGTAATATTTTCGGCATCAACATCTCAAGCCTCATATCGAATGTATTGTCGATACTTACCATGCCATCCGTTGATTCGGCAATAATACCACCAAGACAGTCAAGCTCTTTAACTTCAAATATTTTTTCCTTTAGTTCGCTATCTTCTTTTATGATCTCATGGACAACTTTTATATCTTTAGGGGCTACGTAGATTATTACCTGCTTGTCTGTTTCAAAGGCGTCGATCGTTTCCTTGATAAGGGGAAGAAACACCTTGCTGTCCATTACCTCTTCAGGTAATTCTTTCTTGACATTTTCTATGATTACGTTAATTACGTTGTTCTTTTCCTGTAATATTCCCTGCCGCGTTTTAAGGGAGGTCTGGGCCATGATCCTTGATGCCTCCCGATGGGCTTCGGATATGATCTTTTTCTTTTCTTCCTCAAATTTATTTTTCCATTGATCTTTTGCTTTCTCAATCGTTTCCCGGGCCTTGATCTCAGCATCGGCTACAATTTTATCGGCCTCTCCCTTTGCTTTTTTGAGAATAGCTTCCCTTATTTTATCCGTTTCCATAATGTTCACCCTTGTTTCTCGCTACATAAGCTTCAGTATACTCAGCGCCATGATGGTAAACACCAGACCCAGAACTCCTATAAGCTCCACAAAGACGGCAAGCATCATCGATGCCGTTAATATTCGTCCTTTTGTCTTCGGCAGCAGCGCTATACCGGAAGCACAGACCGATCCCTGGAATATTGCGGAAAATAACTCGGCAAAGCCGGCCATGATGCCAATGCCGAGGACGGCAACACCTGCGCCGATACCTGCAGTAGCAATTTTAGGCAGGACGACGGTGAGGATAATGATGAGAATGATCAACCCGTAAAAACTCTGTGTCATTGGCAGGGATGCCAGGACGATAACGTTTCTCAGTTGACCGGAGTCCTCGGATAAAGTGGCAACTCCGGAGGCCGCGGCGTTAGCAATACCGATAGCTGATCCGGCCAGACCTCCCGCAAGCGCCATCGCACCACCAAATGTAGCCAAGGCTTGAATTTCAGTCATGTTTTACTCCTTTCTTTCCTGATTGCACAACTTATTTTATGACAGACCCTAAGGTTTTTTACCTACAATTACTTCTTTCCTGAGTTTTAGATGAAATGGGGCATATTCCCTCCCGCCCCCTTCATAGAATTTTAACAAATACTCCACAAAGCATAACCTGAGGGAGTGAATAAAAGCAGCGAGGCTGCTCAAAAACAGATTAAATACATGGAAGATAACAAGCATGATTACACCTATGATAAAGGCCAAGGTTAGACCGATAACACCGGGTATAAGTGATGAAACGGTGGAAGATACCCAGTGGGAGAGGAGGTTGAAAGAAGAGGCGAGATAATATGTTGCAAGCCCCACCCCTGCCAGTCTCGAATATGACATGACATCTCCCAGTATACCCGTAAGATCGAATATCCAGAAAACAGCGCCCAGAGCGCCCATCTGCATGAAAGCGCCGACAATAATCAAAACTATACCGAAAATCAGAGGATAAGCAAAGGCGGAGTATGTTGCGGCACTGAAGGCAAAAATTTCAATACCCAGCATTGCTTTGAAGATATAGGGGATGCCGAATATTTGTGTAAGAAAAAGGCCGATTTTACTTAATATCATTCCCCTGTTGTTTTCCTGTATACCCTTAATCAGACCGAGTATATGAGCTATGTTCAGATGAACAAGGCCTATAATAAGGGAAAGAACAATAAAGGATATGGGATCTGAAATCTGTGCCTGTACCCACTCTACCAGAGCGATTGTCTTTAAGTTAACGCCGAAATACATATTCGGAAAATCTCCGAGATAGGTTCCAGAGAGAATACCGAAAACAAGGGAGACTACACCACTAATATAAAGTACATTCCTGAACATGCTGGTTCCCTCGGTCGTGGGATCGTCAACCAGTTTGTCCAGCAGGAACCTGGCTAATATAATGAGCCCAACGGAATAGACCACATCGCAAAGCATGAGTCCAAAAAAGAAGGCAAAGAAATAAGCTACACTGGGTGTGGGGTCCCAATCTCCATATTTTGGTAGACTGAAAAGACTGACAATAACCTCAAAGGGCCTTATCCCGCGAGTATTTCGCAATTTTGTCGGTGGTTCATCTGCCGGGGAGGGTTTTCTTGTTTCGATATAGGCGTAATCGAGGATTTCTTTCAGGCCGGAAGTTATGGCATCGGCATTGCTCTCGGGCACAAAGCCTTCAACCAGAGTAACGTACCGTGCTTCGCATGCCTGCTGAAGGACAGATAACCGTTCATTTTCTGAGGCAAGGATTTCTCTGAAAAGAACGATCTGATCTAAATCTCCTTCGATACTCTTTTGAATTTCTTGCTGAAGTTTCTCTGATTCAACTTTCCTTTTTTGAATTATCTCATCATTTCGCGCTATGAATTCACTCAGAGGCAACACTTCGTCTGGTATGATCAGTTTTGTTGCCCCGAGTTCTCTTATCAGGGTTTCTATTGCCATTCGATTTTCAGACAAGGCAATAAAATAAATGACCACATCCCCATCGGCAGGGATAGTAGTGTCTTGAAGCAAATACTGGTTGGCTTTCTCGCTAAATGTTTTGTAGGATTCTTCGGTAAGTACCAGGACGTCAGTGAAAAGGTAGTTTCCCGAATATTGCAGATCTTTCAAGGAGACATTTGTTTCGCCTGCCAGAATACCCAGATACTTTCCCAGGTATTCAAGATTGACAACTTCCTCTTGCAGGCGATCATATTTCCTGGTAAGCGAAGAGACACTGTTATGAAATTTTCGTGCCTGATCCTTGATTTCACCGAGAGGTTGAGGTTTTATAACTTCTGGCAGGAATACTGTTTTCTCACTTGTAAGGTGTCCCAGAATATTATTGAGGTAGTTTAGGGCCGTCCGTACCTCGTTCATTTCTTTTTCGATAACCGCTTTATCAACGGGGCTCAGCTCCCTGGCTTCTTCAACATGGAGAACTCCGAGTTTTTGCAAATACTCAAGGGTCTTTTGGGAATAATCCTTAACGGTTACCACCCTGACCTTAAGCATCGGCTCTGAAGTGTTGACAAGTACCGGTATCATTATGGTATACCCTCCGGTGAGGTGAGGTTGAAAAATATTATCTTACTATTAGAAAAAGCGAGTAACAATTTAATCAGAACTGAATGATATTTTAAAACAAAAAAACCTGTATTATCCTATATTAAACAAAATTTTGAAAGTCAAGTTTTTTTTGAAATTTTTCAACCTATGGTAATGATTAACAAAAAGCGAAGATCGTATCAAAAGCAATTTTTCATCCCATCTAATTAAGGGCTGCCTTCTCCATAAGACATATCTTTTTACAAATGATCATTTTCCAACCGCTCTAAAGAACGTTCAAATGCTTTCCAATCTTCAGTGATGAAAATATCCTTAATATTCTGGTTGAATTGTTGAGCAATGGGCAGGATTTTTTTAACAAGTTTTTTCCCCTTACCTGTCAGGGAAATGCAAAGGGTCCGCCGGTCGTATGGGTCTTCTTTTCTTTCTACGAGGTTTTCTTTGACAAGACGATCGATAAATCCAGTTACAGCGGGGCTGTCCAAATGGACCCGTGATGCAATATTCTTTAAACTGCTGCATTCGTTTATTAATAAGTCAAAAAGGATAAAAGACTGGCCTACGGTGATACCATGCCTGGCATACTGATTGTTGTAGTAGCGGTTGATTTTACGGGAGAGGGCTCCAAGGCGAAAACATAACAAGTTGTTATATGTTTCCATAGCGGACCAATTTCGATAATTGATTAATAGTTAATAGAATAACAATTAATATGTCAATAGTTAATTAGTTAATTAACAATATCTAAAAAGCCTGTCAAGTTTTTTATTTTTACCTGATTATTTGTTTGATGGGAAGCTCATTTCTATTATAAGATAATTTGTAACGGTTAGAAAAAAATGGGAAAATATGAGAGTGGAGATGATTCCGGCGTGACAGGAAAAAAAGGAACGAAACTTTTTTATCATCTGAAAAAATGGCTGGAGATATGCGTCCTCGATTATGACATGCTGGATGAAGGAGACAGGATACTTGTCGGTGTTTCAGGTGGGTTGGACAGTCTGGTTCTCCTCGACCTTCTCAATACTCCGATGATATTTTTACCCTCCTTTTCTATAATGGCAGTGAACATAGATCTCGGTTTTGATGACACCTATAGCGATTATGCAATTTTGGAAAAGTATCTGGAAAAGAATGGTTTTGAATATATCATGGATAAAACCGATATAGGCCCCCTTGCCCACAGCGATTATAACAGGAAAAATCCCTGTTTTTTATGTTCACGGCTCAGGAAAAAGAGAATCGTAGAAATTGCTGAAGAAAATAGCTGCAACAAGATTGCCTTTGCCCATCACAAAGATGACATTATTGAAACACTCCTTCTCAATATGTTTTACGCGCGTGAAATCAGCACAATGGTTCCGAATCAGTCTATCTTTAGAGGTAAATTTCACATTATTCGTCCTCTCGCTTATATTCGTGAGAAGTTGATCAAAAAGTACGCAGAAGAACAGAGTTTCCCCGTTATCGAAAACAGGTGCCCGACAGGGAAGGTATCAAAGAGGATGTATATTAAAAACGTGCTGGACGAACTCGAAAAGGAAAACAAGGATATCCGGGAGAACATTTTCAAGTCCATGAGTCACGTAAAGCCGGATTATCTTCTGAAAATAAGGGATGCTAAACGGTCAAGCAGCAAGGTGAAATGGGACATGGAAAATCGCATTTCCAAAAGAAAGGGTATGTAAGTGGCGAAAAAAGGAACATCTGAAAAGATTATATGCCAGAATAAACTGGCACGGCGTAACTATTTTATTGAGGACACCTATGAGGCTGGTATCGTTCTTGTCGGTACGGAAGTAAAGGCACTGCGTGAAGGCAGGGGGAATCTCAAAGACAGCTATGCGGGAGTGAAAAATGGAGAAGTGTTTCTCTTCGATATGCATATCAGCCCCTATTCCCACGGCAATCGATATAATCATGATCCCCTCCGGGTAAGGAAGCTCTTGCTTCATAAACGAGAAATAAGAAAATTGTACGGCAAGTTCAGCGAAAAGGGATTAACATTAGTTCCATTAAAGGCCTATTTCAAAAATGGAAAGGTAAAGATAGAAATTGGTACTGGAAAAGGCAAGAAACTCTATGACAAGCGGGAAGATATGAAGAGAAAGGACGACCTACGGGATATGGAGCGAGCCTTACGAGAAAAACATCGTTAACGAATTAAAAATAATGATTACCCCTCCCCAATTTAACTCCCCAATTTAAAGCCTTGACGGAGTTGACTAAAGGTATTATATTAAGAGCATAAATGCTCTTTGGGGGCGTCACGGTTTCGACGGGGATAGTTGAAGCTGTAGAAGCGTGCCGAGGTTCCTACAGGCCTCGTTAAACAGGTAGGAAAACAATAATCGCAGACAATTACGATTACGCTTTAGCCGCGTAAGACGGCTAACGTTCTCCTGGTCTTTCCTGCCGGATCAGATGAGGGCGTCATAAAGACAGGATAACTGATCTCTCTTTCCTGGGGGGAGAAAGGCGAAAACAGCTACAGGATAGCGTTTGATAAATCCTGCCTTTGGGAGTCTTCAGGTGCGAATTCAAATCAAAGGCTACGCACGAAGAAACTGCAGTGGAATATTTTCGGACGCGGGTTCGACTCCCGCCGCCTCCACCAGAACGTAATCCAACAAAGCCCAAAGAAGTACAAAACCCGTTAGAAATAGCGGGTTTTTTCTTGTCATTTGTCCAAAGACGTGCTATAAGGTTTATCAAAATCCGGTGCTTTTGGGGGCCTTTTGAACCATAAAAAGCCCCCAAAGAGAATTGCAAGCCCCCAAAACAGGAGGAAATGCAGTCATGCCAAAGAGAATCACGCCACTTTCAGAAGTCAAGATTCGCACAACCAAACCAAGGAAGAATCCATACAAACTTTTTGATGGGGGAGGGCTGTTTCTTCTGGTCACTCCTTCAGGCGGCAAACTGTGGAATTTCAAATACCGTTTCGACAACAAGGAAAAGAAACTTGCCCTGGGGCCATATCCGGAAATTTCTCTCCTCGATGCCAGGCAGCGCAGGGATGATGCCCGCCGACAGATTGCCCATAATATAGATCCCGGAGCGATTCGCAAGGCGCAGAAGCAAGCAAAAACTGAAGAAACGGAGACCTTTGAGGTCATTTCCCGTGAATGGCATACGAAATTCACTCAAACATGGACGCCGGGACATGCCACCACTATTATGAGCCGATTGGAACGGGATCTTTTTCCCTGGATCGGCAATTGCCCGATCAATCAAATCAAAGCGCCTGAATTGCTTGCCGTCCTTCGCAGGGTAGAAAGTCGGGGAGCCCTTGAATCAGCCCACCGGATCAGGACTATTGCCGGACAGGTTTTTCGATATGCCGTCGCCACGGGAAGGGCAGAGCGTGATCCAGCGGCCGATCTAAAAGGAGCGTTACCGCAACCGAGAGAAAAGCATCATGCTGCGATAACGGACCCCAAAGAAGTCGCGCCACTCTTGAGGGCATTGGATGGCTACCAGGGACATTTTGTTGTAAAGTGTGCCTTGAGACTTGCCCCGATGTTATTTGTCCGTCCAGGGGAACTACGGCATGCAGAATGGGCCGAGATCGATCTTGACGAAGCTGCCTGGAACATTCCTCCACATAAGATGAAAATGAAACAGGCGCATATTGTACCCCTATGTCGTCAGGCGGTGGAGATATTGACACAACTGAAGGAATTGACAGGGACAAGCCGATACGTTTTCCCTTCCGCGCGGTCTTTTGCACGGCCGATGAGCAACAATGCCGTCAATGCAGCACTTCGCCGTATGGGGTACGATAAGGAAACCATGACAGGTCATGGTTTCCGGGCAATGGCGCGAACCATTCTTGATGAGGTCCTGCACATCCGTCCTGATTACATCGAACATCAGCTTGCCCATGCCGTACGTGACCCGAATGGACGGGCCTACAACCGGACAGCCCACCTTGAAGAGCGCCGAAAGATGATGCAAACATGGGCGGATTACTTGGATGAATTAAAGGCTGGCGCTGTTGTGGTATCGTTCAAGACAGCAAAGATGTAGCCAGGAGATCTTGGCAATTACAGACCAGATCGAAGAAAACGTTGACACGATTGTGGAGCCAACCATCTGTGTGACAGCGTTTCTCCTTATCCAGAATTCTCAATTCCAAATACAAAGCAACAGGTTGGGTGGTCGGTCCGGATCAATGAATGCGGTTTAAAAGGTGCAGAGCTGAACCGTGTATTTTTCCGTTTAAGGAAAAAGCGCATGCCTTCCTAAAGGGTGATTTTTCACAATTAATCTCTTATGTAACCTTCAAATAGAAATGAATAGAAATCTTGGATTTGCATCATCTCAATAAGCCTGATATAAAGAATTAAGAAAATTGCTGATCTGATAAATCGCATTTGGGCCAAAAGACACATGGTTGACATCTTTTGGCTCAGCCGGAAAACCAGTAGGTAAAAGGAGAAAATGAACCTCATCTTGGTTACTTTTGCATCTGAGGGAGGTGGAGTAATGAAAAGGTTAAATTTATATAAGATCCCCTCTATGTGTTTCCCTTTGGCAAGGAGAGAATTTAAGAGGGGTGTTGTTTTATTAATCATTGTAATCATTATCATGCTTGTGAGCATGGCAATGACAGGGTGTGTAGGTCCAGGGCCTCGAATCGTGATGGACGACGGGTCCACCCCGGAACCCGTGGACCTCCATCTCTGTTACGACTGGGGCAGGAAAGCTGAAAATGACTTGACAGTTACCTACTTCTATGGGGCCGATGGTCGCACGGTGTTCGAGTCGGTAAACAATGTATACGACAAACCAAGCGATTGTGATATTCTCGTCAAATTTCAGGGTGACGGCCCTGTCTATTCCAACTACTCGAAGAAGATGCTAATGATTCTTGAAAAGCCATTTAGCTCAGACACCACCTTTCCGAGAGCCGCAAAGAAACTCTATCAGGCTTTCCGAAAGGGATCACCACTCTACCAAGAGGTTGTGCGTGACCGTGAAGCCTTCCGGAAACGTCAGGAAGTCGTTGCTGCTCAGCAAACAGATGGAAGAACTCAGGCCGCCGCTCCCCTGCAGCAAGCGGTCATTATCAAATCCGATGTTGATGACCTCCCGGCCATGAGGGTTAAGCCAAACAAAACCTCATATGCTATTGTAATCGGCATCGAAAATTACCGCCAAAAACTTCCGAAGGCTGATTATGCGGTAGCTGACGCAAAGACGGTTACTGAGTATCTAATAAAGGTGATGGGATATCCAGAAGAGAATATTATAACACCAACAAATGAACATGCTACAAATGTAGATTTTGCAAAATACTTTGAAAAGTGGCTTCCTAACAACGTTGAAAAAGACAGTTCTGTATTTATCTATTATTCCGGTCACGGCGCACCGAATCCCAAAACTGCTGATGCCTATCTGGTGCCCTATGACGGTGATCCATCTTTTATCACCGAGACAGGCTATTCTTTAAAAAGAATGTACGATGCCCTCGGCAAACTTCAAGCCAAAGAAATCATTGTGGCGCTTGATTCATGTTTTTCAGGAGCAGGCGGAAGGTCGGTGATCGCCAAAGGTGCACGACCTCTTGTTATGAATCTCCAGAACAACATGGTGCTATCAAAGAACATGACTGTCATGTCCGCCTCGTCTGGCGAGCAGATAAGCTCGACCTATGATGAAAAAGGGCATGGGTTGTTCACATACTTCCTGCTTAAAGGGATCAAGAACGAGGATGTCGTAAAGCAGGATGGATCTATAAAGATGGACGACCTGTTTGTCTACCTGAAACCCCAGGTGGAGCGCATAGCGAGGAAGCAATACAACAACGAACAAACACCTCAGCTTATCGGTCACAATGCATCACTGAAGGACTGATAAATAATGTCAGACACTTTATTTCGAACAGCAATCCTTAATTCATTTCTGTACTGAAAGATGCGGATAAGTACGTGCTGTTGAAGGTCGGCGCATATTATTTTTTCATGAACCGGACTCACTCAGTTCAAATACCTATACGTAACAAAATGAT
>CAZGAK010000014.1:0-41774 GCA_964523565.1 uncultured Syntrophaceae bacterium | reverse complement strand
GGTATGCCAGGTGGTGTGGGAGGGCTCCTCAGTGATGGGGAGTCCTATCCCGATAAAAACACTATTTCTCAAAGTTAAAATATTAAGGGAAAAAAGGAAAAAAGCGAAAAAAGGGGACGAAAAAAGGGGACATCCATGATAAGTTTTGTCAAGGGGAAAACGGAGATTTCCCCTGACCTTCCGGATTGACGGACTCCCGGCGGTTTTTATTCCCCTGCCTCAACTCGATCTTTTTCTTCATTCTTTGTGGTCCGCAATAATAGATCCCATGCGACCAGACATCCATTTGCTGCACCAAAGGTCGATAAGGTTCGTTTTACACCCTATCCACGATGACCTCTGCAGAAGATTGAGTTTGGTTCAACTTTACTCTGGTCGCAAGTTCATCTATTTTCAAGAGAATTTACAATATTGTCGTATCCAAGCCCCCTGGCATATTCAATCGGAGTTGAGTAACTCTGCATTTCAAATTTAATAGTGGTTGCCACATGCCACACATTGTCATCGTTGAATTCTTTTACTTGAAACCAAAGAGATTCAGATATAATAACAGTAAAGCGGGAAGCCCCACGCTGGGAAGCTCTACGCAGGGTAATGAACCTGACGAATTTCCCGTTATTGGCTTCATTTGTGATAAACTTACGCGCATGATTGCTACCATGTTTAAGTAAAAGTTCTACTGTTGTTTTGTGCCCGTTTTTAATGGCATATGTCAATGCGTCATGTCCTTCTTGCCTAAATGTAAGATCATACTCTATGTGTTTCGTGCCCTTAGGTCTCACTACAGTTTCTGGAAGAATAACAAAACATTCACATGCACGATTAACATCAGCACCTTGATCAATTAAAAATTGCACTATCTCATTTTGACCATGCATAGCTGCATGCATGAGCGGTGTCATTGATCGAGGTGTGGTACCTGCATTGACAGCTACACCACCAAATATCAATGATTTTACAATGTCTAATCGTCCTGACTCTATTGCTTTTATTAAAGTAACGCCTTCATAGCTTGGATTCTCTTGAATGACAGAGTGTAATCGTGCCACGTCTCCTTCGTTTATTGCCGTTTCGATTTGCTGTTGAACATTTACGGCACCACATCCAATTAATATTGGCAATAGCAAAACCGAAGCTATGAGTATAGCTTTAAATAATATAGACGCAAGACACACGTGATAACTGAATGGTAAAAAAGGGAGAAACCTAATTTTCTTGTTCATTTTTTTCCTCATTATATACAGCAATCTATTTTGGTAGCCAAAGTCCTGAAGCATACAATGGAGTAGATGGAAAAACACGTTGAATAAATTGAGCATTCATGATTATTGTAAGTTGTAAAATCAATATTGTAAAAACCCTGTTTTAGGGCTGTTCAGCCTTCTCAACCACTTTTGCACTACAATAATTGCCAGTAAATGAACCATAGCTACCTTTATAAATTGGCACCAGCTCATACTCCATCCCCTTTTTGGCCACAAAGTTGATGTTATGGGCCGGGAAAAATGCAACCAATGAACCAGGCCCAGGGGTGACACAGCATACCGTTAATGTGTGCGGACCAGGTTCCATTGTTATTTCAATGGAGGCTCCTATTTGAGAACTAAAAATCATATTGTCTCTACATGGGAATTTGGTAGAATAACCATATTTATAATCGCCTGAAACGCCATCAATTTCACACAACTTAACAATAGAATCAGTGCTAACTGTAAGTTTGGCGAGGTCAGTTTTTGGTGTTGTGGAATCACTTTTAACAAGCGACTGATGACTAGCACAACCCAAAAATATCATGGGTAAAACTAGAGTGATTGCAAGTTTTATGGATATAAATTTATTTTTGTTAATTTGGCATTTCTGGTTCATTCAAATTTACCTTCAAATGAAAATAGTTAGATTTTAACACATTATCTGCAATGTATAATGTCATTACTGACACCAATTGTCAATAATTTAGTATTATGTCCCCGGAATTCCCCCCCGGAATTCCCCTGTCCCCGGAATTCCCCGGAATTTTCCCTTATTTTCCTGACTTCCTCCTGTTGTCGTCTTTACATAACAATTGACAGTTTTCAGATATTGTTTTCCCGCCTTCGTGCCAAGGCTTTATATGATCGGCCTCCATTTCTTTAATTTCCCATTTCTTTTTCTTGTTCTCGCCTTTGCAGTGCGGGCAAATTCCTTTTTGCCTCTCATACGCTTCACGCTTTATCTTGTCGGTGAAAGCGCGGATATTCAAATATTTTTCATTTCTGGTTAAAACGTACTCGTAAATACCGGATTTTTTGGTTACATCTTCGTCTTGCATTAACTCGGTTATTTCCTTTTCCAGTTTCTTTGAATCAATTTTTTTATCTTTAAATTGATTAAGGTATTAAAGGGACGCTTCCCATATTAATTTACAATTTTTTTTCGAACGTTTTGCCCTTCTCGGTTTTTTGCAATCATTCAACAAAAATTCTTTAGTAAAATAGGGGAAGTGCCCCCCATATTCCCTCGATATCTTTGTTCCCCTTCTTTTCTCTCGCCATATTTTACCTCTGTTCTTATGCCGCTAACGATAAGCTGACGTATCGTTATGAAGCGTAGCGAAATAACGATCACTGTCCAGCGCCAGGTCGGGCGCTGGATTCATTAAATGGAATCTTGCGAGACGAGAGTGGCTTGATATTTCTTAGATCTTCTGTTTCAGATTCCTGTGCAAAATATAGATCCCACCTAAGCTGCAGGTTCATCCAAAAATCGGCTGAAACATCGAAAAATTTGGAAAGTCTTAGGGCTGTACTGGGAGTTATTCCACGACGACCGTTGATGACCTCGTTTATCCGCTGATAAGGCACATGTATCGCGTCAGCAAGTTCACGCTGGGTAAGTCCCATTGGCTTTAAAAATTCCTCAAGAAGCATCTCTCCTGGATGTGTAGGTGCTCTATGGGTTGGTATACGAACCATTGTAATGTCTCCTCAAATATATAGGTTTAATGATAATCGGTAATTTCAACATCATCCGGACCAGCTTCACTCCATTTGAAACATATTCGGAACTGATCATTTATTCGGATACTGAACTGTCCCTTCCTTTGTCCCGATAGAGTTTCCAGCATATTTCCAGGTGGTACTCGAAGTTCACCAAGGGACAATACGGAATCAAGCTGGTCAAGCTTTCTTGTGGTTATTTTCCAGATCTTCTTAGGGCAGGCTCTCATTGCAGCTTTAGTTGCCTTACCGTTGTAAATATCCTCTGTAGCTTTATTCTTGAAGCTCTTTATCATGAAATCACGGTTAGCATGCTATGTCAACGCGCATAATTTCCGTAAAAAATTGTCTATCAAAAGCCTGCGTCTAAATATGTTTTTGTCTTTCGCTATATCCCTCAAAATCACTTTTAACAATTCAATGGATTCCAAATTCCTGATGGTGCAGTGTCCATTTTTCATGAAATGAAGAACACTGATCATGATAAGATAGGAGCATTAAATAGTAAAAAGGAGAATATTTCAATAAAAAAACACGGCTTAGAATTGATGAACTCGTAAAAAGTCAAAAGTCTAGTCACTTCCGCAAAGACGGAAGTCCATAAGTACTTGAAAGAACTGGATTCCCGATCAAGCCGGGAATGACAAGACGACAGAAAGTTGACTTTTTACGAAGCCATCAAAATTAATTAGTGCCGATTGAAGCGATTATTGCTAATCTTTCAAATTATGATATATGCACTATTCAGGAATTACTGGGACACGGGGATGTTAGAACACGTACAATTAAAACCTGACTATTAAAGAGGCTAAAAGCCCGCTCGATTTCTAATTTCGGGCCGCCCATTGATCGAGCGATCCATATGTGGAAATGACTCTAAAATTGTCAGAAAGACAAACAGCGGACTATGATAGACAGGGCAAAGACTATTCTTGGGGATGTATTCGGATACGATGAATTCAGGCCTCTTCAAAGAGAAATCATAGGAAATGTTCTCAAGAAAAGAGACACGCTCGTTATTATGCCTACGGGAGGGGGAAAATCGCTCTGTTATCAAATCCCCGCTCTCATTTTTAAGGGTTTGACCGTTGTTGTTTCGCCCCTGATTTCGCTGATGAAGGATCAGGTGGAACAATTAGCGGAACTTGATGTCCCTGCGATATTCCTGAACAGTTCATTGTCTAATGAAGAATATAACCGCAATGTAGAGCGTTTGATGAAAAACGGGGTCAAATTGCTTTACCTTGCCCCGGAAGCCCTTCTAACACCGAGGATGTTGTCACTGCTTTCCTCGCTCCAGGTTGATTGTCTGGCGATAGATGAAGCCCATTGTATTTCGGAATGGGGGCACGATTTTCGACCGGAATACAGGCAGCTTGTAGCAGTCAGGTCTCGTTTCCCTTCTGCCACGCGTATCGCTCTTACGGCAACGGCAACACCGAGAGTTCAGGAAGATATAAAAAGCAACCTTAATTTTGATGCTTCAAATGAATTTATCGCCAGCTTTAACAGGGCAAACCTGTTCATTCAGATCACTCCCAAAAACAAGCCGGTCTCACAAACCATAGAATTTCTCGAGAAGTATCCGAATCAATCGGGGATCATTTACTGTTTTTCCCGCAGACAGGTGGATGATCTGTATGAGATATTGAAAAGCAAGGGGTATTCCGTCAGGCCCTATCATGCCGGATTATCCGACGTAGAGCGCACACAAAATCAGGAATTGTTTATCAGGGATGATGTGCAGATTATTGTTGCCACAATCGCCTTCGGAATGGGAATCAACAAGCCCAATGTCCGCTTCGTTATTCATTTTGATCTTCCAAAAAATATTGAGACCTACTATCAGGAAATCGGTCGGGCCGGACGCGATGGATTGAGGGCCCATTGCCTGTTATTGTTCAGCTATGCGGATATTCAGAAAATCAAGTATTTCATAAACCGGAAAAACGATAATGAACAACGCATTGCCAACATCCATCTCAATGCCATGTTGCAATTTACCGAAACAGAGGTGTGTCGCCGCCGGCCTCTCCTGACATATTTCGGAGAAGATTATTCTACTGAAAAATGTGATATGTGCGACAACTGCCTGGCGGGAGAAAGAAAACTTGTGGACATTACCGTTCCGGCCCAGAAGTTTCTTTCATGCGTAAAGCGTACCGATGAGATATTCGGAGCGAATCATATTATTGATGTTTTGCGCGGCTCACAATCACAGAAGGTGTTGAAGTTCGGACACGAAAATCTGTCAACTCACGGTATCGGAAAAGAGTATTCAAGAAAACAGTGGTTTCATCTTGCGCGGCAATTTATTCAGAAGGGTTTTATGACCCAGGATGCGAAATACGGGGGCCTGAAGCTTACCGGGAAGGCATATGATGTTTTTAAAGGCAGAGAAATCGTTCTTGGAATTCTCGAAGAAGAACATATCGAGCGCAGAAAGGGAAAGGGAAGAGAAACGGAATACGAATATGATAGAGTTCTGTTTGAAAAGCTGAGAAAGGAGCGGAAGGAACTTGCCGATAAAGCAAGTCTTCCGCCCTATGTCATTTTCTCGGATAAGACGTTGATCGAAATGGCGGCTTTATTTCCACGGTCCGGAGAAAGCCTGCTTCATATTTATGGTGTCGGATCGGTAAAGCATAAAAAATACGGAACGATCTTTTTGGATATCATCGATGGATACTGTCGTGAGCATCATAAATAATCTTTACAAATATCTGCCGGGGGGACACACGCTGAGACCTGATGAAATACTGACACTCCAATAATTCCGATAGCCCCGGGAGAACCATTTTTTGTCATTTTTCCGAAAAACTTTTTTACAAGATCAATCATTACGCAATCTCCTGATTCCCTTTTTTCTTACACTCCTTTGGTTTTATTACCCGGGACGGCGATAGCCCATGCGTTAAAAAGCGCATTGTAGCGAAGAAGAAAAGTTTTCCCCTCACGTGTGCGAACCTTGAAGTAATCCAACGCCGGGCGGCCCACTTCACGGCTGCCTTCGTACCAGCGATCAACTATTTCCGCTACTTCCCAGTGCCGATCCTGAAATGTAAATGCCACGGGACGTTCATTTACCTTATAGCCGCTGTAACATTCAACATGTATCTGTTCGAAAGTCATGGGTGAAACTGCCTTCAATTCCGGGGATTCATCTGCCGTGCCATTTCAAGGGGGGTCTTGTTGTCCTGAAAACTGGAAATCTCATTCAGTATCATTGCCTTCATTTCTGACAAACCTCCGCCCCTGTATTTATCTTTTATGAGTAATCAATTCCACGATACCCGCTTTTCTCCTTACGGTCAATAGAGAGCTTCTTCTCATACCCCTGTTGCCACTCTATTCTTCCTTATCTCAAACAGAGACGTTCGGGGTGTAGGATCACAGGAGCAGATCAAACCGGCACTGGACGTAATGATGAGAATAGGTTACAGGAAGGCTATCGTATTTCACGGTCTTGACCAGGATGGCAGAAGTGGTATGGATGAGCTATCAACGCTCGGGGTTTCAAGACTCGGTATTTTAAAGGAAAAGAAATATGTCTTAAACCTTACACAATCAAAATCTTTTCAGATGAACAACTCATAAGGTTTCAAAGGTATATGAAAATATTGAATGAGGACAAAAAGGACGCGAATTATTCCTAACCATGGAAAAATCTCATTTAAAATTACCCTTTAGAGTGGGCACGACTTCAATGGTATTCGGAGATGATCTGCTGGAGAATGCGGGACTATTAGTCCGTATGGTGGATAATATTGAAATCGTTTTGTTTCATACCCCCACCCTTCATAATATTCCAACGACTGAAGAAATACACGCGCTGAAAAAAATAGGTGAAGAGGAGGATGTAACTTTTACGGTACACCTTCCCGCTTCGCTGGAGGTTGCGGCCCCGGACAGGGAAAAGCGGATGAAATCGGTCCAACTGGCCAGGGAAATCCTCCTCAGGACAGCGGAACTGGAACCCATGTATTATATCCTTCATGTACCCTTTTCACCGCCAACCCTGGTGTCAACCCCGGGTTTATATTTCGAATTTGAAGATAGCCCCGGGTGGGATGAATGGACGAACCGCACCCTGGAATCCCTGGAAATCCTCCATAACGTATCAGGTAATGCAAGTAAACTACTGGTTGAAAACATCAACTATTCCACGCGCTTTCTGGAACCATTTTTGGAAAACGGTTTTTGTGAACTGTGTCTGGATCTGGGACATCTGATACTTGGTCAGGAAGAAGTTATGGATCATCTGAAGCAATATCTTGCTGCAACCCGTGAGATCCACCTTCACGGTGTAGACGGACATGAGGAGCATTTAAGCCTCTCCAGATTGCCGGAAGATCGAGTGCAGGAATGGCTCAGATACATCCACAAGAGTTCCTTCCAGGGCGTGATTACCCTGGAGGTATTCAGCCCCCGGGATCTGGAAGAGTCCCTGGAAGTGGTAAGCAAATCATTTTTTAATGAATGAAAATTGGTGCAGTCATGGTTACAATAAGACAAGGGATCGGTATTCATATATCTGAACCGGACGCTTTTCCTGAATGTCTATACTCACCCATGTGACGTTTTTCACAAGAAAAATATGAACATCCTCAATTGTTTTATCCTGGATCTATGGTAACAGTTCAACCAGGCATACCCCGAAGTGCGGTACATTTTTTCCGGAAAGAAATCGATCTTTAAGGCACAATTTTTTAAAGGGGAAATCAGGAGGTGTCGACATGTTGTTCCTTTGCCACCCGGGTAAATGTTCCCGAAAAAAACCATATAATTCTTTTGTGTTAACCCTTACAGTTGCTCTCATTTTTATTATTCCTTGCATATCTGTTCAGAACACCCATGCTGCCGAATGGACGCTGGCAGGGATGTTTAAGTCAGAAAAAGATGAAAAACCTGTCGTTAGCTTTATTGATGACCTGTCGCAGATCCTTGCTGTTCATGCTGGAGATCTCGTTATAAAATTGCAGTCGTCCACTCTTATTTTAAAAGATGGGGGAATCGGGTGCAATAGACTCCACAATAAACAATGTATAACACTGAAGAAAATTGTCGGATGGGTTTTTGCGCCGCTGTTTTATGGTTTCAATCATCCAATGATTTTCCTGCTTGTTTTATTCTGCCTTTCCATCCTTTTTGTTCTCTTTAATGATTTTATGGGTATAAATAAAAAAGAGGATCTGACTTTGTTGAGGAAACCAGACTATGACGGGGTAGAGTTAAACAGGGAGGACAGTGGTCGTTTATTGACGGTAAATGACTTTAATAACTCGCGACAAGGAACGGATTCTCTCAATGGGAGAAACTCTCGGGCCTGAATTTAGCCTGATTATCCTATTTGCTCTTGCTTTTGCTCTTGCTTCAGTATTTCCTTAATATCGACAGTCGGATCTTCCAGTTTTGCCTTCAAAACCATTGCAATGCCTTCTGCTGCAACATGGGGGTTCTGCCCCACTTTGTAATTGATAGTAACAATCATTAACGTATTAGCCTTTTTCACTCCAATTATCTTCATTGTGGCACTTTGAACAACGACATTCATCCTCCCCACTCCAAGCATGCCAAGCGAGCGGTTCTGTGCGGCTGTCACATTACCCGTTACAATCGCGTGTACTCCCAATCTTTTTCCAATCCTAATCATTTTATTCGAGCTGTAACCTTCATTAATCAGTCTCTTCACTGTAGATTTTCTCAGTTTGCTTCCGTCATTCACCCGGAATCCTAATTGTGCTAATTCTATGCACAGGTTGTCTCCTACCACGGCCCCCAAATCGCCTATTCTTCCTAATGGTTGTTCCGTGCTTTCCTTCCCCATAAATATGGCAAGGTATTTAATTTTTTTCAGTTCTTTTTCGGTAACTCCAGATACCACCGCGGCATCGATGTCTGCTTTTTCAATCGATTGATATGCCGTCGTGCCGAGCTGGAAGGCAGTGAGGGGAATGGTAATTAATGATAATGTTTGGACACAGCCGAGAAGGAAAAACAAAATTACCACAGAAAAAAATCCGATGCTTATCTGTCTTTTTGAAAGAGACATAAATTTCCTTTTTAAATATTTTGCTTTGTTAAAATAAAAAAAATAAACCCTTTGGCTCACGTATACTGAAGAACAATGAGGGACGCAATGAAGCGTTTCATGCGTTTGGCATGAAATGCTTCACATATTTTCTTTAATTGAGTATAATGGAAAATATGTTTATGAATAGAGGCCTTTGCAGAATGTTCAATTTTGTTCAAGTTCAAGGAAGGCGAAAATTTTAACCACAGGAATATATTGGATATTTCGAGGATTAAAATTTGAGCCTGACGCAGAAATTGGTCAAAAGGGGACGTTATGCAAAGGTCTCGAATAATGCCAGCGGAGAGAGGAGGGATCTATATGTCAATATTCTTCATGTTTGGTAAATACTCAACAGATGCATTAAAGGAAATCAGTTCTGAGCGTACTGACAATGCCGTCGCTTTGATCAAGAAAAATGGTGGTGAGGTCAGAGGCATGTATTGTCTGCTCGGAGAGCACGATCTTATTATTATTGCAGATTTTCCCAATGTAGAACAGGCGATGATAGCCTCGGTTGACTTGCACAAATTAACAGGTATCTCGTTCACTACATCACCTGTGGTGAACGTTGAAGAGTTTGACAGGTTGATTGAAGAAACAAAAGAGATATAATCTTTGAGCAGGATTTCTGAAATCTTAATGGGGAAAATTACAGGTGGGTTAAAAAAGATACGGGTGCAGATCCACACCTTTGACAGCCAGAGAGTGTCATGTCAAGTGTGTAGATCTGCCCCACTAATAGCTGCCCTGGGTTTATATGAGCCCCTTACTTTTAAGCCACTCTTTGGCCACAAGGTTCACATCTTTGTGTGCCACATCCACAGCACTGTTTAGCTGCTGCATTTCTTTTGTTGTAAGTCTGTCGGCTACAGGTTTCAGAATAGCGCGGATTTCCGGGTATTTCTTGATTACTGCCGCACGGATAACAGGAGCAGGATTGTAGATGGGGAAGTATGATTTATTGTCCTCAAGGTTGATGAAGCCGAATGCCGCAATCCGACCGTCGGTTGCAAATCCCATGGAAACATCCACCATTTTATCCTTGAGAGCCTTATAGACCAGACCGGAGTCCATCTTTTTAACCTTGTCATAGGGAACCTGAAAACCGTAAAGTTTCATGAGCGGTTTAAAGCCGTCGGGGCGCTCCCAAAACTCTGCATTCACACCGATAACAAGCCTGTCCGTATGTTTGTTCACATACCGGCTCAGATCACTGATGGAAACGATTTTAAGCTTTGCAGCATTTTTCTCCCTCATCATAAGAGTGTAAGTATTGTTGAATTCCACCGGGTCGAGCCAGACAAGTCCCTTTTGGGCATCAGCCTTTTTCACCCATTCGTAGCATTTTACCTGATTGGTCATCACTTTACTGTCGCTTTGTTTGTGATAAACCGTGTAAGCCGTTCCGGTGTATTCATAATAAAAATCAATCTGGTCGTTTTCCAATGACTGACGGCAGACTGCAGATCCCACGCCGGTTCTCATTTCAACATCAAAACCATTCTTTTCCAAAAGAATCTTTGCCATTTCCGACAGGATGTATTGTTCCGTAAAATTCTTTCCCCCGATGGTAATTTTCTTGCCCGCTATGCTGTTGACCGGCATAGCAATCAAAGCAATCGCCAACAGCAAGATCCACATTAATCCCCATGTTTTCATATTCATCTTCATTTTAGCCTCCTTTTTTCTTTTAATAAGCATAGGTTACTGACTTTTATCTCCCACTTCTTTTCCTCGAGAAAAATGATACTTGCTCACTTACTCGCCTGGCTATAGTCCCTGTTCCAGACGGAGACCTTTCGATATTATCAAAAAACCGAGCAGTTCGCACAGATAATCTGCAAGGAGGGCCAAAAGCGTCGTTGGGATAGCCCCCGCGAGTAACTTGTCCGGTCGCATCAGATCGATTCCTATAAAAATATGCTCTCCCAGGCCACCGGCTCCAATGAGAAAGGCAAGGGCCGCCGTTCCGATATTGATGACGAGTGACACCCGGAAACCGGTCAGGATGACCTTCATGGCATTGGGAATTTCGACTTGGAACAGAATGCGCGCATTCGACATACCCATTCCCCTGGCCGCGTCTATAATCCATGGTGGTACAGCGGTGATACCTGCCAGGGTGTTCCGGGCGATAGGCAAAATAGAATAAACAAACAGGGCAAAAATGGCGGGCTTGAATCCAATTCCAAGAAAGCTCATGGCCAGAGCGATAACGGCCAGAGAAGGGATAGTCTGACCCAGACCTACAATGTACATGATGATGCCGGCATATTTTTTAAATTTGGGTCGCGTGAAGATGATGCCGACACTCAGACCCACCACCGTGGCCATGACCATACTCACCGCCACCATCCACAAATGCTGCTTGAGCAGACTGATCGTATAGTAGGCTTCGTAAGGATCGGACAGATATTTAACCAGACCAGATCGCTCAATCAGGACACCTGCGCCGATCAGAATAACAATAAGGAGAAATCGATAGGCTTTTCCAAACGCTTCATTCATTGTCCCAGCTTCCTTCCGATTTTAATTCCCTTTGGAGTAACAAGATTCTCAAGGAGTGCCATTGCCGCATCGACAAAGATAGCCAGAAGTGCTACGAGAATTGCCCCTGAAACAATCATCTCTTCATAGACACGCATAATGCCCTGCTGGATGAGGACCCCCAATCCCCCGGCACCAATGTATGCCGCGATAGCAGCTATGCCGATACTCATAACAACAGCGGTACGCAGTCCGGCAATGATTACAGGAACCGCCAGGGGGATCTCGATCTCTTTCAGCCGTTTCCAGTTACTCATGCCAAGCCCCCGACCCGCATCCACGAGTTCCGGGGGCACATTTTTGATGGCGATATAGGTATTTCGAATAATGGGTAACTGACTGTAAAGGACAAGTGCTATTACTGCCGGGACCTTTCCCAGACCGTGACCAACGAGCGCAAGAATGGGCAGCATGATTCCAAAAAGGGCGATGGACGGAATAGTCATTAGTATATTGGCTGTATTGATTACCTTTTTGGCTATTTCTTCATTCCGCGTGATGGCAATTCCGACAGGAACCGCTATGAGGGTGGCCAGAAAGACGGAAAGCGCGACAATCCATATATGTTCCAACGTCAAAAGCCAACACCAGTCTGCATTCTTCCGGATAAAATCAAGAACATTCATAACAATACCCTAAGGCAGCAAAGCCGCAAATCCAAAATTCGGACGTTCTTCGGATTTCGAATTTACTTTCCGCCAGCATCTGCGCAAAAAACGCAGTTGTTGAGAACAAAGACTCTATTCATCTTCCGTATCCTCCGCATAGATGTCCAGGATGCACTTCTGGATGTTGTTCAAGGAGATTGTTCCGACGAAATCTCCATTATCATCAATAACACACAAAACACGCATATCGTGCATCAGCATATAGGACATAGCATTTCTAAGCGTATCATACATTCCCACGAATATGGGATAGGGCTCGACAATGTCTTTAACTTCCGTATTTTCATATTTCAGCAACTTTGAGGTAACATATCCGATTGGCTTGCTGTGTTGAATAACAATTGCGTGTTGAAAGCCCTTTTCTTTGAGAAACTTCAGCGCTTCCTGGGCATCTGTCGAGCCCTGCAGGACATTTTTGGGCTTTTTGCTCATCGCTTCCTCTGCCCGCAAAAGGCCCAGCACCTTCAGTGTCCGATCTGCTCCGACAAAGTCTGCAATGTATTTATTTTTGGGACGGGTCAGTATGATTTCGGGCGTGTCATATTGAATCAGCCGTCCTTCCTGAAAAATGGCAATTTTGTCGCCTATCTTTATGGCTTCGTGGATATCATGAGTTACAAATGCGATGGTCTTTTTAAGCTTGTCCTGCACCCTGAGAAACTCATTTTGAATTTCTTCCCTGTTGATGGGGTCAATGGCCCCAAAAGGCTCATCCATGAGCAAAATCTCAGGGTCTGCTGCCAGACATCGTGCCACTCCGACACGTTGCTGCTGTCCTCCTGAAAGCTCTGCTGGGTAGCGATTGCGAAAAACGTCCGGCTCCAATCGCAGCATCAGGAGAAGTTCGTCTACCCGCTCCCTGATCCGCTTTTCGTCCCAGCCCAGCAAATGTGGAACTGTGGCAATGTTTCCGTAGATGGTCTTGTTTGGAAAAAGTCCGATCGCCTGAATAGCGTATCCCATGGATTGCCGCAATTTGACCTGATCGACAGACATAATATCCTGTTTGTTAATCGTAATTGTTCCGCGGGTTAAGTTAATAAGTCGGTTGGTGAGTCGTAACAGAGTCGTTTTTCCACACCCGGAGGGTCCTAAAAAAGTGACCACCTGCCCCTTTTCAATATCAAAAGTCACATCGTCCAATGCGGTGATCGTGTCCCCCCCGGAACCGAAAATTTTTGTCACTCCTTCATATCGGATCATAGCAGGCGTTACTCCCTGAGGTATTTTATTGGATTCTTTCTGCGTTTTTTGCGCAGATGCTGGCGGAAAGTAAATTCGAAATCCGAAGTACGAAATTCGAAACAATATCAAAATCTTAAACTCGAATGTCCAAAACTGTTTCGAAAATTTGTTATTTGATATTCGAATTTCGGATTTGCCGCCTTAAACAGGCATGATTTTTCAAAGGTCTCTATTCATAATAGCGTTTTTAATGGCATATGATGATTAAAGAAAATGAGGAAGATAACATCTTTGTATCTTGAAATTTCAAGTTCAATCCAACCCCGATTTATGCTGGCTCTGAAACAGCAAAAAGGCATCGTTCGCGTTCTCAAACTCTACGAAATGGTTCTTACATCCGTTACGGGTGCAAATCTTAATGATTCCACCAAGTTCCAAATTAAAACCAATCATAGGAGCCTTGCAATCGCATATTTGATGTACGGGAAACGGGTTATCACAGTGGGGGCATGAAAATTCAGCAACAGAGCCAGGAATATCGTCTACATTTTCAAATAGTTTTTCGTAACTGCCATAAATCTGACTCAGGTAAATATGACCTACCTTTTTGCCGACTTTTGCCTGAAGCTCGATAGAGGGAAGATCGTCTACCTGTATCTGTGAATTCATCAGAGACTTACTGCAGTTTGGGCATTTTACCAAAATTTTAACAGGACCTGTAGCAGTCATATTACACCCCCTTGTCTTTCTAAACAGCATATTTAGTAAAATTCGCTTCGCTTCGTATAAAGTTATTATAAAGCAATAGACATATGCAGGTCAATGGAAAAAGCATTGCAAAGTATCGTACAGGGTGCGGCACGATTCTATAAACACGATAACTTATCTTTATCAGATGATTCCCCAAAGGAGATTTTTAAGGTATAAGATTTATAGAAAGATTCGTAAATTTCACAAAGAAATAACAATAATTTGTTTCGACAATGAAGAAGAAAAAAATGATTGGTTATATTTTACTGGTCGTCGTTCTCCTTGCAGTTTTCCTGGTATACTCTGTCCTGAAAGTCAGGGTTTCCCCCTCTGTTTTCGTTCCCAGACCGGATTCAAACCTTGGCAGTGATATCAATCAGCTATATGAGCATGTAGAACATTTAAGTGTCCGTATCGGATCGAGGAGTGTTTTTGAGTACGATAAGATAGAGGCGGCCAAACATTATATCGTATCTTTTCTTGAAGGTATGGGTTATGCCCCGGTACTTCAGAATTATACCTATAACGATAAAGTATACAGCAATATCATCGCATCGCGGGAAGGCGTGCAACGTCCCGATGAAACGGTAGTCATTGGTGCCCATTATGATACGGTTTATGGCACACCGGGTGCTGATGACAATGCCAGTGCCGTTGCTGTTTTGCTTGAAATGTGCCGGGCCCTGAAAGATTTTTCACCGGGAAGGACGTTAAAACTGATTTTTTTCACCCTTGAGGAACCTCCTGTATTCAGGACAAAATTTATGGGCAGCTACGTTTATGCAAGGGAGGCTAAGGCAAAAGGAGAAAATATTCGTGCCATGGTCTGTCTTGAAATGCTGGGATATTACGGTGATAAAAAAGGTGGCCAGACCTTCCCCCTTCCCTTCATGAATCTTGTGTATTCTTCCACACCCAATTTCATCGCCGTTGTTGGCAATTTAAAATCAAGAGGCCTGGTGAAGAGAATCGAAGGTTCCTTAAAGAAAAGTTCCAACATTCCCGTTGAGACAATGTCGACGGTCAGTTTTGTTCCCGGTGTGGATTTTTCCGACCACCGTTCATTCTGGAAGATGGGGTATGCCGCAGTCATGATTACCGATACCGCTTTTTATCGAAATCCGAATTATCACAGTGCGAGGGATACTATCGACACCCTGGATTTTGTCAGCATGTCGAGCCTTCTTGCGGGATTAATCCGGGCTGCTGAAGATTTAACGGAGTTTAATCCTCGGCTGAGATAAGTTCAAAAATAAAATTTCCGATTCCTGCCTTGCTTATTATTTTAACGGGGATTTTTTTCTCGTCTGCGGTAAACCATATTTTCAGTTTAGGGTCATCGCCCTTTTTAAAAACGTTTTCCAATCTTTCCATATCGGGTATTACTAAATAAGTGTCATATCTTTTTTCTGCAAGCTTGATAGTTTCTCGTTTCGAAACGGTGGCTTTTATGACAATGCACTTTTTCCCGTCGGAGACAGGTATTTCGATCACGCTATTTTCGTTCAATTCATGGAGACGAATGATAAAAAAGATAGATAACGGATCAAAAGTGCCCGGCACGACATGAATGGGCGACATTTTTTCACCGAAGCTTGAATAGGTGGCTTCGAGCTTTCCCCAGTCAAAATTTACGATGACATCGCGCGGGTGTTTTCCTGTGCTCAGCTTTTCATACAGGATGGTGCGGGTCAGGTCAATGTCTGTATATGAGTCCTGTCGTTCCCGAATTTTGTAAAAAAGATCAATTTCTGCATTGGTTTCCGTAACCATTGCAAAGTGGTAGGTCTCGATACCGTCGACTTTCTCCATGGGGAGGACTTCGATTACAGCCTCACCGGCCGGTATGACACCCCACTTTGCCTGGTATGTCAGTTTTTCGCCAGGATAAAAGGGAATGTGTTTGTCAGAAGCCTTCGTACTTCCGGTGAGAGTGAAAATCACTATGAGCGTGATCAGGATAAAGATATACGCATTGTTGTGACCTTTCAGTAGGAGACCTTTGCATAACGTCCCCTTTTGCCCAATTTCTGCGTCAGGCTCAAATTTTAATCCTCGAAATATCCAACATATTCCTGTGGTTAAAATTTTCGCCTTCCTTGAACTTGAACAAAATTGAACATTCTGCAAAGGTCTCAATATATGCACGTTTATCCTTCCCCGCGATCATACCATTTCTGAAAGGAACGTTACGGAATGATTTTTTCCAGAAGGCTGTCCACCGCTTCACCCGCGATTTCCTCGATTAGCGGTGTGGACTCATAGGCAGAGAGCCTGTTGTATCCGATCCCTAATCCTTCCCACATTAAAATATCCGATCTCATATTATTTCCTCTTGATAAATTTAACGGCTTCGTAAAAAGCTCTCTTGTAGTATAAAAGAGGGATGATTATGTGTCAAACAGAAAGTACCGTTTTTTTACGAGTCCACCAACCCTGAACCATTCAGATGTTATTTTATTTCTTCGTTTTATTGCTGCTTGCTGGTTTACCTTTTCTATTTTTTGCATACGGGGAAAAATCGAAAAAGGGTTTAAACGGTGCGAATTCAGTCATGGATCCCTTGGCCAGATTTGATGCGTCCATGCCCATATCAAGCCACTTTTTAAACTGATCATCGGCAAACGTTTTGTAGGAAAGATAGTTTTGAATGGTTTGATAGAGGTGTTTTTCGAAGAATTCGCTGAGCACATTTTCTCCGTATTGAATGAACAGGAGGAGTAAAGGTACGGGTAGAACATTTTTATTATTTTTTGCTTCTTCCAGGATAATCTGTGTAAGTACAAAGGCGGTGACATCTTCTTTGGTTTTAGCATCAATAATTTCCATGTGTTGACCCTGTTTAATCATGTGGCTTATATCATCGAGAGTTATATAAGCGCTCTTTCCTGTGTCGTACAACCGCCTGTTAGCATATTTTTTGATTAATATCTTGTCAGCCATTTTATTCCTCTCACTTTTAGAATTGCAATATTTTATAATATAATGCAACAAAAAATCAATATATTATTTTTTCGCATATACCTTGACAGGCCATTCATGTTTGTATATGTAATTATATCAATCTATTACTACAAATAACAATTATGGTGATACCAGAAAATAAATTGTTGCAATGCAACATTTTTCCTTGACAAATGAAAGTTATGTATTAAAATATACGTATTCAAGATCCATTACCAAAAAATAAAAAATATGAAGGAGGTACAAAAAATATGGATTTAGAAAAGATAATGAAGCAGACGATTGATTTTCAGAAGGCGACTTTTGACAACACCTTTAATGCCATGACCATGTTACAGGAGCAGGCGGAAAGAATGTCCAGCATGTTTCTGGGTCAGACCACAGGACTGCCCGAAGAAGGGAAAAAGGTCATTGGTGAATGGGTCGATGCCTATAAAAAGGGCCGTGAGGATTTCAAAAAGTCTGTAGACGAAAGTTTTAAAAAGGTAGAAGATTTTTTTGCCGACGTAGAGAAATCTAAAAAGTAGTAACATAAAATCACTGAATAGCGGGATCACGGGATGAAAAAATCTGTTGAGCCCGCTATTCAAGATGCAACCAAAAATATGTTGCATGAGGAATAAAAAAATGGAACAACAAAAAAAGATGGTTAAGCAGGCAATAGACTTTCAGAAGACTGCCTTTGATAACTCCTTTAACGTTATTACCTTAGCGGAGGAGCAAATGGAAAGAATGGTTGACATCTATTTGAGTCAGACTATGTGGCTTCCCGAGGAGGGGGAAAAGGTCATTAATGAATGGGTCAATACATGCAGTGAAGGGCGTGAAAATTTCAAGAAGGCCGTAGATGGTAATTATAAAAGAGTAAAAGACTTCCTTGCCGGTGCATACAAGGCGTAAATCCTTATGTTGAAAGGCGTATACATGAAAGATTTGTTTGATCTGAAATCCGATTTTTATCATTCTATGTTTCAGTGTCCTGAGAAGTTACTGGAATGGAACCTGAAGACGTTTGAGGCAACAGGGAATCTTATCAAGGCCGAACAGACTTACTGGGTTGGTCTTAGTAAATATATCAACGATTTTATGATTCCTTACATGACTGCAGTGAAATATATTACACGTGTCGAACAGGATAGAATGACACATGCTCCATTTGCAGACAGCCTGAAATCCTATACAGAACTATTAGAGCTAAATTTTGGTATTGCCGGCAAGGAGTTTGCCGGCAGGATAGAGGCCATAAATAATTATCATCTCCCTGAATTGAACATGTACTTTGTAGCATGGTTTAATACCGTATTTAACCTGGAGGGAGAGGATATCTTCAAATTTATAGCCAGGCATGCGGAAACACTGGAGTCAATCACCTATCAATATCACCAGTCTATCCGGGATATTGAATCGGAATACGGATTTCACTTTGAAAAAGGGGGCTATATAAAGACAGCGGAGACAGACCGGTTTGAACTTTACCAGGTGCTTCCCAACGACAAAAAAGTCAAGGTCAGGGAAAATGGCAAACCGGTTCTAATCATTCCGCCCTATGTCCTGGGTTCAAATGTTCTCGCTTTTCTGCCGGGGGAAGGCAAAAGCTATGTGCACAGCTTTGCAAACCAGGGAATACCCACCTACATCAGAATACTGAAGGATGTAAAAACGACTCCGGCTGTTCAGGTAATGACTGGTGAGGATGATGCCATTGACACCCGTTATTTTTGTGAGCAGATAAAGGCAAAACATGGGAAGTTGCTAACCCTGAACGGTTATTGCCAGGGAGGATTCTCGGCAGTGTGCGATCTCCTGTCAGGTGAACTGGACGGTCTGGTAGATATCCTGATTACGTGTGTGTCTCCCATTGATGGTACCCGAAGTAAAGGTCTGGGACAGTTTTTGAGAGATCTGCCGCAGCGATTCAATGACCTTGCTTATGGAACAAAGATCCTGCCCAATGGCAACCAGGTGGCCGATGGCGACCTCATGAGCTGGATTTATAAGATTAAAAGCTTAAATGATGAAGCCCCGATTGTTGCTTTTTACAGGGACTTGATGATGTTGAAAAATGCATCTGACGGAGATTCCCGGAAGGGAAAATCTGCCGGACATTCATCCCGCCGAAGGCGAGGTAAAAAAGAATTGAATATCAGCAAAACTGCATTGGCAATAAACTACTGGCTGACCTATGAACGAAATGATCTTCCCATGGCCATCACTGAAATGAGTTTTAAATCATACAACATACCCATAACAAGCGATGGTACCCTTCCCGTAAAACTTTTCGACCGGGAACTCAATTTCAAGCGCCTGAAAGAAAAGGGGATTAGATGGCTTATCTGTTACGGGGAAAAGGATGATCTTGTGGAAAAAGAAACAGCGCTTGCCCCGTTAGACTATGTAGATGCTGAGGTTACGATGTTTCCTAAGGGCCATGTGGCAATGGCTACCTCCTGGTCACGTCCGACATCTGAATACGCTTTGCATAAGCGTTTTGGAAATAATCAGCGAGGCCCGGTACGTTATCAGTTGGACATGGAAGAAGAATACAAAGGATAATCTTTCAATTTTGAGTGTTAAGTGTTTAATTTTGTTGAGGACAAATAATAAATAATAAGCTATATGATGAAAGAGTTATAAAAGGAGAAAAACATTATGGATAAACAATTTTTGCAATTCTGGGGGGATTTTTTTATCAATTCCGCAAAAGGGCAAAGGCAATTGGAAGATATGACCAAATGGATGCGGCAGGGATTCAAGGGAGTCGATTATTTGACTGTTCTATTTCAAAAGTCGTACGGGTTGGACCGAATATCCGAGGCCGGCGATGAATATGTAAAGATGTGGAAAGAAGCAATAGAAAATTTTGAGAAGTCTTTAAATGATTATCTGAACTTAATGGGTGTGGTACCCCGGAAAGAACACCAGATATTATTAAATAAATATGAGAATCTCGGTGAAGAGGTTGCAAATCTCCGAAAGGTTGTTGCCAATCAGAAAAAGGAGATTAGCGGCTGCGAAAAAGCAGTTTCTGCGAAGGAAAGATCCCTTGAGGATAAAAAGAAGATAATCGAAGAACAGAAGAAAGTGGTTATGAGTCAGAAGAAAGAGAACAACAGCTATGAGAAGACAGTTGACGGGCTGCGAAAAGAACTTGATAGTCAGAAGAAGGCAATAGCAGATCAGAAAAAGGTAATTGCTGCTCAGGAAAAGAAATCGTCGAGCACGAAGACCCAATAACACACTTTCACATAATAATATCAATTAGACCATTAGTGTCTTTATTCACAACAACTGTGTTTTTTGTGCGGATGTTGGTTTTAAGATGCGTGCTTTCTGACAGAATATCTATCAAATGTTGAATTTTGAATTCTTAATTATGAATTAAGGAGTTTTATTATCCTTAATTTAAAATTTTGCGGCTTTGCCGCATTAGGAGATATATCTTATGGATAAAAACTTTTTGGAATTCTGGGGAAATTTTCTGCTGAGCGCCGCCAGAGGAAAAAAGCAGGTAGAAGACATGAATGAATGGATCGGACAGGGTTTAAAGGGTTTTGAAGGTCTTTCCAATATGTTCCAAAAATCCTATGGTCTGGATAAGGCGAAGAAAGATGACCCTGATTATATGGAGACATGGAATCGAGCGTCAGAAAATTTCTTAAATTCTTTCAGGGATTATTTAAACCTCCTTGGGGTTGTTCCGGGAGAAGAACATTTATCATTAGTTGAGAAATATGAGAAACTGAAAGAAAAAGTTGTCTCCCAGGAAGAGACAATTAAACATCTTAAAAAGCTTTTGAACACCAAATCTGTAGATGAAGGGGGCATGCTCGACGGATATCAGTCCCTCATGGAAAAACAGACAGCTGAATTTCAGGAGTTAACAAAGAACCTCGGCCACCTTTTTCAAACTGAGATTTCCAAGGCGAAGACTACTAAAAAGCGTAAATAGACATGGATTTTTGACGATGTGACTCTCTGCCCGTCCCAGACGAATTTGCAGTGACTCGGTGAACCTTTTAAGTAAAAATGTATTATAAAGGAGTCGTGAGCTATGAGCGAAAACCAAAATGAGAAGCTTTATCCCGAATCTTTGATGTCTTTCTGGATGAAATCGGCAACGGATTTCTGGAAATCGACATCCCGGATATGGCCCGATGCCACCGAGCCGTTTCAGTCAGAAGGGTTAAAAAAACAATTTCAGAAATTGGAATCAGCGCCAAAAATGTGGCAATCATTTATTTCGGCCTTTAGTGCGCCGGAAAGCATGAACGCCCTGTTTAAAGGGATGGATATACTACCGGAAGTAGTATTACAAACACTCCAGTCAGGATGGGGAGGATATTCCGATTTACAGAAGAAATGGCTGGAAAAGGCATCGAGGATGGGAAAGCAATCGGAAGCCTATAAATTTGAGGATATTGATAAAGATCTATTCAAGGCCTGGGCCGAAGTTTATGAAAAGGAATTCAGCCAGTTTCTGAATGTTCCGCAGATAGGCTTAACCCGCTTTTATCAGGAGAGAACGGGGCAGACATTAGACCGATTGAACCTTTTCGAAATTGCTTTATCTGAATTTGTGAACCTGTTGTATCTGCCTGTGGAGAAGTCTACAAAGGCTATGTCTGAAAAGCTGGAAGAGGTAACAAAAAAGGGAGAACTATCTGAAAACTTTGAAGAATACTATAGAGAGTGGATAAAAATCTTAGAAGGACATTACATGGTCCTCTTTAAATCAACCGAATACATACAGGTTTTAAACAATGTTCTTGATGCCGGGCAAAATTACTTTTCAGCCAGGAATCATTTAATTGAAGACATCCTTCAATTTTTCCCCGTTGCGACCAATAAGGATATGGATGAACTTTATAAGGAAATTTATCTCTTGAAGAAGGAAGTTAAGAAACTTTCAAAAAAGGTAGCTGGTTTAAAATAACCGACCGTTCTGAAATGGAGGTGTTTGATGAGCGAGCCTAAGATTCCCGTAGATCTTATCATGAAAAAATTGACTGAGGATAGTGAAGAGGTGTTGAAAACCGCTCAAAAGGCTTCAGATGTTCTGCTCGGTCCTCTTGATACCGCAATTTCCACCACCCCTTGTGACATTGTTTATGAGGAAGATCGTATCAAGGTGAAGCATTATAAGCCCAAGACAGGTGCTAAGTTAAAAACGCCACTTTTGCTGGTTTATGCCTTGATAAACAGGGAAACCATGCTTGATCTCCAGCCCGGCAGGAGTACGATACAAAATTTTCTCGATGAGGGTGTCGAGGTTTATATGATTGATTGGGGATACCCCACTCGGAAGGATCGATATTTGACCATTGATGACCATGTGAATGGATATATAAATAATGTCGTTGATTTTATCCGTAAAAGACATAGTATCCCGAAAATCAACCTGATGGGCATCTGTATGGGGGGGACCTTTTCGGTTATGTACACCGCGCTGCACCCCGAGAAGATCAAAAATCTTATTACCACTGTTACCCCGACAAATTTCGATACTGATCAGGGCCTTTTGCATATCTGGATGAAAACAATCGACGTTGACCGGATGATCGATACCCTGGGCAATGTCCCCGCAGATATGATGAATTTAGGGTTTCTGATACTTAACCCCGCCCGCCTGATGATTGATAAATATGTGGGATTCTTGAAGAATATCGGCGATAAGACCTTTGTGGAAAACTTTATACGTATGGAAAAGTGGATCTTTGATAGTCCCGATGTGCCTGGAGAGACCTTCAGGCAGTTTATCAATGATTTATATAAAAAAAATCTGCTCATCCAGAATAAGATGGAGTTAGGGGGACGCAGGGTTGATCTCAAAAAGATCACCGTGCCCCTTTTGAATTTTTACGGGAGGTATGATCACCTGGTTCCCCCCGAGGCCTGTGAACACCTCACGGAAGCGGTGGGAAGCAGGGACACCGAAGACGTCTGTCTTGATACCGGTCATATCGGGATATACGTTAGTTCAAGGGTTCAAAAAGAATTCGCCCCAAGGATCGCCAGGTGGTTGAAAGAGAGAGATAAACCTGAGAAAGAATCTCCGGGCAGGAAAAAACCTGTTGCCAGTAGAACAGCTGCAAAGACTAAGGCCACAATATCGTCACCCAAAAAAGGAAAAAAGAAATCCTCTACGTAAGGAAATATGAAAAATGACTGAAAGAAAAGATTATTTTAAAACTATATGCAAGGTAAGCAGTGTTTTTGGAACGACTCTGGACAGGGACGAACTTCTGGATCTGATTGTTCAAAATGCTGTTGATACAATGGAAGGAAAGGGTGCCTGTCTTTTTCTGATTGATGAAGAAAAGGATGTGTCTGTGCCCGTAGCTCAGAAAGGATTATCCCAGAGCTATTTACACGCGGGGCGAAAGCCATCCAGTGAAGCGGTATCCAATTTTCTGGGGGGAGGTTATCTCTCCATTCGTGACGCTACGTCCGATCCGCGAGCAGAAAATCACGAGCAAAAAAAGGCCGAAGGAATTGCTTCTATATTGGTCGTGCCGGTTATGGTGAAGGGAAAGGTGACAGGCACCCTTGCTCTTTATACGGCATCTCCCAGAGATTTTTCTGAAGACGAGGTAGATTTCTTGAGCGCCCTTGCCGAACAGGGGGGTATGGCCATTGAACACGCCCGGTTAATCGAAAAAATAAGGGAGGATACGAAACTTTTCCATAGCCTGGCCACAAGCATCAATTCCACTCTGGACGTGAAAGAGATTTTTCACAGTCTATCTGAAGATATGGCCAGTGCCCTGGGTGTGAAGGCCGCTTCTATTCGCCTCCTTGATAAGGACAGGAAGACATTGGAGCTCATGGCAAGCTATGGCCTGAGTGAGAAATATTTAGCCAAGGGTTCAGTGTCTGCCGAGAAAAGTATTGCCGAGGCCCTTAAAGGAAAATCCGTAGTAGTCAAACATGCATCCACAGATAAAGGAGTTCAGTATAAGAAGGAAAAGAAAGAGGAAGGGATTGATTCCATTCTTTGTGTTCCCATAAAGGTCAAAGAGGAGGTAATCGGTGTATTGCGGCTTTATTCCGGAGTGCCGCGAGAATTCACTGAGGATGAGATTATGTTAGTCTCTGCCCTGGCATGTATGGGGGGCCTGGCCATCCAGAATGCTTCCATGTATCTGATGCTTCAGGATGATATAAAAAACATGAAAGAAGATTTATGGGTTCATAAGTCCTGGTTTTAGGAAGAAGGAGAGGGGTTATCATGATTGGAAAGACGATCGATCAAATAGAGGTTGGTGAGGCTGCTGAAATTTCTAAAACCATATCTGAGACAGATGTTTATCTCTATGCCGGCATATCGGGTGACTTTAATCCGGCTCATATAAACGAGGCCTATGCCGAGAAGACCTTTTTTAAGACCAGGATTGCTCATGGGATGCTGCCTGCGGGTTTTATATCGGCAATACTTGGGACAAAACTCCCCGGACCCGGAACTATTTACATCAAGCAGGAGCTTAAGTTCCTTGCACCGGTCCATATTGGAGATACCATTACTGCCCGTGCAGAGGTGGTGGAAATTATTGCAGAAAAAAACAGGATTCGACTGAAAACCACCTGTTTCAATCAGGAGGGAACAATTGTGCTGGATGGGGAGGCTGCGGTCAGTCCCCCCAAAGCGCCGAAGAAATAACCTTGACGGCTTCGTAAAAAGTCCAACTTCTGCGTTCCGCTGCATCTTTCGTCACTGCGACGTACCGTAAGTACGTCTCATTCCTCAAGATTTACACGCCTTGAATTTGAAGCTTTTTACTTTGCCGTCCAAATTTGACTTTTTACGAGTGCATCAACCTTCAGAGGATATTAAGAGACCTTTGCATATTATGCAAAGGTCTCTTAATATCATTTCTTTGTAGAACGTTTGGCGGGTTTTGTAGATTTTTTGGTAGAGGTAGTTCATTCAAAACTCAAAACTAAGAATTCTTCTCATATTCCTTTTCCAGATCCAACTGATAGCGGACAGGGCCTCGCTGATTATTTTCAAAACGTTTATGCAATGCGTATTCAGATGCAGGACGTGACCAGGAGGTAGCCATTGCCACATGACCTTTCGGAAACATCGTGACCTCAGCATCTACATAATCCAATGGGGCAAGTGCTGTTTCTTTTTCCACCAGATCATCCTTTTCCCCATAACAGATAAGCCATTTAATCCCTTTCTCTTTCAGGCGCTTGAAATTAAGCTCCCGGTCGAAAAGTTTTACAGGGAGGGTTCCGTCCTTTGTTATAGGGATATTGTACGAATTAAAACTCATTTTTGTGATGGCCATAGGGAGATCATTACGTTCATAGGTCAGCCAGTAGTTAATTGCCAATGCGGTCTTGCTGACATTCAGCTCTTTTTCGCCCCGCCTGCGGTGTGATGGATGCCCGGCAGATTTCTGCTTCTGGCTATCAAAGTCAGATATATTTTTCAACATCATCAAGTCCCGATAAAAGGCAACAATCGGGGCCTCATCGTCTATGCTTTTAATTTTGTAAATCCAGCTCATCAGGTCGCCATCAGCAACCTGATTGCCATTGGGCAGCGTCTTTGTTCCGTAAGCCAGATCATTGAATCGCTGCGGCAGATCTCTAAGGAACTGTCCCAGTCCCTTACTCCGGGTACCGTCAATGGGCGATACACATGTAATAAGTGCATCTATCAAATCGTCCAGTTCACCGGACAGAAGATCGCACACAGCAGAGAATCCTCCCTGACAGTAGCCATTAAGAGTTACCAGTTTCCCATGCTTTGCCTTTATCTGCTCACAGAAAAAACGGGTATCAAGGACATCATTCTCCCCGGTCATTACCTGGACAGCCGGGTTTGTTTTTATATCCTTTAATATCCGGATGTAAGTAGGTATCCCCTGGTTCGCGAAACTGTGCACGTAGCTTTTGTTTTCCCCCGGCAAAAAAGCGAGGACATTCGAACCCAGAACATAAGGCGGAATAATTATAACTGGTTTGCCATTTTCCCTGACCTTGACTTTTTTGTCATTGGGAAGAACCTGGTAAAGATCAAATCGATCTGTCTCGGCTGCTTTAATATAACCGGCTTTCTCAAAGTGAAATCCGTATTCAGATTCAATATCCTGGATGGATTGACGATATTGATAGGTAACTAACTCCAGCGTTTTCGCATGCCTGGCCATAAATTCGGAGATATCCTCTCCCTCCAGGTTAAAGATGGTATTTACCCACGCTATGAAGCACCTGTTCAATTCGGGGATATGATAATTGTTTATCGCATCTATCCTGCTGGCCAGTTCCTTGTTGGCAATGTCTAAATTAAGCTCAAAGAGATCAGCATAGGATTGAAGGCTATCCAGGAACGGGGTGTGCAAAAATTTGTCCTGCTCAACACGGGTAATATATTTCGCAGCAATCTGGTAGGGAAGCATAAAATCGTCAATATACTTATTAAGGCCGATCCAGTAAGCCTGCTCGGCCTTAATAAGATTACCTGTTGCCACAATCATTTTCATGTTTATTTCCAGTAAGTTCTCGGGAAACTGAAACATATAGCTATAAAAATCGGATGTCAGATCCAACCAATCTTTCATATTCAAGCCTTTCGACAGAAGAGGAAATGTTTGCATAGCTGCATTTCCGGTCATTGCGAGGAGTGAAGCGACGTGGCAATCTCACATATTTACAACAACTTAGAGATTGCCTCGCTCCTCTCGTAATGACATAATAAATATTATGCAAACCTCTCAAGAGTTTAGAAGTTTACCAGTTTAGTCCTATCCTACATTAGCAAAGAAGTCTTCTACTCTTTTAAAGTGATCATCTATTGCCTTTTTGTAATCTTCACGGCCTTTTTTGTATGTATTAACCCATTCGCTGACGGCCTTTTGCCCCTCTTCGGGAAGCCAGGCGGCCTGGTCCAAATAGGTTTTTACCATTTTTTCCGTTTGCTCCTGGAGCATGGTCACTGCATTAAATGTGTTGTCAAAAGTAGCCTTCTGAAAATCGATCATTTGCTTAAATATCTTTTGTTGTTCCATTTTGTGTTTCTCCTGTAATATGATTTATGTAATTTCGTTAATAGAATAGCGGGTTCAATGGACTTTATTTGTTTTTCGTCCTATGATCCCGCTACACCGTGATTTGGAAAACGTTTATTTGCTTTTAGTCTTCTCGGCATCGGCAAAATAGTCTTCGACCTTTTTAAAACTGTCATCTACTGACTTTCTGAAATCCTCACGTCCCTTCTTGTAGGCCTTGACCCACTCATTAACGGCCTTTCTTCCATCCTCAGGGATTTCCTGGGTTTGACCCAGGAACATGCTGGCCATTCTTTCCGCCTGTTCCTGGAGTAAGGTCATTGAGTTAAAGGTGTTGTCAAAAGTGGCCTTCTGAAAATCGATCATTTGCTTTGTCATTTTTTTTAAATCCATGTTGTTCATACCTCCTTCTTAGTATTTTTTGTTTTTTTGACAATGGATCTTGAATACATGTAGTTTAATACATAAATTTTATTTGTCAAGGAAAAATGTTGCATTGCAACAATTTATTTTATATATTGATAGAGGCGTTTTAGCTGACAACAGTTCGAAATGTAAGCTTATTAACCCATCTGCAACTTTTTTAAATGTAAAGAAAAAAATAATAAATTGATTTTTTGTTGCATTGTGTTATAAAAGGACATCATAATTTCAGGAGTGAGAAAACAAGATGGCTGAGAAAATATTGATAAAAAAATATACTAACAGACGGTTGTATGACACCGAGAGAAGTGCTTATGTAACTCTCGATGATATAAGCAACATGATTAAGCAGGGTCAACAGGTGGAAATTATTGATGCCAAAACCAAAGAAGATGTCACCGCCTTTATTCTTACGCAGATTATCCTGGAAGAGGCAAGAAATAACAAAAATTTCTTGCCTGTACCTTTACTATTCCTGTTCATACAATATGGAGAAAACGTGCTCAGCGAATTCTTCGAAAAACACCTCCAGCAAACCATTCAAAACTATCTTTCTTATAAAATGCATGCTGACGAGCAGTTTGAAAAGTGGCTTGACATGGGTATGGATTTTTCAAGTTTGGCACGTGGACCTATGACAGAATTGAAACCCTTTAAATCCTTCCTTGATCTTTTCCCACATGCAGGGAATAGTAAGGACAAGGAATAAAGTAAATACAGAAATACAGGGACACTTCCCATATTTATATTAACACCGTAAATTAGGGACTAAGCCTTCAATTTAACGGGCCGTTTATTTTTATCCAGTTCCATTTTGCGCAGGCGGATGTTTTGCGGGGTCACTTCAATCAGTTCGTCCCCGGCGATGAATTCGATGGACTGATCCAGTGACAGGCGCCGTGGCGGTCGCAAGGTTACTGTAGCATCCGACGTAGAACTGCGCATATTTGTCAGATGCTTTTCCTTGGTGATATTTACGTTCAGGTCACCGGGCCTGTTTCTCTCACCGATAATCATGCCGCCATACACGTCTGTTCCTACCTCGATAAGCAAGTCACCCCGATCCGTCATGGCAAAGCTTGCGTAGGTCGTGACCCTGCCGGCCCTGTCGGCAACAAGTGCCCCGTTTGCCCGTTGCGGGATCGGGCCAAACCAGGGTTCGTATCCTTCAAAGAGCGTATTCATAACCCCGGCGCCTTTTGTATCTGTCAGAAAATGACTGCGGAAGCCGATCAATCCCCGTGACGGTATTACAAACTCCAGCTTGGCGCGTCCACTGCCTTTATTGATCAGATTTGTCATGCGCCCCTTTCGTGCGGACAGTTTTTCCGTAACGATACCGATAAATTCTTCCGGAATATCAAGCAAAAGCCGCTCAGCCGGCTCAAGGACTTTTCCGTTTTCCTCTTTCGTGATCACCTGCGGTTTGGATACCATAAATTCATACCCTTCCCTGCGCATGGTTTCAATCAGAACAGCCATCTGCAACTCCCCGCGACCGCATACTTCGAACATATCCTTGCGGGGAAGGGTCCTGATTTTCAGTGCAACATTTCGAAGAGTCTCCTTCTCCAGGCGGTCACGCAGATGGCGCGACGTCAGATATTTGCCTTCGGTACCGGCAGTGGGACTGTTGTTTACATAGAAGATCATCGAAACTGTCGGCGCATCGACATTAATGCGGGGCAACGGACGTGGGTTTTCCAGTGAAGAGATCGTATCGCCGATTGTCACATGTTCGACACCGGCAACAGCAACGATATCTCCCGCTTCCACCCTGTCGACCTGTACCTTTTCTAATCCGCCGAAGGTGTACAGGGCTGAAAATTTTATCCCCGGTGTGACTTTATCTGCTCCGCACAGGGAATAATTTGTATTCATCTCCAGAATGCCGTTTGTCAGCCGGCCGATGGCGATTTGCCCGACATAGGAATCATAATCGAGATTGGTTACAAGAAACTGCGGGACTTCGTCGTCGTTTGCCGCGGGTGCCGGCATAGTAGCGATGATTGCCTCAAACAGCGGTTGCAAGTCAGTGGAGTCGTCACCCGGCGCTGAATGTGCAATGCCCGTTTTGGCGTTTGTGTAGAGTATGGGAAATTCTATCTGCTCTTCGCCGGCATCAAGGTCGATAAAAAGATCGTAGACTTCGTCCACAACCTCCGCGATTCTGGCATCGCCGCGGTCGATTTTGTTGATGACCACGATAATGGGCAACTGTTTGGCAAGCGCCTTCTTGACAACGAATCGTGTCTGCGGCAGCGGGCCTTCGCTGGCATCCACGAGCAGGAGCGCTCCGTCGACCATATTCAGGCTTCGTTCCACTTCACCGCCGAAATCGGCATGGCCGGGCGTGTCAACTATATTGATTTTAACGTCGTGGTACCAGATGGCCGTATTTTTTGCCATGATTGTGATGCCGCGTTCTCTCTCGAGGTCCATCGAATCCATGACGCGTTCTGCTACCTGCTGGTTTTCTCTGAAAATGCCGCTCTGCCTGAGCATCCCGTCGACGAGGGTCGTCTTCCCGTGATCGACATGGGCAATTATTGCAATATTCCTGAAATTTTGCTTCCGCATGGTTGTTGTTTTTTCTCCATTCTTACGAAGACGTTAGTGGCTGTTCCCTGTTTTTGTTGTTCTGTCAGACACTGAATCGAATGCTCAGAATATCGCCGTCCCTGACGATGTAATCTTTTCCTTCCAGCCGGAAGTGGCCATTCTGTCGCACTCCCTTTTCCGAACCGCATCCAATTAATTCGTCGTATGTAAAGCATTCCGCACGGATAAATCCCCGTGCCAGATCGGAATGAATGGCGCCGGCTGCATCCACCGCTGTATCTCCTCCGTTAATACTCCATGCCCGCACTTCATCTTCACCGACGGTAAAAAAGCTTACGTATCCGAGTATTCTGTACGCGAATTGTGTCAACCTCTCCCGGGCCGAATTTTTTATGCCCATATCCTCCATAAAAATTTTCGCTTCTTCATCGTTCAGGCGGGATAATTCCGTTTCGAAGCGACCGGCGAATTCGATGACGTTGTACATCGGGTCGATTTCGGTGATTAAATCCGCATTTTGTCCGAAAAGCGATTCATCCGAATTCAGAATAACCAGAAATGGTTTTTTTGTGAGAAATTGAAAGCCTCGTATCATTTTATCTTCATCGTCATCAAGTTCAAGGTTCCGGATTGGGTTATTGTTGTTGAGTTGCTCCGCGATTTTACGGAGGGTTCTTTCTTCCAGTGCAAGGGAATTCGATTTTTGCCCTCGCTTCAGTGCCCATTCGAGTCTCTCAAGCCTGCTTTCAACGATTATAAGATCGGCGAGGAGAAGTTCCGTATCGATTTCGTCAATGTCGCGCAACGGCGTGGGATCTCCCGTCAGGTCATCATTAAAGTTACGCACCACCAGGGCCAGGGCATCTGTGTTTTTGATCCATCCCATGGAGTTTCCTGAAAAAAAACCGTTCTTTGCGGAACCTTCCTTCATGCCGGGGAAATCGATCATTTCAATTGTGGCGCCGGTGATTTTCCTCGGTTTGTACATATCGGTGAGGCGAATCAACCGCTCGTCGTCCACCCTGACAACGGCCACATTCGGTTCCGCCTTCGCATCGGAGTATGCAGTGACTGAGGCCTCCATTTTAGTAAGAGCATTAAAAATTGTCGTCTTCCCGGAATTGGGCAAGCCGATCAGTCCGATTTTCATATGGTGTGTTCTCCTTTTTCCCCCACGGGGAATAACCAGTCCTTGAAACGATTATCCCGGCCGGATACTATCTTGTCCATCAAGACTGAAATCTTACGGGTAAGTGGACCCGGTGTTCCTTCTATCAATCGATCTTCGATCTGTCTTACGGGAAGTGCCTTAACCGGCGTGCCGGACAGGAATATTTCGTCAGCTTCATAAAGAAGTTCGGGTAACAATTGACCTTCAAACGTTTCAATGCCGATTACCGCGGACGCCTGGAGGATGGATTTGCGTGTAATACTGTCAAGAACCATGCCCAGCGATGGCGTCATTAGTCTGCCGTCCTTGACCAGAAAGACAGACTCGGTGCCGCCCTCGGCGATAAAGCCCTGGGTATCGAGCATGATCGGGTAATCGAATCCACGCCTTGCGGCTTCCCCTCTTGCCATCATTCCGTTTAAATAATTAGCCGCCACTTTTGCTTCGATCGGTACCGTTCTGGGATCCAGTTTGGCCCATTTGGAAACGCAGGCCGTTGAACCTCGCTCGAAGGAGAAATCATGATCAACGAGGTCTTTGGCCGGATCGATGATGAAAATGGCCACATCCAGCTTCTTTTGAGGCGGGAATATTTCAAATGAGATCTGAGGGTAGTAACCGACAATCTTGATGAAACCCTGCCGGAGACTGTTCTTTTTTACCGTGTTTCGGACTGCCTCGTGGAAACCCTCACGTGAAAAAGAAAGTTCCATGTCAAGGAGAGCAGCAGTTCTGAAGAGGCGGTTGATATGCTCATCGAGCCTGAAAATAACAGGGCCGTCGTCGGTGTTGTGGAGGTCAAGGACCTCGAAGATTGCCGAACCGCGGCCAAAGCTATGACTCATTATATGAACCGTCGCATGATCCCAGGCGACGTAGTCTCCGTTCAGAAAAACGATCCGATTATTTAGCATCATAATTTCCTCCGGGGAAATTTGTCGGTGATATTATAGTAAATATTTTCTAAGACGATCCCAAATGAATTGTGTTGAATACGAAGCCGGCAATTAGTTCTTATCTTTTATCAGCATAGTTGAAGGATCCAGGGACAGTGCGGGATGATCAGAAGTTTCAGGTATGCCCTTTAACGTTTTTACATGGATTTCTTTGCCTTCTGGATGGAGCTGAAGAGCGATATCAAACAGATCGGCAACGTCAGAAAGAGGAGTCGGCATATCATTCGGGCTGTGTTCTTCATGGCGGTGAGTATGGACACTAAACCAAACGTGAAGTGAATGCTTCACCGCCAGTGCTTTCAAATCGGCAAGGGGCTGTCGTACCGCTTCATCAAAATGCAGACCGTCAATGATGATCATCCGGGGGTGAAATATCTCCTGCTTCGTAATGTCGGTCAATCTTTCTTCAAGTCTGGGTACGCTGAAGCCCTCGACCCTGAATGTCATGATGAATCTATGCGGCAGCATGGTTTCCCAGAGTTCGTTTGTCTGCTCAACATCATATTGTTTTGCAAGATCCTGGAACAGCTCTCTGTACCTGAGGCCGACTTTATCTACCGAATCACTCAGGCTGATGTGAAGGACATTTTTGCTCCGCAGCATGTTGTTTAAGGCAAGCTGAACCAGAAACGCTGTTTTGCCGACTCCGGCGCGTGAAAGCACTGCTCCGAATCCACCTTCAGAAACGATATCATCGATGTTATGTACCAGAAGGCTCAGAGGGTTTTTAAGAAAAATATCTTTTTTTAACATATCAAAATTCCTGTCTTTAAGGTTAATGATCCTTGTTGTTTTTTTGAACAGGGATAGCGGCTGCGACAAACCTGTTGATCTTAACAATCTTAAGTTGTTCATTATAATGCAATTTTTTATGCTGCACTCTTTTTTTGTTTTGCCACGTTTTCGGCTACTTCCTCTGCAATTGATTGCGGGACCAGTTTATAAAGGGCAAATTCCATGGTAAACTGGGCCTGTCCTTGTGACGAGGATCTTAAAACTGTTGAAAAAGCGAACATTTCGGCAAGAGGGACCTGGGCTTCAATCACGCACATGGGGCCTTCGTCCTGGGCGCCAAGAATCATTCCCCTGCGCTGATTCAAAAGACCCATTATGGCACCCTGAAACTCAGTCGGCGTTTCAACGACTACCTTCATGATCGGTTCGTGGATAACGGGTTTGGCTTTTGCATATCCTTGCAGAAACGCGCCACGGGCGGCTGCCTGAAATGCCATTTCGGAGGAATCAACAGAATGAAATGCACCGTCATTTATTGTCACCTTAACACCAGTCACGGGAAACTCCATTTTAGGACCTTTCGCAAGGCATGATTTAAACCCCTTTTCACAGGCAGCGATGAACTGTGTCGGAATGGCGCCACCGGTAATCCTGTTTTCGAAGATAAAATCTCCTTCAGTGGTGGGCTCTATATGCCCGGCCACACGGCCGTATTGACCTGCACCGCCGGTCTGTTTTTTGTGTATATAGTCGAATTCTGCCCTCCGGGTAATCGTTTCCCTGTAAGCGACACGAGGATTACCTGTCGTTACTACGGCTCCGTACTCGCGGCGCATTCTTTCTACATAGACTTCAAGGTGAAGCTCGCCCATCCCTTCAATAATCGTTTCATTCGTTTCATTGTCGACATATGTCTTGAATGTGGGGTCCTCCTTCGTAAATCTGCCGAGGGCCTTGGACATATTAATCTGTGATTTGTTGTCCTCCGGAACTATAGCAAGAGAAATCACGGGTTCCGGCACGAACATGGATGTCATGGTCAGGTTGATACCGGGAGACACAAATGTATCCCCGGATGCACACTCGATCCCGAAAAGAGCTCCGATATATCCTGCGGGTATGGCATCGATATCTTCCATCTGGTCTGCATGCATTCGGACAACGCGGCCAACCTTGACCTTTTTTCCGCTACGGGCGTTTATGATTGTTGAACCTTTGGCAATGGTTCCCTGATAGACGCGGATGTAAGTGAGCTGACCATAATGTCCATCTTCCAGCTTGAAGGCAAGGGCGACAACGGGTTTTTCCGGATCACTGGGCAGGATAACGGGGTTCTCATTATTGCCCATGTCAAGCGCCTCGTTTTCCACTTCAGAAGGGCAAGGAAGCAACCTTGTAACTGCATCAAGAAGGGGTTGCACGCCTTTATTTTTATAAGCAGACCCTATAAGGACGGGCGTGATTTCGCGTGATATCGTTCCCCTGCGTACGGCATCTACAAGCAAATCTTCAGAAATTTCCTGTTCTTCGAGAATAGCCTCCGTCAGTTCGTCTGAAAACATCGAGGCTGCATCGATCAGTTCTTCCCGCTTCGCTGTGGCTTCCGGCATGAGAGCTTCCGGTATGCTCTCGATACGTACATTTTCTCCGTTCTCGCCATCGAAATAGATGGCTTTCATGGCAACAAGGTCAACGACACCCATCAAATCCATTTCAAGTCCGATGGGTATCTGCATGGCCACAGCATTGTGTCCCAGTTTTGATTTGAGTTGAGTAATGACACGGTCAGGATCTGCTCCGCTCCGGTCGCATTTGTTTATAAAAGCGATACAGGGAACATTATACCGTCTCATTTGCTGGTCAACGGTGATGGACTGGGACTGAACACCTCCTACGGCGCAGAGAACAAGTACGGCACCATCGAGGACCCTGAGAGATCTTTCAACCTCTACTGTGAAATCAACATGGCCCGGGGTATCGATAATATTTATCTCATGTTCCTGCCATTCGCAGAAAGTGGCCGCTGAGGCGATGGTGATGCCGCGTTCCTTTTCAAGTTCCATGGAATCCATAGTTGCACCGATGCCATCTTTTCCTTTGACGTCATGGATGGCGTGGATACGTTTTGTGTAAAATAAAATCCGTTCGGTAAGCGTCGTCTTGCCCGAATCAATATGTGCACTGATACCGATGTTTCTGACTTTCTGGCCGTCCTTTATCATGGTGATGTTTCCTTCTCCAACAAGTTGTTTTGCTAACTGTATTACAAAATAAAAAATCCCTCATTTGGCAACTTCATACCAGATGGGGGATCCACTGTTCATGAGTATTGCAAGAAAGTTTGAAAATATAGACCTTGAAATTCAATTTGTCAAGAGATATTTTCTAACTTATGGTAAAAATAGATAATATTCTGAAGGTGTGCGTGCTTAGTAGCTTACGTCGGCAGGAAACGAAAGAAGTGGTGGCCCAGGTAGTTATATATGCTTATGGAGAGTGGCGGAGGCTGAAAGGAAAATCCTGTCCCAGGGCGAATCTGGTGAATTCATCTAATGATCCATAGTGAAGTATTATGTTTTTGAGCTTTTCCGGGTTGAGTTTTGTAAATCCGGTATATTCCGGATCAAGATATTTGAACATCTGGGGTACTATTTTAATTTCACATAAATGTGGTTTGGTCATAAAAAGCATTAGCCTGAAGGGTCCCTCCTCGTGTTCCCCCCATACCCTTATTGCCAGTGAATGATTATCCGTTTTTGCCAGGACGTAGGATGTGGATACAATTAACCCCTCCCGGTAGCCAAGCAACAGATCACCTTCGGTTATAGTTTTCCATTTCGATCGATTAGCCCCGTTTTTTTCCTGCTCTCCCCAAATATAACATTTTCCGTCAGGATAAAAATGCCTTAATTTTTCTTTTTGTATCTCATCCTCAACAAGATTCAATACTTCCTCAAGATCATGACCATTTTCAATGGACGTTCTGAAGGTTTCTGCTGTTGCTGTATCGCTCATCGTAAATATAAACACGTTTTCCATTGCTCATTCTCCGAACGTTTTATAATTTTACCTTTCTACCATGTCGACCAGGGGTCTGTCCAGAGAAGTGATAATTTAAATAATGCGGTGTTAAAAAATAAGGATTAAACTTAAAGATAGTACGAAAAGAAATGACACAATATACGTGGTCCACCAGACAGGAACCCACCATGCGGCGAGAGAAGATGTTTCGTTTAAGTTGTCCGGGATGGCAGGATCGAATGAACTTGGGAATCCCGTCATCCTGTGGGGAGTCGATGATTCTATTGTATTGACTGACAGATCAATTCCACATGCGGGGCAACGGACATAATAATCGCCGGTGTGGGGGTTATGGCCTAAATACTCAAAAATTCCGGATGCCGTGGTAGCAGCAGATGTGCCGACATCTATCCTTCCTTCATGATTACAACCAAGACACTTTATCTTTTTTGTAATTATATTTGGACTCCTTTTCAATTTCTTTCCTTCTCGTCTTTTAATCCCGGAGCTTTCCTGTGTTATTTTAGATAAGGAATTGGAATCACAACAATTAATAAGAAATTGCTATAAAGTATATATGTCTCATAACCATAAAGGCAATATTAAATAATTGTTAGGAATATGTCAGTAAAAACCTAATACTATGATAGTGATAAAAGGTGGGATCGCAGATTAATTTTTTTATTCTTTAAACCAAGCTTTGTTCGAATATTATTCCGATGAAAATCAATCGCGCTTGTAGACAAATTCAGCATTTCCGCTATCTCTTTGGTGGATCTGCCCTCCTTGACGAGATTGGCTATCTGAATTTCTTTGGGTGTTAGTCTGTATTGTTGTGAGGACATGTTGCGCAGGAAAGGTGAGATGATATTGTCAAGATTCGTTTCGATCGTGTCAACGCAGGCAATTTGATCGTCGTCCAATCGACTCGTTTTTAGTTTGTTTATGAAAGGCGAAACAAGTTCTTTGACATTTGCCAGAACATCCTGCCCGAGTTTGATTTTATCTTCCTCTCTGTGTTTTAGCAAAACCTTCATGGCGATGTTGGTTTCCTCAAGATAATTAGACTTGACTTCCAATTCATGCTCCCTTTTTCTCAAGGCTTCTTCCGCTTGCTTGCGTTCGGAAATGTCACGTGTGACTCCAAGTATTCTCACGGGCCGGCCATCCAGATCTCGCAGGAAAGTAATTTTAGCTTCTGTCCAGATAGTGGAACCATCTTTGCAGACCAGTTCAAGCTCGAGATTCCGCGGTGTTAAAAGATCCTCTTGCCCCGACCTTTCCATGGCTATTTCTTCCTCGAAGGCCTGCATGGCAATATGGAGGGAATCTGGAGTTAATATTTCCTCCAGCGTTTGGTTCATTGCTTCCTCGGAACTGTAGCCCCTCATACGTTTAACAGAGGGACTTGTGTAAGTGAATCGAAGGTTAGTATCCATTGTCCAGATTACATCTGACACGTTTTCGGCAAGGAGACGGTACTTTTGCTCGCTTTCCCGAAGCGCCTCTTCTGCTATCTTGAACCTGGTGATGATCTTTGATAGATCTTCAATTTCTCTCAGGCGTTTTCGCCCGGATTGCTTTGCAATTTGCTGATAGTATCCTGACCTGGCCGTTTCTTCCTTTAATAAGGCCTCTAATTCTAAAGCCTTATCCTTCCAGTTCGTTTTTTCATCAGACATTTTTATAATCCTCGGCTAAAATCATCAAGACTCCAGTCCAGTCCAGCCCCCTGCTTTTTCTGAGAAGAGGAGCAATCTCAACGCCAGAGTAAAATCCCAATAAGGGAACATTGTGATGGTTCAATACTTCCTGGATTTTAGACGCCTCTTCAATGACCGTATTTGAACTATCGGCCGCACGCCCGGCGCAATCAATGTACATGCTGAATACGGCCTTTTTCCCGTCTTCTTCAATCTTTTCAATCAATTCCGCGGCATTTCTCTCGGAGGATTCCAGCATGAGTTCTGCATCCCTTAGCATAAACTGTATCTCCACCCCCGTTGCAAGATCTGCCTCAAATAAGCCAATACCTTTTCCGTCGGGTAGAATGCCCGTGATCAATCTGTTTACATAATGGCTTTCCTGGGGTTCGCCGTGTTTTTCTCCGAAGTTTACCCCGACGGTTAAATAATTTACAGGGTGTTGCTCCCGCCAATCCTTATTTGCGAATATTTCATCAATAATGTCAACTACAGGTCTGTCATCGAGTTCATAAATTTCGGAACCCTCCATCTTTGTAATTTTGTGATACATTCCATCAAGAGGTGTGCAGCCATGCATGATCCGGTAATATGGCTGGAAATTTCCGGACAATACAAGGCCTGCCACATATTGACTGCCCACATACGAGCCGCAAAACTGCTTCGTGGCACTAAAGGTGTAATCTCCTATTAATCCGGCTCCGATAACGGGTACATCGGGCTGGAGGTTCTTTTCTATACCGGCAAGCAGATTGGATGAAGTATTTAAAACAGGCGGTTCTTCTTTTGTTGCTGGTATCCGAACAGAGTCGTAAAATATCAGTAACAATTTGTCCTCTGATTTGCCTGACAATTCTTCTATTAATTTTTGTCCCGCCAGTTGTTCCCCTTTATTTAATTCTCCCACAGCAGCAACTCTGAATTGGATCGTATCGGTTTCAATGATAGCAGCGCCAGCCGGTGCATCTTTATATGACAAATCATTATTTGTAATGATACCTGCCGCTGAGCCGCCAATGATCGGTATATTCTTGCCCACGACAGACTGCAAGCCGGCAAAAAATTCATTATGATCAAGTTGGCCCGCACAAAAAGCAAGCACAAGGTCAGGCCGCTGTATGCCTTGATCCGCTATTGCCCTTTCGGCTGCAATCCTGCCTGATTGGTAGGCATCGTTTATGTTGCTGTACCCGATTCCAACTTTTGTATTTTTCATTTTCAATTTTCCCTGAGTCGCAGTCTCGGTATATCACACGCGAGACTTTTTGAGGTAGTGCTGTTTTACGGCAGAGAGAAAACTAACCCCCCGTCCCATTTCTTCAAAGACGGGAATGCCCATTTCCTCTAAATCTTTTTTGAATTTATGGTAACTTTCCCACGTGCCTGCCGCCCAGACGATAGCGGGTTTTGCCAGTTTATCCTTCATCTCACTCAGCGGGCGCAACTTGTTGCTGTTAATCCTTTCTGAAAACAGATGTACGATGAGTGAATCCACATTTTCATCGTGCATTACGGCGTCAATAACCTTTGTGTAAACTCTCTCCATGCCGCTCTCTATAACGGCAGGCCATATATCTACGGGATTAGAAGGCTCCATCCATGGAGGAAAGACCTCTTTTATGGATTGTAATGTCTTCTCAGATAGTTGTGCGAGGGGGAGGTTAAAATCATGGAGGAAATCAGCCGTAATGATTCCCCCACCGCCGGAGAACGAAACGACGGCAGTGCCACCGTCATTCCTGCTGCTGTGCGTCATGGAGAAACCTTTCAAGAAGTCCATTAGTTCGTTAACATCGAATACCGGGACGATGCCTGCCTGCCTGAATGCATGGCTCATAATGGTGTAGTCTCCTGCCATGCTCGCGGTATGGCTAATGGCTGCTTTCGCTCCTGAAGGACTCCTGCCACCCTTGAGGACGATAATAGGTTTTCTGGTCGACATACACAGTTCCATAAAACGTCTGACATCAATAATGGATTCCACATACAGCCCGATTACCCCGGTATGAGGGTCATTAATAAGATATTCCAGGAGTTCCGTTTCGTTTACATCACACTTGTTGCCAATGGAGCACACCTTGCTTATGCCCATTCCTCCCTGTTCAAGAATCATCATGAAAAAGGTGGCTGAGAGCATACCGCTCTGTACGATCATAGAGATATTCCCCGGAGCCATCAGGGTTTTCCATTCGTCAGTAAACATGAAAGAGAACACATGCCTGAGATGACCATCAAGAAGCCCCATGCAATTTGGACCCCAGAGCCGTATATTATGTTTTCCGGCAAGATTGAGACATTTTTCCTGTAGCCGTTTTCCTTTCTCACCTGCCTCGGCAAACCCGGCTGATTCAACAATAATACCCTTTACCTTTTTCCCGGAACATTCTTCTATAGTGGCGGGAAGAAGATTGGCCTGGATAAAATAAATGGCCAGCTCGAAGTCGTGGGGAATGGATTGAATATCGGGATAACACTTAAGTCCAAGAATGGAGTCATGTTTCGGGTTCACGGGATACACCCTGCCCCTGTAACCACCCAGGGTGTTATTCAGGATATGATAACCTCCCCTTGAAGGGTTGTCTGTGGCGCCAATGATTGCTATCCCGTCAGGATTGAAGAAAACGTCCATCAGGCAAGGCAGCTCCTTTTTTATTTAACCTATACTATATTTATAGGCTGGATAGCTATATTGTCAATTGCTTTTTATTAAGAGACCTTTGCAGAATGTTCAATTTTGTTCAAGTTCAAGGAAGGTGAAAATTTTAACCACAGGAATATGTCGGATATTTCGAGGATTAAAATTTGAGACTGACGCAGAAATTGGGCAAAAGGGGACGTTATGCAAGGGTCTCATTAAATAAGGTTGAAGGTTTAAGAGGACATGTCTTGTTTTTTGCGAATCTTGATGTTATTTTAAGTAGCATTTAATGGGAGAGTTCTCGCCCCGAACGATCTTTTCTCCAGGAGGTACTTCAGTTTGGATGATAATATCATTCTGAGCCAGCTTGAGGAATTGGCCGGGAAGCTTGGGATACAAATCCGATATGAGACCATAAAGAAAGAGGATTTTTTAAATACAGGCGGTCTCTGCCGGCTAAAAGGAGAATATGTCTTCATTATAAACTCAAAGGCAACAACCAAAGATAAGATTCAAACCCTGGCAAGGGCGGTAAAGCGTTTTGACCTCAACCATACTTACATCCGCCCCGCTCTCAGGGAATTTTTGGATAATTTTCTTGAATAAAAGCGAAGAATGGGCCGATGAGGGCCTGTCTGCGTGCGGTAACGCACATGCAGGCATCGGCCCCAATAATCTCTTTGCCCTTTGACGTATCCATCCACGGACAAATCCGCCTGAGGCGAATCCATGCCACCCGACCTTCCCTTCTGAGTTTCGGTAGAGGTCTCATTATTTTTTTTCAATGCTTGTAGACAAATTAATCCGGATATTCGTCTAATAATGCAAAGACTCAAAAGCATAAAGGAGAATGACATATGAAAAAGTTCGGTATGATAGTGGTAATTTCAATGATTATCTCAGGTCTTGTATTTACAAATGTGGCCTTTGCAAGCAAGGTCGGTAAGAGGCAGGTTGCCCAGCAGAAAAGAATCGGACAGGGATTAAAGAGCGGTGAACTCACCTGTCGGGAAGCAGGCATGCTTGAAAGAGAACAGCGCCATATCGAGAAATCTAAACGAAGGGTCTGCCGTGATGGCAAATTCACACCAAAAGAACGGAGGCGTTTGGAACAAAAACAGAACAGAGCAAGCAGACATATTTATAAAATGAAGCACAACGATATCAGCCGTTAAGTTAAGAAAAGTAGACAGGTGACCGCGGAACAGGTAAAATGCATGGGTTATGCCCGAGCAGGATCAAAGAGAACATACGTTTTCGACCATAGACGCCTCATCCCATGTAACATTTCTGGTAGAGAAAGCCAGGGACGGAAGCAGAACTGCCTTTAACTCATCTTCAACAGTTGCAAAAATATAGTTGTGCAATATTGGGCATATAG